>JBCBOO010000338.1:0-6118 GCA_039821235.1 Planctomycetota bacterium
ATCGATGCTGGGATTTGAATGCATCGGTTGCCATCTGGACCAGGCGATGCTGCCACGCGAGTGCTCCGGTGTGCCAGTGTCCGGCGGAAGCGAGTTGCGTCAACTGCATCCCACTGCGTTGCACCAACGTGATTTCACTTGCTTGTCCGGTCAGACCCACATAGAGAATCGTCTCGTCACTGCCGGGAATCGATGCATCACCGGAGTCGGATTCGGGCGTCGCGAGTAATGACATGGCGGCGGCCAATCCGCGATCGACCAAGCGAACGGACTCGATTCCCGCCAGTCGCGCAGCTTGTTTGATGCTTCGACGATGGAATTGGTCATAGTTGGCTGGCACAGTCATCGCAGCCAAACGCGGCGGGTCGTCGCCCGGCATCGCGTGGTGCAGCATCCGCCGAATGGCCAGTCCCATCAGCACTTCGGGAGGGCACTTGCGACCACCGATCTCGCGTTCGACGATTTCTTTACCGATGTAAAGAGGCAAGCAATGCACGACTCGCTTCGGGTTTGTGAACCGCACATCGTTCGCATCCATGTCGTAGAGCATCGATGGCTCGTTGTCCGCGATCGCCATCCGGAACAAGGGTTGATCGTCGGCACCCGCGTGCAAGTTATGGATGCTACCGGCCGTGTCCGCTTCAGCGACCGCGCTGTAGGTCATTCCAAAATCAATTCCAACGACCGAGGCGGTTGCGATGGTCGATGAGCCGCCGGAATGCGTGGAGGTCTCTTGGATGGGTTGACGCTGAACAAACTCGGCAAGCCACGATGGATTGTGAGTTTGCTCTGCGTAAGCCCCCAAGTCCTCGATGACTTCATCGAGCGACGCGTATCGCTCACTCGGCTTTTTGGCCATCATCCGCCGGAAGACGTTTGCGAAACCCAAATCGATGTCGCTTCGCAACTGCATCAGATCAGGGATCTCTCCATGGCGATGGCCATAAACCTGATCCAAGTACTCGCCGGTAAACGGCGGTTTGGCGGCGAGCAAGAAGTACAGCACCGCACCCAGCGAATAAATGTCACTGCGAGGGTCCGCGTCATCGGGGTTCTCGAGTTGTTCCGGGGCCATGTAAGCAAGCGTGCCTACCAATCGCCCTTTGCGTTTGTGATGCGAGTTCGGGTCTTGAATGCGTCCAAGCTCACGACCGTCATCGGACCAGAGAATGTTGCTGATCTGCGCCAGTCCGAGATCGAGTACCTTGATGGTTCCATCGTTCGCACGGATCAAGTTGCCGGGTTTGACGTCACGGTGAATGATTCCGTTGCGATGGGCGTGCAAGAGTCCCAGCGAAGCTTGCCGGATGATCGCTGCCGCCATGCCTGGGGAAAGCGGACCTCGCTTGGCAACCAGACGCGTCAACGTCACGCCGTCGACGTATTCCATTACCAGGTAATGAATCCCGCCGTGCTCTCCGGCGTCAAAGGCCGTCACAATATTTGGATGCAACACGCGTGAGGCCGCGCGGACCTCATCATAAAAACGCTCAAGCGATGCGGTGTCATGTTGTCGGTCGCCACGCAGCATCTTCAGCGCCACTTTGCGCTGCATTCGCACATGCTCGGCAAGATAGACTTGTCCCATCCCGCCGGATCCGATCACCTGCTCAATCGCATAATCGCCAATCTTGCTGGGGATCGGCAGGGCGTTTCCGCTTTCCGAATCCGAAGCGTCATTGGAGTTTGCCACCGCGTCCCCAATACTGAGGTCCAGTGATCCCTCCACACGCGAATTGGCATCGGAAACGTCACAGGTGGGTGTATCGGTCGGCACCGCCTGGGAGTACCCATCGATCTCATCGGAATCGATGGCCACCGCCTCAAACTCGCTCGGAGGACTCGCCGACGGCGCGTTTTCCCAAGCGGACGTTCCCCAATGATCGTTGGACAACGAACCGCTGGAGGGCTCTTCGTTTCGAGTTTCGCGCTGATCCAACGTTGGGAGGAGGATGGGGGATGGAGGAATGGGTGAACACGCTCGCGACAACGGGTTGATCACAACCCCACCAATCTAGTGGATGTCACGGGGCAGATCCAGTGAAAGTCCCAGGTAGATTCTGCGGGGTGAATCGTTAGGCTTGCGTTGTGGGCCGGTTTTCGGGAGCGGACCCATTTGAAGGGTCGGAAAAGGATCAGCCACGATCTGGCGTTGTGCATCCGCGTAAAAGCAGAACGCGTGGGGACACCGATTGAACCGCATGGTCCGTGGCCGATCGATCGATTTATTGATTACATTCGGCCTCCGGAAAAGGATTTCGGCGGAGCGAACGTTCGCGAAACCGATTATTCCCGCGTTCGCTCACCTGCGAAAATTCTCATTTTGGAACACTGTTTTGGCCGATTCGGACCCCCGAGAAAATGTTCAATCCGACGCGACAACGTCTCGAAAACTACGAATCGCGACCCGTGAGAGCCCCCTGGCACTCTGGCAGGCACACCACGTCGCGGGCTTGATCAGCCGCCATTTCGATGCCCCGGCCATCGTTCCAATGGTCAGTCGGGGCGATGTCGACCTGCGTCCGATCGATGGGACTCGTTCGGTTGGGGTTTTCACAAAACGAATTCAAGAGGCGTTGCTGCAGGACGAAGGTGATCTGGCCGTTCACTCGATGAAGGACTTGCCAACCGAGCCACACCCGGAGCTCTTGCTGGCCGGTTCACCAGAACGTGAGACGGTTCGTGATTGCCTTGTAACACGCGACGGCGTCATGCTTGACGACTTGCCGAAAGGCGCGACCATCGGCACGGGCAGCCGCCGTCGTGCGGCACAGCTCTTGCGGGTCCGCGCGGATCTGAACGTCCAGCCGATACGGGGGAACGTCCAAACACGACTGCAGAAACTGCATGACGGAGAATATGACGCGATCGTGCTCGCGGCGGCCGGCATCGAACGGCTCGAGATGACTGCGTTGCCACGCGTCGAGTTACCACTGGAAATGATGCTTCCTGCCCCGGGTCAGGGCGCCCTGGCGATCGAAACGCGTCGCGATGACCCCGCTGCAATCGAAGCGGTGGAACAGATTTCGGTCCCTGCGTCATTCGCCTGTACCCTGGCCGAACGCACCATGCTGTCGCAACTCCATGGAGGTTGCCTGGCACCGATTGCAGCCCACGCCACGTTGAACCCGAGCCGGCAAACGCTGGAATTGCATGGACGTGTGCTGGCCACCGATGGAACGGTCTGCTTGGATGCGAAACAGACCGCCGCGATTGACTTACAATCAAGCGAGTGGTCGTCCGTTTCAAAGACGCTCGGTCAACGAGTCAGCGGTGACTTACTCGGTCAGGGGGCCGCCGCACTGATACAAGCCGGTCGATAGCATTTCAAACAGGAATCCTCATGCCATCCGTTTCGCTTCGTTGTAATCGACGTCTGGTACTTGCCGCCGCAGCCACGGCAGCCTTTTCCGGTTTGCACCCCCGGAACGGTCACGGCGATGACGACTTTGGGCGATCGGGACCACCCAATTTCCGCCTCGGTTTGGCGGCTTACTCGATGCGCAAGCACTTTGCATTTATGAAAGGCAAGCCGCAACGACCGCTTGATCCCGAGAACGTGATGACCATGTTCGCCTTCATTGATTATTGCCGAAGCGAGGGATTTCAGGATGCGGAGTTGACGAGCTACTTCTTTCCGTCGGAGCTGAATGACGACTACTTGCTGCAAGTCAAACGCCACGCATTCCTGCAAGGCGTTTCCATTTCGGGTACCGCAATCGGAAACAACTTCACCTGCGGAGCCGGCAAGCGATTGGATCAAGAGATTGACAACGCCATCCGGTGGATCGATCGAGCGGCCGTCCTCGGGGCTCCCCATATTCGGTTCTTTGCCGGCACAGGAAAGCAGCTGGATGAGCACCCCGAACGGATGAAGGAAGCCATCGCGTCGATGAAGCGTTGCGCCGATCATGCGGCAGAAAAGGGAATCTTTCTTGGCATTGAAAACCACGGGAATCTCCGGCGGCAGCAATTGCTGGACTTGATTCACGCGGTCGACCATCCCTGGGTCGGAATCAACTTGGATACCGGCAACTTCTTCAGCGAAGACCCCTACGGTGACTTGCAGGCGTGCGTTCCCTACGCCGTCAACGTGCAAGTGAAAGTGACGATGCGCCGGCCCAGTGGCGAGAAGTATCCGGCGGACTTTGATCGCATCGCGACCATCTTGCGAGACGGTAGCTACCGAGGCTCAGTCGTACTCGAGTACGAGGATGAAGATCCGTTTGTGAAAGTCCCCGAGTATGCTCAGAAGCTTCGTCAGTCGCTCGCACTGTAGTGCTGCGGAGAAGCGACCTGCAGGGTACCGTTCCGGTGAACTGACGTCTCCAATGAGTTGACAGAGCATTCGTGATGGGGGAGCGTCAGAACTACGACACCACGACAACAAATCCAACCACGTCACGCCCGCGTTCCTTTCTTAGGACGCACGACTCGAAGGATTTGATTTCAAGATTGGATTCGGCAAGGACGTTGCGCACGTAATCCTCCTCGTGTGAGTATCGCCCGTTTGGTTGCAGTTCGTAGGACGACGAAGATCGTTCTGCGCCCGTTTCGCCGGATGCGTCCCCTTCGGCTTCTTCTTCGTCCGCGATCTTTTCGACGCTGAACAAGAAGGAACCGCCCGGCTTGAGCATGCTTGGGACGGCATGCATCACGAGCGAAAGATCACCAAAGTAGCACAAGGTGTCGGCGCAGATCATCAGGTCGTACTTGCTGGGGTCTTGGCTGAAATACGACGACAACTCAGCCTCGACCAATTCGTCATAAACTTGCTTTGCCTTTGCCTCCACCAGCATCTCGGGTGACAGATCGACACCGACCAAACGCCGCGCATATTTCCGAAGGTCAGGCCCGCAAAGACCGGTGCCGCAACCGGCATCGAGCACCTCCAAATCCGTCGCGTCGGGCACGACCGAGGCAACTTTGTCGGCCATTAGCTTGGGGACGTTGTACTCCAATCGACGCAATTGCTCCTCGAACGATCGAGCAAAATTGTGATCAAACGTTCCTTTGACGAACTCGTCATTGCATCGGTCTGGTGCTTCGGCATGGCCCAGCGCAGCGAGCATGTGGGACGCGACCGCATTGCCGGGTTCATGCTTCAACCAGTCCCGCCAGACTTCGGCGGCTTCCTCGTATCGCGTGACATCCGAAAGTGCTCGGCCGAGATTTTCGCGTGCGGACGGGAAGTCCGGATCTAGCTCGATGGCTCGGCGGAAAGCGTCGATCGAGTCGGTGTAGTCGCCTGCGTCCTGCAGAACGTTCGCCAAGTTGTAGTGAACGAAAGCTTCATCGGGGTGTGTTTCGGCGAGGCTTCGGAAGTGAGCAATCGCTTCGGCAGGATCATCATCATCCACCAAGAGGTTGCCGAGGTTGTTCTGTGCTTCCAAGAAATCCGGTTTGCATTCGATCGCTGCCCGATAGGAAGCGATGGCTTCGTCGCGTTGTTCGAGATGCTGGTACGCGAGCGCCAGGTTGAAATGGTAGTTGGCCGCATCAGGTCGCAACTCGGTCGCGCGATGAAAGCAGTTGACGGCCGATTGAAATTCAGCCTGCTGCGCGTGAACGACTCCACGCATCAGGTACGCTCTGGCGTTATCAGGTTCATCCGCGATGACTTGATCACAGACGCTGGCGGCCTGATCGAGATCGCCCTCTTGCATCGCTTGACTTACAAGATCCAACGACGATGAATCGCTCACGGAGTTCCCTTTGGTTGAGGCGGTTGGTTTCGGTTCCGTCTCAACTGACCGCAAGCGGCATCGATTTCATCGCCTTTGCGTTGTCGAAACATCACGTTGATTCCAGCGTACTCCAAGACACGACGGAAGTCGGCAATGGAACGCTGTGAAGGAGTCTTGTACGGCAAGCCTTCGACGGGATTGTACGGAATCACATTGAGCAACACGCCGCGCCCTCGCAAGCGACCGGCCAATTGTTCTGCATGTTCATGGCCATCGTTAATTCCACCCAGCAACACGTACTCAAACGTCAGCCGACGGCCGCTCGATTCGAAGTAGTGATCGGCCGCCTTGAGCACCGCATCAATACCGATCTTTCGGTTGACCGGAACAAGCTCATTTCGAAGCTCTTCGTTGGGTGCGTGCAAGCTGAC
>JBCBOO010000339.1:0-6112 GCA_039821235.1 Planctomycetota bacterium
TTGCTGAATATCCATCCCCAAGTGATAATCGTATCGCCGAAATCAGCCAATATCGATTTCACAGCTTGGACAGCTACTCATGAAGCAGTTCGCCGCGCTATTCACCAAGCTGGACGCCACCACCAAGACCAACGAAAAGATCGCCGCGCTCGCGGATTACTTTTCCGAAGCGCCCGCGGAGGACTCGGCATGGGCGATCTACATGCTTTCCGGTCGCAAGCTGCGTCAGTTGGTTCCGACGAAACTGCTGCGCGTTTGGGCCGCCGAACAAGCCGGCATCCCAGAGTGGCTGTTCGAAGAGTCTTACTCGGCCGTCGGCGATCTCGCCGAGACGATTTCGTTGGTCGTCCCACCGGGTGAACCCGACGGCGAACAAACACTTACGCACTGGATCGAAACGCGATTGATGCCGCTTCGTGGTCGCGAGCCCGATGAACAGCGCGACGCGATCTTGGAGATCTGGCGAGCGACCAATCCCGAGATGCGTTTCGTGGCGATGAAACTGATCACCGGTGCTTTTCGAGTCGGTGTCAGCAAACGCTTGGTCACCCGCGGCATCGCCAAGTGCTCGGGCGTTGATGCCGAAACGATCGCGCACCGATTGATGGGCAACTGGGAACCCGGCCCAGAGTTCTTTGCCGGAGTGATCCATCCCGACGACCAAGACACTCAGATCAGCCGTCCGTATCCGTTCTGCTTGGCCCATCCGATCGAGCAAGCCACGTCTCCCGATCGAGACGGAGGTGCCCAGCAAGCCGCGGAGATCGCCGCGTCGGTGGGAACTCGAGACGACTTCGCGGCGGAATGGAAATGGGACGGTATTCGCGGACAGATCATTCGGCGACAAGGTGAAACGTTTCTGTGGTCACGCGGCGAAGACTTGATGGAGGGCCGATGGCCGGAGCTCGAAGAAGCCGCAACGTCGGTGCCCGATGGAACCGTGCTGGACGGTGAGATTTTGGCATGCAAATTGGACTCTGACACCGGTGAGTCAAACGTCTTGCCCTTCTCCGAACTACAACGTCGTATCGGCCGCAAAACCGTGGGCAAGAAACTGCTGCGCGAAGTGCCGGTGGTGTTTCATGCGTTTGATCTCTTGGAGCAAGATGGCCAAGACGTTCGAAACGAGCCCTTTCGAGATCGCCGACGTCGATTGGAAAGTGTCTTCGCGAATGTCGACCAACCTCACCTTTGCATCACGGAATTGGTCGAGGGTTCGGAGTGGATCGATTTGGCTCGCACGCGTGAAACCAGCCGCGACCGACACGCCGAAGGCTTGATGCTCAAGCGATGGGACTCGGTCTACGATGTCGGGCGTGTTCGCGGCACCTGGTGGAAATGGAAGGTCCAGCCGTACACGATCGATGCGGTCTTGATCTATGCACAACGAGGTCACGGGAAACGCGCCAGTTTGTACACCGACTACACGTTCGCACTTTGGGAAGGCGATCAATTGGTTCCTTTCGCCAAGGCCTACAGCGGGCTGGATGATAAAGAGATCCGTGAAGTGGATCGCTTTGTGCGAAAGAACACCAATGAATCCTTCGGACCGGTGCGTAGCGTGACGCCGGAACTGGTCTTCGAGTTGGCCTTCGAAGGTCTCGGCCGCAGCACACGTCATAAAAGCGGCATCGCGACACGTTTCCCACGTATTTTGCGTTGGCGGCACGACAAGAAACCCGCCGACGCAAACCGTCTCAGTGAACTCAAAGCGTTGTTGCCCGATGACGGCTGAGCAACCAAGCGGGCCACTCGCCGAAACAAGCAAAGCCGCTTCATCGACGACCGATCTAAAGGCGACTCGAATTCAACCCCGGCAATACGTCGATTCGTTCTTCGAGGCCAACGGGTTTTCGCCCTTCCGTTTCCAGCGCAGCACATGGAGGGCTTACCAAAGCGGTGCCAGTGGACTGGTTCACTCCGCGACGGGAACGGGCAAGACCTTGGCCGTTTGGATGGGGCCGATACTCAATTGGCTGAAATCGAATCGAGACGCGACGAAGTGGAATCCGAAGAAACCACCGCCGCTGCGCGCGATCTGGATCACACCGCTGCGAGCCCTCGCCGGTGACACCGAGCAATCCCTGCGACAACCACTCGAGGGCCTCGGATTGCCGTGGCGGTTGGACAGCCGAACCGGCGACAGCAAGGCGAGCGTGAAAGCGCGACTGCTGAAAAAATTACCAACGGCACTGGTGACCACGCCCGAGAGTCTTTCGCTGATGCTGACGCACGAAAAGTTGCTGCCGCAATTGGCAACCGCTGAAACCGTGATCGTCGATGAGTGGCATGAGCTATTGGGAACGAAGCGTGGCATCCAAACCGAACTCGCACTCGCGCGACTTAGAAAGCTGAACCCACAACTGCGCACCTGGGGCGTTTCCGCAACACTCGGAAATCTGGACGATGCCTTGCGAGCATTGCTGGGTACCAACGCGAGTCAGTCCGGCAACACACGCATCATCGAAGGCTACAAAAAAAAGAAACTGAAGCTGCAGTCACTGATCCCGGCGCAAATGGATCGGTTTCCTTGGTCGGGACATATCGGCACCAAAATGGTTCCCCAAGTCGCCGAGGAATTGGAGTCCGCATCGTCAGCGTTGGTGTTTGCCAACACACGATCGCAAACCGAGATTTGGTACCAGCATCTACTCGGTCATCGACCCGATTGGGCCGGACGAATCGCACTGCACCATGGATCCCTCGATGCGAGTGTGAGACGTTGGGTGGAGGCGGGCCTGAAGGAAGGAACACTCAAGGCCGTTGTCTGCACAAGCAGTTTGGACCTCGGCGTGGACTTTACCGCCGTCGATCTCGTCATCCAAATCGGCAGTCCAAAGGGTGCCGCGCGATTGCTGCAACGAGCCGGACGCAGCGGTCATCAACCCGACGCTACGAGCAGGCTTTCGTTTGTCCCCACCAATGCGATTGAATTGATCGAGTTGGCCGCCGCAAAAGATGCCATTGCGCGAGGCGAACTCGAATCAAAAGCACAGCATCAAAAACCGCTCGACGTTTTGGCTCAGCACCTCGTCACGCTCGCGATCGGGGGCGGATTTGAATCCGACACACTGCTACCAGAAATCCGATCGTGCCACGCCTATCGCGATCTGAGCGATACGGAATGGGCATGGGTCTTGGACTTCGTCGTGCGTGGCGGCAGTTCGCTCGATCAGTATCCCGAATTCAAACGCGTTGCGGTGGAAGAGGGGCGCTATGTGGTTCGTGATCGCCGCATCATGCGTTTGCACCGCATGAGTATCGGGACGATCGTCAGCGACGCGGCGATGAAAGTGAAGTACCTCAAGGGAACCACCCTTGGTACCGCCGAAGAACTCTTTCTAAGCAAGCTGAAACCAGGCGATCGATTTCTATTCGCCGGCCGATTGGTCAGCTTGGTTCGAATCCAAGACAACGTCGCTTATGTCCGGCGTGACAAGGGTACGCCCGATACGGTGCCGCGCTGGATGGGCGGTCGGATGCCGCTCTCGACCGAACTCAGTGACGCCCTTCGTCGCAAACTCGAAGAAGCCTCCGCCGGCAAGCTGGTCGGTCCAGAGATGAAATCACTCGCCGGCCTCTTTGACATTCAAAATCGCTGGAGCGTTCTACCATCGCGCGACGAGTTGTTGATCGAACAAATCAAAACACGCACGGGATACCAAGCGTTTCTGTTCCCCTTCGAAGGTCGACTCGTTCACGAAGGCTTGGCGGCCGTGTTTGCGTACCGTTTGAGTCAACACACGCCAATCACGTTGTCGATGGCTTGCAATGACTATGGGATCGTCTTGCAGTCGCCCAGTGAAATCCCCATCGACTCTGCCATCACGGCCGGGCTGCTCTCGCCGAATCACTTAGTCGACGACATCCAGTCCAGCCTCAACGCGACCGAGATGGCCAAACGTCAATTTCGCGAGATCGCTCGCATCGCGGGTCTGGTACATGGCGGCTATCCGGGGCAACAAAAGTCCGCCAAGAATCTGCAGGCGAGTAGCAACTTGTTTTTTGACGTCTTTTGCGAATACGACCCCGACAACCAACTGCTCCGGCAAAGCCGAAACGAAGTGCTGGAGTTCCAACTTGAAACGACGCGGATGCGTGCGGCGCTCGAACGGATCGCTAACTGTCGGGTCGTTCTCATGCGTCCGCCCAAGGTCACGCCACTCGCGTTTCCGCTGCTCGTCGACAAGCTACGTGAACGAGTCAGCAGCGAATCACTCGCCGATCGAATCACCCGAATGCAAGCCGACTTGGAAAAAGCAGCTTCGTCCTAGCAAAACAGGCGATTGCCTCGTCAACGCTTTCACTTTCCAAGACTCCACCGGGATTGTGATTCAGAAAGCCGAACTCGCAGATCGCCGTCAGTGAACAATTACAATGAATTCTTCAAGTCGTTGCGAAAGTCGTCAAGTCTTTCGGCGTGTTGAGATTCCGACCGAAACTCCTGACGAGTATCGCTATCCTCCTCGAATTCTCTGAATTTCATGGCAGGTTTTTGGAATGGGGCGGATATCAGTATGTATGGACGATTCACAGCCGCAGTTCGAACTCTCCGAAACCGAATTTCTGACGTTGCTTGTCAAGCATGAGCCGGCTCTGCGGGCGTATGCACGTAGCCTGGTGCCCGATTGGGAATTGGTTGACGAAGCATTGCAGGAAGCCAGCATCACTTTGTGGCAAAAGCGTGAGCAATTGCAGGACACTGATGGATTTGCACCGTGGGCCATCACGGTGCTGCGGTTCAAGTGCCTCCGTCAGTTGGAGAAGCTTCGAGCTCGAAGAACGCTGCTCAGTGACGAAATGCTGGAAACGCTCGCGGAGCGTGGCGCCCAGCGATCGACGGAAGAATCAATGGCGCGGGCTCAAGCTCTTGGGGTGTGCCTGAACCAGTTTTCCGAGGAACATCGTGAGTTGCTGCTGGCACCCCATAGTTCAACACGCAGGGTTGTGGACGTCGCCAAGCGGCGAAACAAGTCGCCGAATTCATTGTACAAGCTCTTGGCGAGATTGCGGCAGCAGCTTATCGAGTGCATCAATCTCCGCATCGCAAGAGAGGTCGCGTAATCATGCGTTCGAACGAATTGATTCAGCGTTACTCGCTGGGGCTTTGCTCTGAAGAAGAAGTCAATGAGCTTGAACGTCGCCTGCGCGCTGATGAGACGTTGCAAGATGAATTCCTGCGGGAGGCAGAAATCGACGCCCATTTGCGACAGGAAGCTCAACTGGGAACCATCGGGCCGGCACCTCAGCCTCCGACCGATCAGCAATCGACGCCCATCTGGAAATGGGTGTCCGGGATTTCGACTCTTACAGCAACCGTTTTACTTGCTCTGATGAGTCTCAACTTCCCGCCGCAGCAATATGCGATGGCGTATCCGTCGCTTGGACAGTTGACGGTGAAAGTCCCCATGGCAGAACAAAACATTTGGGCAGCAGCGGCTGACGGTGATTTCAGCACAGTCAACCATGAACTCGAAAACCGCGTGTCCGTCGATGGGAAGGCAGAGTGTGGACTGACTCCGCTGCATGTCGCAGCTCTGTTCGGTCAGTCGGAGGTCGCCGGGCTGCTGCTGTCAAGTGGCGCAGATGTGTCGCTGACCGACGGCGAAGGAAACACGGCCCTGCATATGGCTGCGTTTCTGGGACATACCGAAATCGTACGAGCCTTGCTGAAAGCGGGAACTGATCCTGCGATTCGCAATCATCTCGGCTTCAGCAGCGTGGACAATGTGGCTGTCAGGTGGAGTTCGGATCTGGAGGCCTACTACCACCACCTCGAGAAAGTATTGGACGTGTCACTCGACCTGGAGCGGATTCAGTTCGAGCGACCGAAGATTCTGAAGCTCCTTTCCGCCGCGAACCTAAAACCAACGCAGCGAGCACCAACCATCAGCCTCTGGCAGGCTGCCATTACCGGCAACACTTCAGCGGTCGAACAGCATGTCGCGGCCGGAACCAACTTGGATGAGAAAGAAGACTATGGCGGCAGCACACCTCTGATTCTGGCAGCGATTTTTGGACAGGATGAAGTCGCAAGGATCCTCATCGCAGCCGGAGCTGAGTTTGAAGTGCGAAATGCCAACGGCAGCACCGCACTTCACCAAGCATGCTT
>JBCBOO010000033.1:0-34314 GCA_039821235.1 Planctomycetota bacterium
CCACTGCCGGCTCGGAGTGTAGTTGGGGATCTTTGGCCCGACGTCGATGTAATCGAACGGCGCAGCATCTCGCGAGATCGAACCCATCGCGGGAGGATCAAAGGGTGTTTCGGCAACGTAGTCGCCTGCCTTACTTGGCTCGTCGCCGCAGGCCCAACGAATGCCACGTTCGATCAAGTTCTGGAAACCCGCATTGGTCCAGGTACGCGAATCATGACCCGACGCCGTATAGAACACGCGGCCGGAGCCGTGCGTCTTGATCCAGGTCCATGGCTCACGGCCTTCCCGATCCACTCGGTACATCAGCACCGTTCGGCCATCTTCATTGTGCTTGTGGTGCACGTAGGTTTCATCCCAACTGCGAAAGCCACTAAAGCCGTCTGTGACCGGATGCTCTTCGTCGGAGATGCGAGCTTGAAAGATGCCCGTACCATGACGCTGGAATTGGGCTCCGATCAGAGCCACCAACTCTGGTTGGTTGCGGAAACAAAACGACGCGCAGTGAATCGGAACAAAGCCACCGCCCTGGGAGACGTATCGGAGGATCGCGTCGGCGTATTCATCGTCGACGGAGTCAATGTTCGCGTAGACCGCGAGGGCGTCGAATTGCTTTAAGTTCTTGAACGCGAGGTCCCTGAGGTCATCGGTGTAGACCAATTCAATCTCGCGGTCCGCCAGGAACGGCCGCAACTCGTCATACCGTTGCCGCGGCTGGTGCGCACCGCGGTCGCCGAGGAACATAACGCGGAGCTCCTCTGCCGGTGACTGAACGCCGCAGAGTACGCAAAGAAGGAAAGCAACCAAAATTCGATTCATGACTATCAATGCGTTTGGGTAGTAAACTCGGGGAGGCGGACCACTTCGCCGCCCTTGGTCGCGGACTCGTGAGCACAAATTCCGACACAGGTCCAATTTGCCGATGTGACTGCATCGGGCAATGGGCTGCGCCCGTCACGAATCGCACTGACGAATTCGTGAACGAGGTGGGGATGTGATCCACCGTGGCCGCCGCCCTGGACGAACGACAGGTGATCCGCATCATGGATTTCGGCCGGCAACGTGAATCGCTGGATCGGTTCGGGCAGGAGATGTGCGAAGTCAGGAACTTCGATCTTCTCCGGGATTTCGGCTTCTGGTTTTTTCGCCGTGTGGATGACATGGGGCTCGTTTTCGACGAGCGTCCATTCGAAACTCTTCTTGGTGCCGTAAACATCAAAACTCTCGCGGTACTGTCGGGCGACGTCATATAGAAACCGCCAGATATGTGCCGTCAGGTCCGAGTCCTTGATCTTGATATGGCAGGATTCCACGGCAAATTGATTGCCCGACTTCTGTGCGATGTCGTCGCGGACGGTTCCTGATCCAAAGCAACTCACATACTCGGCGAGGCCTTCCACCAAACCCAAACACGGACTCACCACGTGCGTGGCGTAGTGCATGGGAATCATCTCCTCCCAGTACGACGGCCAGCCATCCATGTCCTGCGGGTGGGAAGCCGCGAGGTGTTGGATCTTGCCTAATTCACCGCTGTCGTACATCTGTTTGATAAACAGGAATTCACGGCTGTAGACAACCGTTTCGGCCATCATATAACGCAAACCCGTGTGCTCGACTTTTTCGACGATCTGTCGGCACTCTTCGATGGTGGTGGCCATCGGCACGGTACACATGACGTGTTTCCCGGCATCAAGTGCCGCCAGTGACATCGCCGCGTGGTCGGGAATCGGGCTGTTGATGTGAACGCAATCGACTTCCGGAT
The DNA here is from genome assembly GCA_039821235.1 of Planctomycetota bacterium. Lineage (GTDB taxonomy): Bacteria > Planctomycetota > Planctomycetia > Pirellulales > Pirellulaceae > Stieleria. The sequence goes on from JBCBOO010000033.1 coordinate 1,760, forward strand.
CCGCGAGCACTGCGGCGTAGTCTTGATAACGCCGCTCGATCCCAAACCGGTCGCCACACTTGTTCAGTTCCACTTCGTTTCGGCGACAAATTGCGACGACTTCCGCATCGGGATGTTCCTGGTAGATCGGAATGAACTCAGCCCCGAAACCCAGTCCCACCATTGCCATTTTTACTTTGTTACCGCTCAACTCATCTTGCTCCACAGAAGGGGACTGCCCCTACGAGCGACCGAAATCGAATCTTGAAGGAGCTGAGAATTACCTCTGCCGACTACCGTAGGCCATTTGCGGTCAATTAGAATGTGTTTTTTGATCCTGGATTTGTGATATTTTACCGGTTGGGTTCATGAAGTCGGTCGCACTGCTGATTGAAACGTCCAACGCCTACGCCAGGGCATTGCTCGATGGCATTCTGCGATACACCCGTGCCAGCATTCCCTGGTCGTTGTACGTTCCCGAGCAAGAGCGAGGTGCGTTGCCCCCCTCCTGGATTTCCCAGTGGCAGGGCGATGGCATCATCGCCCGCATCGAGTCGGAAGCAATCGCCGAGCGGCTTTCCCATTTGTCGATCCCGATGGTGGATGTCAGCGCCGCCCGCCACGCTCCCTCGGTACCCTTCGTTGAGACCAATGATGCGAGAATTGCCGAGCTCGCGGTGCAGCATTTCGTCGAGCGTGGTTTCCAGTCGTTCGCCTACTGCGGGGACCCTGGTTTCGCCTGGTCGAACCTTCGTCGCGACCGGTTTGCCGAGCGCGTGAGCGAACGAGGTGGCACGCTCCACGAGTTCGAGTCGACCTCGCGCCAGAGCGAGGCGTATTCGTGGAACGCTGAAAATCGCAAGTTAGGATCTTGGCTGAGGCAATTACCCAAACCGATCGCCATTTTCACCTGTTACGACATCAAGGCCCAGCAGCTCTTGCAGGCTTGTCGTGATGAGAACATTGCCGTTCCCGAATCTGTCGCGGTCTTGGGCGTGGACAATGACCAATTGTTGTGCGAACTCTGCACACCGCCTCTGTCCAGCATTATTCCGGACGCGATGCAGACCGGGTACCAGGCCGCCTCACTGTTGGACCGAATGATGGCTGGCCAGGATGTGCCACCGGACGGACATCTGATCGATCCGCTGGGTGTGATGACGCGACAATCGACGGACGTGCTGGCAATCGATGACTCGGATGTTGCGATCGCATTGCAGTTTATCCGCGAAAATCACTGGCGGGGAATCGACGTTTCCGATGTGCTAGCGGTTTCCAGCCTCAGCCGCCGCGTGTTGGACAAACGATTCCGAGCGACCATAGGCCGGACGCCCCATCAGGAGATTATGCGTCTGCGGCTTGATCGAGTGAAACGGATGCTTGTGGAAACCGAGTTGCCGGTGGCTGAGATCGCCGGCCGTTGTGGCTTCGAAAACCCGGAGTACATGCCCGTTGTTTTTCGCCGGGAAACGGGACAGACTCCTAGTGGTTACCGGCGCTCAAAGCTCACGCATTGAGCGAGAACAGATGAACCTCTTACAGTGGGGGCAACACAATGGCCGCAAAGGTGCGATTGATCGCGAGGTTTTCGGGGCGAGTTCAAGGTGTCGGCTTTCGCGCGACGGTTCTTCATCATGCCAACGGATTGGACGTGCATGGTTCAGTCAGCAACGAACCTGATGGGACGGTGTTGTTGGATGTGGATGGATCAAGGGCACATCTAAAGGAACTGCTGAGCCGAATCCAATCGCGGCCGGCCGGGTCGATCGATCACGTCGACGTGACCTGGGAAAGTGAGCTCGAACGCGTCCGCGGATTTTCAATCGGCTAGCGAAGACAATTGTTTTACATTGTTTTGAGCGATCGATGACCATTGAAATCGTTTTCGATCGTTTACTAGGCATGTGCGAAAAGCAAGTGACGGACACTCGCTTTCCGCTCGGTCTTCGGCGACGTGCCGGCGATCAAGACGCTTTTCTCTTGCTGTGGAGAATCCACCATGGTTTCAAGACCAATGATTGCAAAACTCATGCACCCGTCTCTCGCGCTCCTGACGGCGTTCGCCGTCTTCGCAGTTGCTCGCCCGGCCGCTGCGGAACAGGTCCGTCTCGATGTCGGCGTTTCCAGCCCGGTGATGAAGGCCGGTGAAAAACAAATCAATCACATGCGAATCTCGTTGACCGGGTTTGATGTTCCGGAGTCCAAAGAACGACCGCCGATCAATACCGCAATCGTGATCGACCGAAGTGGATCGATGAACGGCGAGAAAATCGCACGAGCTCGTGAAGCCGCCATCGCCGCTGTCGAACGCCTTCGCGATGACGACATCGTCTCGATTGTCCTTTACTCCGATTCCGCGACGGTTCTGGTGCCGGCGACCAAAGCTACCGACCGAGAGTCCATTGTTGAGAAAATCCGCGGCATCACTGCCGGAGGAAGCACAGCTCTGTTCGCCGGCGTCAGCAAAGGTGCGGCCGAGGTGCAGAAGTTTCTCGACGAAGAATCAGTCAACCGAGTCATCTTGCTCTCCGACGGAAAAGCAAACGTGGGACCACAAAGTCCGAGTGAGCTGGAACGATTGGGTGCTTCCTTGGTGAAAGAAGGCATCAGCGTCAGCACGCTCGGACTCGGGCTCGGATACAACGAAGACCTGATGAGCCGACTTGCATCGGCCGGCAGCGGAAACCACGCTTTCGTCGAACGCGCCGATGACTTGGTCGCGGTATTCCAAAAGGAATTCAGTGACTTGATGAGCGTCGTTGCGAGTGAGTTCGATATTCATGCGGAAATCGCCGAAGGCATTCGGCCCGTTCGCGTGCTCAACACGAAGGCTGACATCAGCGGCCAAGATATTCGAATTCCGCTCGCACAACTGTATGCTCGTCAGCAGCGGTACTTTGTCGTCGAGGTGGAAGTCGAACCTGGCAAGGATGGCAACTCGCGTCCGCTCGCCAAGGTGACCACCAAGTACCAGAACATGATCACCGGGACAAAGGACACGCTCAGTCACGCCTTGGAAGTTCGCTTCAGTGAAAAACAAGACGTAGTTGCAGAGCAGCGGGATCACGAGACGTACGCGTTCTGCGCGATCCAGTTGGCCAACGACAACAATGTTCGCGCGACCGCACTGCGTGACGCAGGGAAGATTGCCGAAGCGGAGGAGTTGCTCATGCTCAACTGCTCGACACTGAAGGGCGTCAAGGACAGCTACGGCAGTAAACTGCCCGGATGGGTCAATCAGGAGTTGGAACGCAATGCCAACCTCAATAGGTTGCAGTCAACCAAACTGAAGGACCCTGCCGAGTGGTCGTCGTCGCGAAAGAAGATGCGTTACGAGCAAAACAACAACGCATCACAGCAAGTTCTTCGAATTTCAGACGATTCGAAATCGGCAAAGAAAAAGTAACCGAGTTGGACGACCGGTGATCCGTCAGGATGGATCAAGCGTCAACACGCCAGCCATCAACGGCTGGCGTGTTTTCGTGTTGGTGGCCGTTCAGGGCTGAATGGAACTTGCGTCTGGACGGATAAGCGTGCCGGCGTAGTACAACATGATTCCGCCTCGCAATGTCCAAAGGACGGTGCGGATCCAATTGGAACTGACCAGCAGTCGATAATCGCTTTCGCTAAAGCCTTTACTAAGCCTCGCGTGACACGGAACTTGAATCAACGCCGTCGAAAGCCATATCCCGATCACCGCGGCCAGGCCCACAATCATTGCATTGCGAGAGACGCCCGTGGGGCAGGCGACCACCAAGAAAAATGCCGTCGCTAACTCGATCAACATCGGCGGGCCCACAATGGGCGTGATCAGCGACGCATGGTCGTTTTCATAACGAACAAACCCATCCGTACCCACACGGTCGAAGAGATTGTAGTGCACGATCTGAACCATCCAAATCAAGCCGACCAGGTACCAAGTCGCGACCAGGTTGACGAGAAACGCCCACTGACTGCTCATTCAATCGACTCCAAGCGATCTTTTCCAAGGCAATATCGAAGTGCAGACTCGGCGGTTGCAAAGCGGAATTGGTACTCGGTTGACTGCAATACGCTCGGAGTCACACGCGTACTGGCCAGCAGCAATGCGTCTGCCATCTCTCCGAGGGCGAGACGAAGCGCGAACGCGGGTGCCGGAAAGATCGCCGGGCGACTGAGCACTCGACCGAGTGTTTTGGCAAAGTCTGCATTAGTCAGCGGATTGGGCGCGACCACATTCATTGGGCCGGCGACATTTTCGCGAGCCATCGCGTGATAGATCGCTCCGACCGCATCGTCGATGGAGATCCAGCTCCACCACTGACGCCCCGATCCGAGAGCGCCACCGAGCATCTTCGCCGGCAGTAACATTTTCTGCAGAGCACCACCATTTGGGTCCAGGATGATTCCGAATCGCGCGTGTACGGTTCGAATGCCGGCGTACTTTGCTGCCTCGCAAGACTGCTCCCATTCAACGGCAACGCCTGACAGGAAATCGTTCCCCGGCTCGCTTCGCTCGTTTAATTCCCTGGCACCACAATCTCCATAGAGACCGGTCGCCGAGGCGCAGATAAAAACGCTCGGAGGGGACGAGAGCGAAGCGAGTCGTTGACTCAGCTGTGTCGTCAGCTCGACGCGGCTGTCGCGAATCTGCTGCTTCACTTTCGCGTTCCAACGGCCACTCGCGATGGTTTTCCCCGCCAAGTGAATCACGGCATCCACACCGTTTAGTTTGGCGGCTTCGTCTTCCGATGCCCACGGTGCAACGGCATTCGTTTTCGCGGCGGCTTTTTCGATCGAACGCTCCAGCGAAATCACTTCATGCCCGAGCAGGGTCAGGAATGCCGCCAACCGGCCACCGAGTAGCCCGGAAGAGCCCGAAATGGCGACCCGAAGCGGTTTTAGCCCGTACTCATCAGCGTCTTTGAGGTCATCCCGAGTGACGCGATGACGGTAGGCAAACATCGACTCCAGGTCCCGCCTGACCTTCGGGCCTGCGAGGAGACGGCCGAGTCCTCCGAGAGGTACCTGGTAGCTGATGTCATCGCGCAAGACGCAACGTTCGTCGCCGGATTCTTCAAACACATGGCGATGCTGCCAGGACTTAAAAGGCCCACTGACTTGAATGTCTTCGAAAGACCTGGGCGGGTCATAGCCGGTGTGTTCGGCACGCCAGCGGAGCCCGATGGGGCCGAGTTTGAGCTTAAGAACAACCTTGCTGCCAACTTTCAGGCTGTTGTCGCTTGATTCGACGACAACGTTCTGCCAGGGCGGAACCAATCGTGCAAGTGCGCCGTGACGCTCATGGTAGGCGAACGCTTCCTCGTCACTGACCGGCAGCGTTGTCGCGGCGACATATCGATTCACTGAGCTTGTAATTCTGCAAGGTTGACGTCGCCGGCCATCGCACGCAACTTGTCCATCGCGCGACGCTCGAGTTGGCGAACGCGTTCCTTGGAGACACCGAGGCGATTGGCGAGTGCCTGGAGTGTGTGCACCTTGCGATGGGCTCCCAGTGAAAACCTCGCCCGGATGATGAACTTCTCACGCCGGTCCAAGTCGTCGAGCATGACGCTCAGGCGACTTCGGAGCTCGTGCCATCGCTTTTCGCTGATGGCCGATTCACGGCCCTCATCGGTAAGATCGAGATCCATGTCCTGAAGTCCCCCGACAGTTTTCTGACGCTCCTGTTGCTTGAGCACAACAGTGCGGTAGGAATTTCGACGAATCACCTGCGTCGCGTACGTGCTAAACCGGAAACCGCGATCGAAGTCGAACTTTTCAACCGCACGAATAAGAGCAACGATGCCATCACTGAGAAGGTCGTCGAAGCTGTTATTCGGGTTGACGAACTTCTTCACGATCGAGAACACGAGCCGCAAGTTGGCTTCGACAATGCGGTCACGATGCCACGCCGCAAGGGCGAGCAGTCGATCGATCAGCTCGAGTCGTACACGCGAAGGCCGAGCGGGATTGAGCAAGCTGCGATGAACGGCCGCTTGTTGCAACAGGTAGTTCATGCGTTGAAAGAGCATTTTCTCCTGTTCCGGCTTCAGCAAAGGTGCCTCACAAAGCCGGCCGAGGTGAATCGGCATGTCGATTCCGCTGCGGCGTATGGCGGCAATCCCCAACTCTGCCTGTCGTGGTGCCAGTTCGAGCGATTCGGCGAAAAGCTTCTTGCCGAGCTCGGGGCTTGAAAAGTCTGTGTTGGAGATGAAGGAAATTTCTTCTCGAAGTCTCCGCTTGGTTATTGCCTTGAGCTCTTCGTTCGAAGCGTGCTCTTGCGAGACGACAATCCCGTCGGCTTCGCGATTCGCATCGAGCAACTCATCGGCTTTCAACCAAGACGGCTTGCGTGCACGCAATTTGCTCGTCGGGGAGGACGATTTCGTCTTCGGGGCCGAGTCCGATGATCGAACTGGGGGGGTGGTTGTCGAAGCGGGCATCGTAACTTCCTGATCTTTCATTGGTCGGCCGAGAGGCCTTTTCGTTCAAAACGTTCACAAGGTATAGCGGTATTTCGTCGTGCCACAACGCGTGGATGCAAAAAAGGGAGAAAATTTCCTACATGCGAAACGGCCTCACAACCACATCTTGGCTTTTTCTGAGAAATCTGGTTGGCTGCTCGCTCGTTATTCCTACGGTTTGGTAGTAAAAACGTTCACCCAGCCGCCGATTTCGTTCGGGTAAGCTGTAAAAACGTTCATCTTGTTCATCTTCTCCACCCGAACCGTCCACGAGACGTACCGTGTCGAACCAGTCTTCGCAGTTTTCACCGAAACAGGTCGCCCATTCGCTGCAAGTCAGCGAATCATCGGTCAAACGCTGGTGTGATCAGGGGATGATCCCAACGATCCGAACGGTGGGTGGTCACCGACGAATCACCCTTTCGGGGCTTCAGCAGTTCCTGGCGGCTTCGGACCAGACATTGGTCGACCCGAAGGTGTTGGGCATCGACGAAGCGGACTTGCTCGCAGCGGGGGGTGGCAGAAAACGTCGCAAGCAAATTCCGGGTGAAGGCAGCCAGCCGATCCAGCAAGAGTTCCGTTCGGCCCTGGCGGCCGGCGACGAGGTGGCTTGCATGGAGCTTTTAGATGAGCGAACGTCGCAGGGGTTCTCGCGAGCGGAGGCGGCTGAAGATTTGATCGCCGATGCGATGCGTGGGATGGGAGAAGCCTGGGACTCTGGTGATTTGGAGGTTTACCAGGAGCGACGTAGTTGCACGATCTGCAACCGACTGATTTCCAACCTCCGTGAATCGCTGCCCCGTTTATCGCCGGGAGCGAAAATTGCGGTGGGTGCGGCGCCCGAAACCGACCCCTACCAACTTCCATCGGCGTTGGTGGAGCTTGCCTTGCGCGAAGCGGGCTGGAACGCGATCAACCTCGGGAACGACCTGCCGTTGGATTCGCTGATCCGCGCCGCGATGGATTACCAGCCGCAACTGGTCTGGTTAAGTGTCACGGCGGTCGATGACCCGGCAAAATTCATCCGTGAGCAAAACAAGCTGGCCGACTCTCTTGGCGACGACGTCTCTTTGATCGTGGGCGGGCGGGCGCTCGATGACCGATTCCGGCCCAAGTTGCGATACACCGCACACTGTGACGGCCTGCGTCACTTGGTGGAACTCGCTTCCATTCTGAATCGCCCTGGACCGTAACAAATCAACGTTTTGGTCTCGGCGGCGCTCGCTTCAGCGTTGACATCACTCGGGCGATCGGCCTACGTTTGTGGTCGTTGCGTCGGCGTCGCGCTGGTGCGTTTTATTCGGTGCGTTGCGTTCCACGGAGTGAACCGCTGCCATGAATCGTTTGAACTTCGCAACGCCATGGGATCCGAATCACTCACTCGACGGCGAGTCGCAGTCGAAATCCTCAAACCCGAAACACCAAATCGGGTGCGACCCGGAAGACGACAACGAACCAGTTTCGTATTGGGGTTCGAGTCTCCAAGCACAGACGTTCTTCATTCCGATCCATTACGAAGCGAACTATAAGTATCCGCTGATCGTTTGGCTTCACAGCGACGGGTTTAACGAAAACCAAGTTTGCCAAGTCATGCCGCACGTGAGTTCTCGGAACTACGTCGCGACCGGCATCCGTGCTCCAAAAGCCGCCGACTCGGGCGGCCATCGTTACGCGTGGGGGCACACCGTCGCCGCGATGGAGTCCGCCGAGTTCAGCGTGCTGGAAGCGATCCGCCGCACCTGCGAGCAATACTCCATCAATCAGCAACGCGTCGTCTTGGCGGGATATCATGAAGGTGCCACGATGGCGATGCAAATCGGTATGCGGCATCCGTCTCGCTTCGCGGCAGTTGCGGCACTCGGTGGCAGATTCGAACTGCCGCCGGCATCGGTGATGGGCGTTGACGAGTTGCGTGAATGCCGTTTACAGATGCTTTGGCAGCGGTCGATTCTTTCGGATTCGTTTGACGACCAACTTTTGCTGCAAGAAGTTCAACATGCCGCCGACATCCGTGCCCGACTGGAAGTCCGCCAGTACCGAAGTGACGATGAAATGAACACGGCCGTCCTTGGCGACTTTGACCGCTGGGTCATGGAGCGTGTGGTCAACGGGGCGTCCCAGGACAGAGTGCTCTGGGATTCGAGTCCCACGGCGTTTTCGGATAACTAACCCTCGACGACAATCAACGTGCCCACCGATCCTTCCGCTGCAAAGTCTGACGCCCGAGAGAACGATCAAAAGACAATCCTGATCGTGGACGATGATGCCGAAATCATTGATTCGGTTCGTTACGCCCTCGAAGGCGAGGACTATCGGGTCATCGTGGCGCGGGATGGAAATCAAGGGCTCGCGTTGGCAGAGCGTGAGTCACCGGACCTGATTGTCTTGGACATGATGATGCCCAAGCGGAGTGGGTTCCTCGTCTTGGAAAAACTCCGTCGAGGGAATGAAATCATGATGCCCGTCATCATGATCACCGGAAACGAAGGAAGTCGCCACAAAGCCTATGCCGAACTGCTTGGCGTGAGCGACTATATCCGCAAGCCGTTTCAAATGGACAAGTTGCTCCGAGCGGTCGCGAAACAGCTCTCATGAGCGGTCAGGGTTCGAGCCGGTTTTGGTGGATCGCCTTGGCATTGCTGGGGGCTTCGGGGGTTGCGCTGGGTGCATTCTCCGCTCACGGTCTTGAGGCACACCTGCTCGGCCGCGGCATGGCCGAAGAACTGGTGCCGAAACGCGTCGGGCAATTTGATACGGGCACGCGTTACCATCTGATCCATGCCGTCGCACTGCTGGCTTTGCTGAGTTTCCAGCCGACGCCACGAGTGCCCGCGTTCCTGTTGCTTCTCGGAACATTCTTTTTTAGCGGCAGTCTCTATCTCCTGGTGTTGACCGACACGCCTTGGCTTGGAGCGATCACGCCGATCGGCGGGCTCAGCTGGATACTCGCGTGGCTCTCACTGCCTTTCTGCATCCGATCCGGCACTGCAACTCCTGGCGAAGACGCGAGGTGACTGACAGGCAGGATGCACAGGATGCCCGTACTACGCTTTAGATTCGCCATGGTTTGCGAGTTCGTCGTCTTTTTTCCTACGCGACTTTCTTTCCGCAGGGCGCCCGAAGATCAAATAGGCCGAAGATCTCCTCGCGGCTCAACCCGGCTTGCTTGGCCGGTCCTGGGTTGCTGGATGAGAACAGCGTGTCGAACATTTCACGCTTTTGATCCAAGACGTCATTGATGCGTTGCTCGATCGTATTGGCTGCCATCATCTTGGTGACCGTTACTGCGCCGGCGGCGCCCAGCCGGTGAGCGCGATTGATTGCCTGGTCTTCGACAGCCGGGTTCCACCAGCGGTCGAATAGAAACACGTATTCGCAGAACTGTAGATTCAGTCCCACGCTTCCGGCGCCGTAACTCATGAGAATCACGTGCTTGGAAGGGTCTTCTTTGAATCGATCGATGACACCATTGCGTTCTTTCTGAGGGATCTTGCCGTGGTATTCCAGCGGACCGAACGGCTCAACCGCTTCACGGATCCGTTTCAGGCTTTTGACCCATTGGCTGAACACAATCGCTTTTTTTCCGCTCGCGGCAACCTCCTCGATATCAGCAACCAACCGCTCAAGCTTGCAGCTACTGCCGGTGACCGGATCGAAGTTGCAAATTTGCTTGAGCCGCAACACCAGTTCGAAGACGTGTTGAATGGTCAGCGATTGCTCCAGGTTTTCCAGGTGGACGACGCCTTCCTTTTCGGCCGCTTCATAAGTCGACCATTGTTCGGGCGTCAGCTCGAGTTCGGCGTCCCGGTAGAGTTTCGGAGGCATGTCGTCCAGGACCATGTCCTTGGTCCTGCGGAGAATAAAGTCACTGGCGTGTTTTGCGATTTGGTCCATCGGCATACCGGGCTTGAGATACCCCGGCGAGAGAAACTCAAAGATGCCCACCAAATCATCCGGGCAATTCTCAACCGGCGTTCCCGTCAGAGCCCACGAGCGAGTCCGTGGAAGTTTGCGAATCACTTGGCTGGTGGTGCTGGAGCGGTTCTTGATCCGCTGAGCTTCATCCAACACGACCAGGTCGAAGTGCAGTCCGCTATCGTGGACGATCGACTCGTCGCGCATCATCAATTCATAATTGGCGACTTTGACCGGAATCTGAGGTGAGTTCCACTGAAAGCTCCGCTTGGCGGAGTTTCCTTCGATAGCGGCGATTGGAATTTCGGGTGCCCACACGCTGAATTCTCTCAGCCAGTTGGTGACCAGTGGTTTGGGACACACCAGCAAAACACTTCGCGCTTCCCCGCTGCACAACAGCAACCGGATGGTGCTGATCGCTTGCATCGTTTTCCCCAGCCCCATTTCATCGGCGAGAATGCCGGCATAACGGGGGAAGAGAAACGCCATGCCGTCCAGTTGATAGGGAAACGGGTCGAAGGGGAAATTCAGTTGTTGGCCACCGACCAACAACTCCAGCGGCGGTTGCAGCAAATAAAACAGCCTGTCCTGCAGCTTCACCACGTCCGAGGGTGGTTTGATCCGGTGATACTTGCGGCGTTTGCCACCGTCGTCGGTTGTCCGCGGCTTCGTTTTTGCTGGAGCTTGGTTGCTTGGCGGGGAGGGCGGGATCCAGCGTTCAGAGCCTGGGAAGAGGTAACCTCTCACCTGGGCCGTTATCTTGCGCGGTCGAACGGGGATGCAAACAGGTTGCAGTGTTTCGGCAGACAACGAAGTCGTCGTCGTTATCAGCTGATCTCGCGCGGCTTGCCAGCACATCGTTTCATCAAGCGATGCCGTCAGAGACGATGCACCCAAAGACGTCGCCTCGAGGGGTTGGTCCTGCTTCGAAGCGTGAGCAGACGGCGTGGCGGCCGGTCGGTTATCACGTTGTGAGAAAGGTCGAGGCGGGATCATGCCGCATCGCCGTGCTGCCGAGCTAGTTGAGAGTGGGCCTCTTTGATGGCTTCACGGATTCGTTCGAAGGGCTCGACCGGATCGGGAAGGTCTTTGCATTGCGCGGCAAGCGATCTCGCTTCCTCGAAACGCTCGGCGGCGACGAAGAAGCTCGTACCGGCGAATTCGATCGATTCAAATCCATCGAGCATGTCATTGCTAATCGGACCTTCATCTTCTTCCGCCGCTTGGGCGACGAGGGCGAACGGGCAGTCCGCCAATGACTCGGCATCCAGCGACTCGATTTGGTCGCAGCAGAGCATCGAAAATCGTGTCCGGCATTTCTTCATCAACGCCCCGGCAATCACTTCCGCGATCAAATGGCTGCGCAGTGTCGGTCCGAACAAGATTTCGTGCGTCCGAGTCGGGCGTACCGGCAACGTGCACTGGAATTCCAGTGGACGTCCGACGTGATCCAACACCAGCAGTCCTCCGGTCCAACCAGTACGCTCGCTTTGAACGACGGTGAGATAGCCAATCGACGGCGGAGAGTCTTCGGTTGCCTTCGGTGACATGCGGTCCTGTTTCACGAAGTGCGGAGAGCTGGGGAGGTGCCTTTGAGTAACCTTCGGCGATTGGCTGCTGCGGACTTTAACGGTCGTAGCGACCGGCTCCCCAGATGCGCAAATTGTTAAAAACGTTGAAACTTGAGGGTTTTGCTGGAGACCACTCGGTTTTTTTCCGGCGGCGTATCAAAAGATCGACAAGCGCAAAATCTGCGGGTTATACTCCGCGTTCATTTCGCCAGCGACTTTGTCATTTTGTTTCGCAGCGATCGAATTGAGCCCTCGCAATTCATTGAGGTTTTGTTGCCCATGTCGTCTTTCGATCACGAGCCGTTGTCACCCGTTTTTCGAATCGATGTTTCCGCGGAGTCCGAGGGCGAGCCGCGTAAGAGTAAAGAGCAAATCGTGGTCGACCTTCTACGTCATCTCGTTGCGGGGCAACAACAACAGAATCAGTTGCTTGAACAATTGGTCCAGCAAAACAACGCCGCGAACGAGCAACGGGTCAGTGAACTTCAGCAATGGAAGGATGCCAATCCTGAACTGTCACGTTCGTGCCGCGCCGCCGCTGAAACGCTCAGCCGCGTGCAAACACGGTTCCTCGATCATATGACCGAAGAAATTTCCGACAGCGAAGACTCGTTGGAAGAAAGCGAATTCATGTTGCATGAATTCGTCGATCGATTTGGTCCCCGTCTCGCACACCTCAACGGTGTCTTGCAAGTCCTCGCCCAGCTGGGCAACGGCGAGCCGAATCAAGTCAGCTAGAGTTCCGCGGCTTGCTCCGAATCAGACGCAGTGTGCGTTGGTTGATGTTGCTCCTCGCAGATCGAGCCTGCCAAGGTCCGTTTTTCACGGCGGGGTGTTCGGTTTCGGGTCGCTTGATCGCCTTCCAGTGCAAGGTAGACTCTCTTGCGGTCCAGCACGTCTCTTTCCAACCCTTTCGGTCGATCCATGGACGATAGCCAATTGCGTTTGTCTCGGTCTTTTCGACGGGCACTGCTCGTCATTGCTTTCGGGGTGGTTGCCCCTGGCGGACTTTTCATCGGCTCCCAGGCGGCGGCACAAGGTTACACGCCGGACCATCCCGAAGTCATGTTGATGGTTGACCAGGGATTGGAGTATTTAGAGGGGGCTCAGTTTCGGTCGCCGGGAGAGCAATTGGTTTGCGCCTACGCTCACTTCAAAGTTCACCACGATGAGAATGCGGCAATCGTGGTGGACGGCATTCAGAACGCTCGGGCGTTCGCCGCGAAGGCTCAGCAGAGCTACTCGACAATGCCAACCGGTGGTAACAACAAGTTCATTTATGAGGCCGCGGTGGCGGTGCTGTTTCTCTGTGACTTGAGTCCGAAAAAGTACCGCAATGAGTTGATGACGCTTAAACGCTTCTTCGACGAAGCACAAATGGGCATTGGTTCTTACACCTATCCGGGCGTGGATGAAGGTGACGTCTCGCAAACGCAGTACGCGATCCTGGCGATCTGGACATTGGATCGTTACGGTTTCAAGCTTGACTACAACCGCGTGGGTAAAGTCGCGTCGTGGTTGCTTCGCGTTCAAGACCGCGACGGCCCGTGGCCCTATCACGGCTTCCTCCCACCGGGGAACACCTTGATCACGCAGAATAAAGAAGTCAGCCTTTCGATGGCGTTGGCCGGTGCCGGTAGTTTGCTGATCGGTGGCGATGCGATGGGCGCCTGGGGCGCAACGCGAGGTGGTGAAGCCGCTTCGGCGCTCGGGTTGCCAAAAGCCGTCAAGCTTTATCTCCCAGATGAGAATGCGGAACGTCGAACCCGAGCGAAATTTCCAAAAGAAAAGGTCTTCCAAGCCATCGAGCGAATGGAGCGATGGAGGGACGGGCGTCGGGAGTCATTGGAAGGTGGACTCGAGTGGTACTTTTACATGATGTACACGATGGAACGTTATGAGAGCTTCCTGGAAATCGCCCAGGGCGACACGGTGAGCCCGAGTCCCGATTGGTACAACGAAGGCGTTCGCGAACTCAAGCGGATGCAAGACCCCGACGGTGGATGGAAGCGTCGCGCGTCCACGGAACCGGCTGTCAGTACTGCCTTTGCGATTCTCTTTCTCATTCGCAGCACGCAGCGCACCCTCGGTACGTCCGTTGGTGCGGCAACGCGAGGCGGGCAAGGTTTCAAAGGTGACGTCGGCAAAGCCAAGCTGGTCAACGGCATGGCCGTCGTTCAGCGCCCCGCACAATCGGTCGCCGGCATGCTGGATCTTCTTGAGGAAGACGGCGCCGACAAGCTGGATGGCAAGGCCCTCGCCAACAACACGAAGCTATCCGCCGATCCGGTTGAGCGAGCCGCCCAACTGGACCGACTCGAGAGACTCGTTCGCGGCAGTCAGTCCTGGCAAGCCAGACGCGTTGCAGCCAAAGTGCTTGGCACCAGTGATGAGCTTCGAGTGGTACCGTCGCTGATCTATGCCCTGACCGATCCCGATACCAGCGTCCGTCGCTACGCACGCGACGGACTTCGCTTTATCAGTCGCAAATTCGAAGGCTTTGGAATGCCCGACCAGCCGACCAACCAGCAACTGCGCGACGCGCGGCGAAAGTGGCGTGCCTGGTACCTCACGATGCGTCCAGGACATGTTTTCCTGGACGACATCTAACCCGAGACGGATTGTTTCCAACCCGCCATTCCCCAAACGGTGCAAACGATCAACTGGATGCAGAAGCGTTCAGCTGATCTTCCACGAGGTCCAAGAGCGTCTGCGGCGGAACAGCGCCGGTTGTGCCACTCTTCAGCTCGCCGCCAACAAAGACGGCGAAGGCCGGGATCGACTGGATACCGTATCGGGCCGCCGATTCAGTGGAATCGTCGACGTTGACCTTCACCACTTTGGCACGTCCGTCCAGCGTACCGGCGATTTCATCAACGACCCCGGACATGGCGCGACACGGGCCGCACCAGGGCGCCCAGAAATCAACCAAAACGGGCTGATTGGACTCCAACACCTCGGCCTGAAAGTTCCTGTCTGTGACAGCTAGAGCAGCCATGATTCATTCTCCTGTTTCATAAGGTTTCTGGAGGTTTCACCCCCGTTGACGCAGGGGAATACCGGGGAATGACGTTGGTCTAACAGGTACCGGCCGGAAATCCGTGCTTCCTCGCAGAAATCGCTCGAGGGGGGCGGCAATTTCGCGAATTGCGACGGCCAGTGGCTCGAACCGTGGTCGCCGGGGGCAAGCGTGGCTCCTGGGCGATCGATCGGCTACACTTGGGTGTTCCCACCGGAAGCCGCTTTCGGTCCTTTTGGTCTCATCATCACTTGTCGCACACGCGGTACTGCCTTGTCACACCGGTTTACCAGTTGGTTTGTGTTTGTCTTCGTCGTCCTGGCGACGAGTGCGCCCTTTGGGGTCTCGGCAGAGGAAATCGTTTTTCAAGACGACTTCGAGTCGGGAACGGACCGTTGGGAATTCTTGGATCCCGCGACTTGGCGTCTCGCGGAACACGACGGATCCCAAGCGATTGAAATCACGGCTCGCAAAAGCGAATACAAGCCGCCGGTGCGGAGCCCTCTTCACATCGCGCTCATCAAAGACCTCACTGCCAAAAGCTTTGAGATCACCTTTCGCGTCAAGAGCACGAAAGACACCGGCAACCATCGCGATTGTTGCGTCTTCTTTAACTACGGCGACGACCAGCATTTCTACTACGTGCATCTCGGTGCCCGTCCTGACCCGCACAGTGGTCAAATCATGATTGTCAACGAAGCTCCTCGGCTCGCGCTCACCCAGAACGAGAGGGAAACGCCTTGGGATGACCAGTGGCATCAAGTCAAACTCGTTCGCGATGCCGACTCGGGCCGGATTGCCGTCTTTTTCGACGACATGGATCAACCGCACATGGAGGTAATGGATAAGACGTTTTCCGGAGGCCGAATCGGTCTCGGCTCCTTCGACGACCTCAATGCATTTGACGACGTCGTCATTCGGACACGTTGATTCTTGTCGGTCAATCGCAAACAACAGGTTTCACCATCCGGTGGGCCAAAGCCAACCAAGTCTGTCTTTGGCAAAACAAGACGGACGGATGCTCGCTTCGGCGACATCGCCCCTTTTCATTCGCACAATCCCTCGCGGAGTAAGACTGGATGAGCGACTACGGAATGTTTAGTGATGATCACTATCTGAACATGAATTTGGCAACGCAAATGGATTTGCCGCATGGTCGTGAGTCGGTGCTGCACTTTTTCGAACAAGTCCGCCGACGTTTTCCGGAGATGCAGAACTTCTACTCAAGAGAGAAATCCGAACACATCCTCGAAGAGGAAAAAGAACGGGGTGCGTACCGTTGGGTCTCGATTGAGCCGCGTCGCATCAACAGCACTTCGGTCAATCCCGACACCTTTGACCGCGCCGTTGAACAACACCGCAGCATCCTTGAACTGATCCCGTATGAGTTGTCGATGACGCCGCTGGACTGCGAGTCGCTCAGCGCGATGATGGGATTCGATTTCAGTTTTCGCGGCAATCACAACGAGTTGCTTGCCAAAGCCATTGGAATCGCACCCGGCTTAGAGAAGTTCGCCGCGTTGCCGTACGGAAAAGTGCTGTCGAACGAGCCGGCCATTCAGTTCGCGCTCGACGAGGAGTGTCGCACCCAGTGCCGAATCAGTTTTGAGTCGAGAACGTCGGCGTACCAAGTCCGAACCGGTGAATACGGTGAGGAACAGTTGAGCGTTTACATCACCGTGCGTCGCTACGATAGCTTGGCACCGGATGAGACGTTTCATGAAGAGTTTGTTCGTCTTTCATCGCTCTGTCGCGACCTCGTCGATGAATACTTGGTCAGCGCCGTCCTCAGACCGTTACAGGAAGCCATCTCGCTTCACTGATCGCAAGTGAACTGATCGCAAGCGGTTTAAGGGGGCGCGGTTGATTCAGCATCGTCGGTCGCGTTCGTAGATGAAAGCTGCTTCGAGGGCTCGCGTTCCATCAGGTTTTCATGCAATTGGCTGAGCAGCATGATCTTTTGCCAGATCTTTCGTGACAGACTGGTCGTCAATTGTTCGACTTCGCTGACGGCGGCGACAGCAACCGGGTCATCGAAACGCTGCACGTAAAGCGCAGCGATTTTGCCGATCAGGGACAGCATTTCGCTGCAGTAGTCGAGGTAACGGTTCAGCTCGAAAGCCGACATTGTGTCACTGGGTGAGTTGCTGGTTTGCCGATAACGCCGCAAAACTCTCTCAGGGTCTTTCGTCAGCTGGTGCATGTCGATCACGTGTGCGATGGAACGTAACTCGTGGATGGCGGAGATGGCTCGGCGACGCTTGATTCGCATTTCCAGGTTGATCAGGAAGTAGATCGTCGCACCAAGCACAATCAGGCCGCTCGTTGCCGCATCGAACGTGCTGATTAACGTCGTCCATCCGACCGCTTCGTCTTTCCATCGCACGGTGTGCGAGACATACCACGCGGTTGCCACCAACAGGATGACGACGAGGGCTGCCAAGAGGTATCCGCAGCTGCGAATCCAGACGACACGGCGGCCGATCCCCTCGGCACGAACGGCGGACTGTTTCGCAACCACTTGCAGTTTTCCGCAGAGCTTCGAAAGTCCAGCTCCGGGAAACCGGTCTTCGATCCGCCGGCCCAGCCGATCGACGGTTCGAATGATGGACTCATCTTCCAAATGGAGTGTCTTGCTCATGCCTACTGGTGGTGATTCGTGAGACTTGCGAGAAGAAAACGCCACGGTGAGATCGGAGGCTCAAGAAGTGGAGGGAGATGTCGGCATTCCTGAATTACTCATCGTTTCTTCTCATCGGCTTCTTTGGTTGCACATCGACGTCGAGTCAACTTCGCGGTTTCCCCAGGCGGAATATTACCACTAGACCTTGTGATCGGGAGACTCGAATGGACCGGAAGCGTTCGTTGCTTAATGGAATGGCATGGAAACAACTCACTCAAAGCGTAAACCGAAGGTCGATGATTCGACGCAAGCGAAGTTCACTGCGGCTCGAGTTACTGGAACAACGTCAACTACTCGCAGCCGACTTTACACTTGAGTTACTGCACATTGCCGACCAGGAAGGCGGTGTGTCAGCCATTCAGGATGCTCCCCGATTGTCCGCCGTCTTGAACTCGCTACGTCAAGAGGACTTAGGTGGCGACAACCAGCCGGACAACACGTTGACGCTCTCTTCCGGTGACGCGTTCATCCCTGGTCTTTTCTTCGGTGCGTCCGAGGAGGCCTTTGGGTCCGAAGGGATCGCCGATATTCAAATTCAAAACGAACTGGGCATTCAGGCGATCGCCCTCGGCAATCACGAGTTTGATTTCGGAACCGGTACCCTCGCCGGCTTGATCGATGGATCGGCTCCGGGCGACGTCTTTGGAACGGACTTTGCCGGAACCGATTTCCCCTACCTTTCCGGTAATCTTGATTTCAGTTCTGACGCAAACCTTGCAGGTTTGGCGGTGGGTGGCGGATCCGCTCCGCTCCCCGGGACCGTGACGTCTTCGGTTGTCTTGACCGTCGGTGGCGAGAGCATCGGAGTGGTCGGCGCGACGACGCCGACACTCGCGTCGATTTCCTCTCCCGGAGATGTCGGCATCGCCCCATCTCCTTTTGATTCGTCTCCGACATCGGAGCAGTTGGATGCGCTGGCGGGCGTGATCCAAACGGATGTTGACGCGCTCATCACCGCGAACCCGTCGGTGGATAAGGTCATTTTGCTGGCGCATATGCAACAGCTCGACATTGAGCTCGCACTTGCATCTCGACTGTCAAACGTCGATGTGATCGTGGCCGGAGGATCCAACACTCGCCTGACCGATGCGAACGATCGGTTGCGTGTTGGGGACTCAAACCAGGGAAGTTACCCTCAGTTTGTTGAGAATTTGGACGGTCAATCGACCGCGGTCGTCAATACGGACGGAAGCTACAAATACGTCGGTCGCTTAGTCATTGGATTCGATGCGGACGGAAACTTGTTGCCCGAGACGTATGACCCGATCGTCTCGGGTGCTTACGCAACCGATGACCAGGGCGTCGCCGACCTTGATGCCGCCGGTTTGGTCGATCCCGAAGTTCAAGCGATCGTGGATGCCATCGAAGCGGAGATCATCGCGACCGAGTCAAACGTCTTTGGAGTCTCCTCGGAATTCCTCAATGGCAATCGCTCCGGAACGGGTGAAGCTGGCGATCCCGACGGCGTTCGTACACAGGAAACGAACTTGGGGAATTTGACCGCGGACGCCAACTTGGCAGAGGCACAGAAGGCGGACGAAACGGTTCAGGTTGCACTGAAGAACGGTGGCGGGATTCGAGCATCGATCGGGCAAGTGCTCGTGCCCGCAGGTGGCGACCAGCCCGTGCGGTTGCCGAATGAAGCGGTCATTGATAGCGAAGGAAATGTCATTAAGCCGGAAGGCGGAATCTCCCAGAACGACATTCAAACGACATTGGCGTTCAACAACGGCCTGACGTTGATGACGCTCACCGGTGAAGAGCTGGTTGGATTGCTCGAGCACGGCGTGAGCTCCATTCCCGGTGTGTCGGGTCGCTTTGCACAGATTGCCGGAATGACATTCTCTTACAACCCGGAGTTGCCGGTGGGTGAACGAGTGGTCAACGCGGCAATCACCGATGACGACGGGAACTTGGTTGCACCGTTGGTGCGTGGCGGTCGGATCGTCGCGGCGAATGAGTTGTTCCGTCTCGTCACGCTCGATTTTCTGGCACGCCCACGATTTGATGAGGAAGGCACATTTGTCGGTGGCGGTGATGGTTATCCATTCCCGAACACCAACACCGATCCCGAAGCCGGCGAACTGGGAGATCCCGACATCGTTGCCCGCGTGAACTTGGTCCAACTGGAACAGGAAGGACAACAAACCGGCGACGCCGTCTTTGCCGATGACGGAACCGAACAGGATGCGTTGGCCGAGTATTTGAGTGATCAGTTTGCAACGCCGGAGACTGCGTTCGCGGAAGCGGATCGGGGGCCCATCGTAGACAAGCGTATTCAGGACGTCTTGGTCCGCGCCGATACGATCTTTCCCGTGTCCGGGCGGGTTCGTGTGACGAGCGAGGGCGACAACGGACCCGGTTCGTTCCGGCAAGCCATTCAGATTGCCGATGAGAATCCTGGCGTCAATCGAATCATCTTTGATTCACGTGTCGACTTGGTTGAGCTGGAAAGCCCCGTTGAATACCTCGGCGAACAGAAACTCACGATTTCGGGCAGCAGCGTTGTTTTACGAGCGTCGGATACGTTTGACGGCGACGGTGTTTTTATCTCCCGTGCGGCGGCTGACCTCTTCTTCTCTCGGCTGACCGTCGATGGTGACTTTGATGAGGGCGAGTCTCCGGCTGCCGGCATTTTCATCCCGGTCCCGGGAGACGCGACGGGCACGATCGAAATCGGGCTCGACCGCGTGACGATCGTCAACAACGGTCAGCATGGTTTGCACATCGCAGACCAATCCGCCAATTCCGATGCGTCGATTTCACTGACGATGAGTCGATCCGATGTCATTAACAATGGCATCGGTGAGCTCGACTTCGACGGCGTTCGCGTCGACGAAGGCGGCGCCGGTGATCTAATCGCGTCGATTCGCAGCAGCCATTTCGATGGCAATGGTGGTGATGGACTCGAGTTGGATGAGCGAGGCGTGGGGAGTGTGATTGCATCGGTTCGTCAAACGTCATTTGATGAGAACGGGTTCTTCGACGAGGACTTTGATCCAGAAGACCCCGCGAATCCACGTGATGAACAAGACTTGGACGATGGATTCGACATCGACGAAGCTGGTGAAGGAGGTATCATCGCGTCGGTACTGCACTCGCAAGCCAACAACAACTTTGACGAAGGCTTCGACTTCGACGAAGAGGATGACGGTGACATTGTGATGCGTTTCATTCGCGTGGAAGCCAATGAAAATAGTGACGAGGGCATCAAAGCCGGTGAAGAAGACGAAGGCGGCATCTCGGGCTTCTTCAGCCGCGTCGACATGATTGGCAATGGAGACGACGACAAGGCAGTTGAAGCCAGCGGCGGTGAAGGCATGGATCTTGGCGAGGAAGATGGTGGAAGCGTCTTTGTTCGGTTGATCCGTGTCGTCGCCAATGAGAACGGTGCCGAGGGAATCAAAATCGAGGAAGAAGGCGATGGTGGGCTGGACTCATTCCTCGTTCGAGTGACCGCGGAATCCAATGCGGAAACCGGCATCAAGGTGGAGGAGTCCGACGCGGGTAACCTGTTCGCCTGGGTCTCGCGTGTCGAAGCGAATGACAACGGAGAGGACGGGCTGGAGATCGCCGAGTCCGGGACCGGCAGTGCTTTCGCCACGGCCGTGAGATCCGAGTTCAACGGCAACCGTGACTTCGGTTTGCGAGTCACGCAGGAAGATGTCGGCGGCGGACGTCTGCTACTGTCGCGATCGGGCGCCGATGAAAATGGTGACGGTGCGTTGCTCGCCGAGGGTGTCGAAGTCCTCGGCGATTTGGACGACTAGCGAAATCAGCTACTCGGTTTGCTCCCGGCCGTCCTGCCGGCCGGGAGCTCACGTTGCGTGAAACCGCGACATGAAACTGTGCTTCGATTCGATTCGGCAAAACTCCTGAATTACCCGCAAGATCGATATAACTTCTCACGATAACTGACTCTACAAGCGGAACCTTACCGCGCCGCCCATCGTCGCTCGTTCAAGCGGAACGGGCTGGCAGCGGTCCTGTTATCGAAAACCATGGAAGGTTGCTCGGATGACCACCAAGACGAACAGTCCCACGAAATCACGCCGGCTCGCGGCGATCACCTCGACGCCCCGGTCTTTGGCACGCACATTGACGCTTGCCACGCTGACCGTCGCCGTTGTCAGCACGACGGGCTGCTTCGGTGTCAGCAACGGATACAACATTGGATTCCTGGGATACCCCATCCCAGTCAGTCCTTACTATCAGCACAAGGCTGAGCAGGACTTCCAGTACAAAGAACGATACGATCGCGTGCCGATTCTTGGGCCGATTACCAGCGGCGGACCTCCGATCGCACTTGATCCGCCGAGCGATGATGAAGTGATGCGTGCCCTTGAGAAAGCCCGTCCGACTCAGGGCGGGATTCCGATCTTATACGAAAAGCAGCGGAATGACGTTCGGATCATCAAAGAGAAGATCGCCGACTACGTCGATCCGCCACGGTTCTACCCCTTGATCGGTCCGGCACAGCTTCACCACGCACACTACAAGTGCACGATCTACTTTGAAGAGCGAACGACGGTCGGTTACCCCGTGCCACACACACTGCACGATCGCGAAGCGGTGGAAGTCGTCTACATCGACCACAACCACTTCCACATGGTCGGCGACGTCGAACCCTACACGACGCCCAGCCTGTAACCATCCGCAAGCCTCTTCCGCTTGTGAATTCAACGTGCCCACGCGAGTGAGAACTCGCGTGGGTTCTTTTCGTTGGTCATCAAAGCCGCCGCCAATTTCCGGAATAACCTCGCCGGAGCCTACGGACATAGGCAATTGTGCTTGGCTTGGAGTGAGCCACCCGTCACGGAGTGCCGGGGCGACGGTTGGGGCTCTCCCACTTTTACTTACACTTGAACTTTAACTTCTAGCGCCGGGACTCCGCGGAAGAGGAAGGCAAGTTGAAGTTCGAGTTTAAGTTGACGTTGAAGTGGGTAGTGTGCGTGAAGTGATGTTGGATTGGGGTGAGCCACCCGTCACGGAGTGCCGGGGCGACGGCTGGGGCTCTCCAACTTTTACTTGCACTTGAACTTCAACTTTTTGGCGCTGGGGCACCGCGGAAGATTATTCGGTCGCTAAGAAGACCAGTCGGCGAGGGGACCGGTGCTGCCGTCGGTGGCGTACTTGTACTGGGCGTCACAAAACGAGTCCGTCATGCCGGCGAGATAATCGCCGATCACCGATTCCAATGGCGAAGACTCCGCCAGGCGTCGAAAACGCAGGGGAAGACGAGACGGATCGGCTCGCAAGACTTCGAACATGTCTTGCACCCGATGGAACGCGGCACGGCGAACCGGGATCAAACGCGGATGCCGGTAAACCGCTTCGAATAAAAACGCCTCCAGTTCGCCGCGTTCTTGTCGCAGTTCGGGAGAGTGTTCCAAGCGAAAGCCGGCTTGTGACACTTCGTCCGACGAATGCCCCTGAAGCGGAATCAATCGTTCCGTTGCTTCGAGCAGAAAGTCCGAGACCTGCAAGTCAATCAATTCATGGACTAACAACTGCCGCTCTTCCCGGGGACGTTCCGAGCCGTGCTTGACTCGAATCTGATCCATCGCCCGGCGAACGATGGCGAGTTCCATCAGTTCCCGCATCGAAAGCAGCCCCATCTGCAGAGCGTCATCCACGTCGTGGGCGTCATAGGCCATGGAGTCGGCCGCGTCGACGAGCTGAACTTCCAACAAAGGTGATCGTCCGATCGCCGCTTCCGCCTTGTGAGCTCGGACGTCCTGGCCATCGAGCACTTCGTGCGTCAGGTTCAACCCTGGGAACCTCGCGTAACGCTGCTCCAATTGTTCGACAATCGTGAGCGCGAATTGATTGTGCGAAAACCCGCCGACGCGTTGCATGCACTCACTCAATGCATCTTCACCGCAGTGCCCGTAGGGTGGGTGACCGATATCATGGACGAGCGCCAACGCCTCGGTGAGATCCTCGTTGAGACGCAACACACGAGCCATCGTGCGCGCGACCGAGGCGACTTCGAAGGTGTGCGTCAGTCGGGTGCGATGATAGATCCCCATCTCTCCCGTGAAGACTTGCATCTTTCCGGCAAGACGCCGAAACGCACTGCTGTGCAACACACGGTCGCGATCGCGGGCGAACGGGCCTCGATAAGCGTGCTCGGGCTCCTGATGCCGGCGACCACGTGAACTCGCGCTTTGCATCGCATAGTCCGCCAACAGCAGATGCTCTCGGTCCACGATTCGGCGCGTATCCAGCATGGTTTCCATCAGGTTGCTTCCACCGCTTCCAGTGTTTCCTTGTGACGAGACAATCGTAGCCCACCGCTTGCGAAACTGAGAAAATTCACCGGCCGAGCGACTCCCCCCTCACGGCCCCCATATTAGAGGCTTCCGGGCATTCGGCACACCTCAATCATTCGCTTCGGTGACAACGGTGCTAAACTAACGGAGCGTGAACGTCCAGCCTTCGAACGTGGCCGCACGGGGTGGCGGGCCGAGCGGCGTTGATCGCACGGTGGTGACACTCGGGCTGACCACTCAGGCCGGGCCGCGATACTCCCGTTTCTTCCCGAACCAACGGACCTTCGCATTGGACTTTGAACCCTTCCCCGTCGTTTGTGTGACTTGTGGATGTCGGCTTCGAGTCGCACGTCGTGAGTTGGTCGATACGATCGTGAAGTGCCCAAAGTGCCAGTCCCTGGTCCAGCTCACTCGAGATACCGATCCCTCTGCTGCGGGGAAACCCGTTGCGGTCGGCGACGGTTCCGTTGACACCGAAGCCGTCACGCAGGACTCGATTGCGCCTCCGCCGCCCGGTGAGACTGGCGCCGGCGAACGCTCCTCTTCGGCTCCGCCCCCCGTCTTTGACTCGGCTCCCGAGGCATTTGGCCAGATGGCTTCCGGTGAATCCGAGGCGGCCGACACGTCGGAGATCGGGCAACCACTCACCGATTGGCAAGCGTCACGCACGGCCAAGACGCGGCAGATCGCGGCCATCGTTGCCGCCAGTGTCATCGCGCTGACCATTGTGATCGTCCTTGCCGTGGTGCTGCTTCGCGGCGGCGGGGCCGAGACGCAGACGGCGGCCAACGTGCCGGATGAAGTCGCCGAACCAGACCCTGCGGATGACTCGGCGGCCGATCCGGCGGAGCTCGACGCGACGACGGATCCAACCGGCATCGACGATGAGAACTCGGCCAATCAAGTGGATGAAACCGCTGAGGTCGAAACGCAAGATTCGGCGACGGAGGCAACCGACAACCCTGCCCAAGATGCGATGCCGAACGGAAACGATCTGGCGGAAATGCCGGACGACTTGCTTCCGCAGAACCCACTGCTTGATGGTAATCCGCTCCTCCCCGACAACCCACTCGGTGGGAATCCACTCGGTGGCGGTTCGATCAAGGAAAGCGAAACACCGGAGGATGCGGAGGGGACGTTTACCGAATTGCCACCGGAATTGCGCGGTCTGTTCAACGAACTCGGGGGGATGGATCGACCACAGTTTTCCAACACCGCGCCCCCGCCTCCGACGATCGATGAATTCCAAGTCGACCAGGCGGCGGGAATGGATGTCGACGGCGAGTTGATGATCGAGGCGCAACAGCCGATCAACATGCGAGAAGCACTGGGGATAAAGGTGGCTTTTCAAGCCGGTCACCCGGACGGTTATCCACTGAACGATCTGCTTTTGCGACTCAGTCAGCTCAGTGGGGTTCCGATCGATGTGCACTGGGTTTCGTTCGACCTCATGGGGACGCCGATCAATCAACGCATTGCGCTGCCAAATGGATGGAATTCGCTGGAGGAGATTCTCGAGTTTGTTGGCGAGTCCACCGGGAGCGTTCACGAACCCAACCCGAGATCCATTACGTTTCGGCCCAGCGATGACTTGTTCGCGGCCCGGATCGCAGAGTGCGTGGACCTAACAGACCTGGACGCGTCTGCCGTCGCCGCGGCTCGAGAATTACTCCGCCAGACGGGGCCTGGAACCGAAGTGGAAGTGCCCTCGAACTCGGGGCAGCAACAGATGGCGGCCCTCGTCTGCGACGCGATCCGACGCGTCCGCGGTCAAACGGGCAAAATGAACGAGGAGGCATTTCAGCGATGGGGAGGTCCCGTATCAACGCAGGTGAACGGTTGGCCGTTGATTAAGGATTCGTCGATAGCGGACGGCAGCAGTGGCCCGGTCGCTTTTCAGGCGTCCACGGTGGTGGGCATGCTGATCAAGCTTTCCAAACAAAATGGGGCAACGTGTTTCGTCAATTGGATCGACGGGGCTGCCAAAGGAGTCGCCCCCACGGATCGGCGGATGCCCCGGACCGGGCCGAACGTCTCCCTGACGAAATCCCTTGACCACCTCCTGGTGGACACTGCACTGCAAGTCCGCCTGGTGGACTCGCAACACTGGTGGGTCGGCTCTCAAGCCTCTTTCGATCGCTTTCCCGCGGTGGTTTGGTTTGACGACGCGTCACGGGACGCCGAACAGACCCGCGCCATGGTGCAGACACTCTTGGACGGCACTCCCGCCGACGCACGTGGATTTGGCCAAGTCACCGTTGATGCCGGTTCCAATCGTTGCGTCGCGATCTTGCCCCGGTTTCTACTGAGACAACTTCCGCGATTGCTTTCCGGTGACGAAGGATGATCGCAACGTCGTGCGGGCGGCCGGTTGCTAGCTGGTGACTGGCGGACGCAAGCTCGATCCCACCATTGCTAGAATGCAAGGCAGTTCTTAATCGGGTTTCCCCCTCAAAAAATGGACTGCATATTCGTTGTGCTTGCGAGAACCGATACAGTTCTTAGGCTGGCGAGACGAATTTTGAAACGGAGTCTCGCGTGTCAGGCACGCCAATGCTCCGTTTTCAAGCCCTATCGGTGGGCGTTCGAAAACATTCGATTCGACGAATCCACCCTTTCACTTCCTTTCCGCGTTTGATTCCGATGAAACAACTAATCCCCTTGGGCTTCGCCTCAGCGGCTTGCCTGCTGATTCTCGCTGTGACGCTGAACACCGAAAAGCTGGGCGAAAACCTGCAGCTGGACGCCACGGATGCAGCCGCGTCCGTCGAGCCGGCGAGCTTCAATGCCGAAGGGGTGGTTGTCCTAAAGTTTGGCGCGACTTGGTGCCCGCCATGCCGCATGATCGACAAAGAGCTGAAACGGCTCGACAAAGCAGGCCTGCCGATTGAAATCAAGAAGATCGACGTGGATGAAAATCCGGGAATGGCACGCAAGTTTGGGGTCAGCAGTATCCCGAGGGTGTTTCTGCTTCAGAATGGCCGCGAACTCGATGATAAGACGGGATTTCAGTCCGCGGAAGAACTCGAGAAGTGGATCCGCGATGAAGTCGACACGACGGCCGAGCCGGAGCCGCCCGCCATCAAGACGAATCCGTTTCTCGAATCCGAGTGACCTTTCTCAACGTGCAGTCTCAACGTGCAGGCGTCCCGCCTGCTTCGAGCGTCTTCCCGGTCGCATGGCTCTTAACGGGTATTTGAGCCCGTTCCGGCGGACGACTTGGGCTGCTGCAGCGACGGCTTGGTCGCATCATTGGCAGTCGTGGGAACAAGGCCGGTCGGTGTCACAGTCACGGTCTCTTTGAATCCATGGACTGACTCAATCGTCAGTTTGGAAGAGGGCATTTCCTGTGTGCTAATCATGATTCTAAGATGGGGCGGTTCGTGGAAGCGAAGTCTCGGACGCAAAGGAGATGCGAGCGAAGGGCGGGTCTTTAACAAAACAGATCGAGCGGGGCAATCCCACGCGATGGTGTTTCCCAGCTGGCACTCATTTGTACCCGCGAAGTAACACCCGCTCCGGTCGATTGTTTGCGTCGTGCCTGATTCACTGAACCTCGCCCGATTTCGTTAGGATCTCAATCGGATTCATTCGACAACGATTAGGTTGCAGCGGCGACGATCCGGTTGAAACGTCTACAGCAAAGTTGCGCCCAAAAAACACCGACATGCGAATTGCGTTCACGATCACGGAACTGAACGTCGGGGGTGCGGAGAAAGCACTCACTGAACTGGCGATCGGACTGAAAGATCGTGGCCACGAGTTGCATGTTTTCTCGATCGGCTCGCGTCCCGAATCACCAAAGGACTCACTCGTGCGGCGCATGGAACGTCGCTCGATCCCGATTTCGTTCGGAGGATTCGACAAGCCCTGGGAGGTCTTCGGCGCGAAACGTTGGCTGAAGGGCTGTTTGCAACAGCACGCCCGTCAAGGAAACCCCATCGCGGTGGTTCAGTCGTTTTTGTTTCATGCCAACTGTTTGGGAGTCGTCGCCGCGCGGGCAGCCCGGATTCCGATTTGCGTCGGTGGGCTGCGAGTTGCCGAACAAAACCGCCTTCGACTGTGGCTGGAACGACGTGCGACACGTCAAATGACGCACTTGGTTTCCGTCAGTCGAGGAGTCGAACGTTTCGCACAGCGAGAACTTGCCGTTCCGCCCGAACGATCTTCGGTGATCCCCAACGGAGTATCGATCGATCGTTGGGCAGACGCCTCCGCAGTCAAATGGACGGAACTGAATTGGCCGGCAGAAAGCCAAGTCGTGCTGTTTGTGGGGCGACTGCACCCACAAAAAGGACTCGAGTTGATTCAACACGAGGCTCAGGGGATCTTGCAAGCCGATCCTCGACGACGGATTCTGTTGATTGGAGACGGACCGCTTCGCGCTGGGCTGCAACGTTGGGCGAGTGAGACGGACTCCGGACGGATTCGAATCCTGCCGTGGCAATCCGATGTCGCACCCTATCTTCGTGCCGCTTCGCTTTGCGTGCTGCCCAGTCATTACGAAGGCATGCCGAATGTCATCCTGGAAGCCATGGCGGCAGGCAGCCCCGTCGTGTGTAGTCGCGTCGAAGGTTCGGAGGAATTGCTCGGCCCGCCCGGACAATCCCGTGCCGATCGACAGAGTTTCCCGATCGGGGACGCCGCAATGATGTCATCCAAAATCAACGCCCTACTCGACAATCCCGATCAACGGCGAGCCATCGGTGCGGAGAATCAGTCCTTCGTTCGAGCCGGATTCACGTATGACGCGATGGTGAGCCGTTACGAAGACCTCTACGCCAAGCTACTCCGAGAGTCTTCGTGCTAGTGCTTCATCCAGGTTAACTTTGGGGTCGCAAAGATAGTTGCTCGGCTCTCCGAGCCGAGACCTCACGGCTCGGAGAGCCGTGCTAGTAAAAAGCCAACCCTCATTTTAAGAACTGGCGCACCATCAGTTGCCCGCTGCACTGTGCTCGGCGAGCCAGCGCCGTGCTTGCTGCCGGAAATCACTTTCCCGGTGCATCCATCGGTCGGTGTGCGGGTGAATGACGTTCCCCTCCGGGATGTCGAAGATCTCTTCAATCGGCGGCCTTAGAAACGTGAATTGAGCCAGCTCAAGATGCTCGCGCAGGAATGCGTTTCCTCCGCCACAGACCAAGACCGGTCGTCCTTGAAGACGGCGGAGTCGCTTGAGCGCCGACTCGCGGTCGCTGTTCGGATAGTCCCACGTCCTCTCACCGTCGAAATGATCGTGAGTGACCATTCCCTTCCAAAGCGAAGCGATTTCATCGTCGGCAAGCCCGATGTAGCTGGCAGCGATCGCTCCCCGTGAAAACCCGCAAAGAAAAACGCGGTCTGGGTCGCCGCCAAACTGCTCACAGATCCGAGGCAGATTTGTTTTGCAGTAATCAATGGTGGCGTTTCGATCGCCCCACCAACGCACCGCGTTCTCACGGCGTCCGTTTTGGATGTAGGGCATTGAAATCCAGAGAAAGCCTTCACCTCCGGTAAGACCGTAACCAAGGTTCGCGTCTTTCACTTCGCCGGTCGACCCGCACGCGGCGAACTCGTTCCCGGTGTACTCGATGATGACGGGGTACTTCTGCGCCGCGTTCCAATCGGAAGGAAGGTACAGGGCGTGATAGACGTCTGTGCCCACGTACTCGGGGGCGACCTGACGTACCCGTCGCCCCGCCGCCGGTTCCTCCTCCGTCATGGCCGGAGTCACAAGATCCTTTATCAAGTCATCCGCAGAAGCAGGGCCAAAGGACAAAAGTGCCAAGGAAGTGAACACGAACGTCATCAGACGCGGATTCATAATGGAAGCTCAAGTACGAAGCGGAAAACCCGCCCAAGAGCGTACCAAGCTGATGGCTAGGAAGCCACTTCACAGCGTTTTCGTCTTCGAAGTGCAGTGGGGACAAGCATAGCCGCGCAAATCAAACGTAGCCATTATTGGCCGTTGACTCTCCTGTCAGGGGAGGCCGTAGACTTGAAGCGTCCGACTCGCATCCCTCGACGAAGGAGGCCTACGCACCATGTTTAGCATTGGTGAATTTTCGAAGCTGACCGGACTGACCGTCAAAACGCTTCGCTACTATCACGAGCAGGACTTGCTCGCCCCGACTCGCGTTGACACCGGTACGGGCTACCGGTCCTACGACGAATCCAAGATTGAAACCGCACGCTGCATTGTCGCGCTGCGTGATTTGGGTTTTTCGATTGCGGATACCAAAGCGATCTTGGCAGACCACGATCAAGACTCCACGTTGATCGACTTCCTACAATCTCGCAAAAAGGCGATTCAAGACAGGATCGATTCGGACCGGAAAACGCTTCAGTTACTCGATAGCATCATTGCGGTCGAGAGCGCCGCTGGAGAGCGATCCACCGCCAACGAGTTCGAAGTCACCGAAGATCAAGTCCAACCGATCTTGGTTGCGAGCCTTCGCCACCAGGGAGCCTACGAAGAGTGCGGCAAGCAGTTTGGTAGGATCGGCCGGCGTTTCGGTCGCCATTTGTGCGGTAGAGCAATGCTTCTCTGCTACGACGAAGACTATCGAGAAGAAGCCGACTTTGCCGTTGCCTTTCCGATTCGCAAAGGCAAGTCCATCGGAGAGATCCAGGTGCATGAGTTGCCTGGGGGAAAGTCGCTGTCTCTCATGCACCGAGGTCCGTATGCGACGATTCGGCGAAGCTACTCGAAACTTCTTCGCGCGGCAAAGCGAGCGGGGGTTTCCTACGATCTCCCCACGCACGAGATCTACCACAAAGGTCCCGGAATGTTGCTGCGAGGTAACCCGGAGAAGTACTTAACTGAAATTCGCCTGATGATTTCGGAGGTCGCACCATGAAACTCTCAATCGTGCGAGTGTCTTGGTACGGCGTCTTGACTTGGTTCGTTCCATTCCTTGTCTCGATTCCTTTGATGGGCCGTGACGGTAGCCCCATCGGCGGAATGGCTGTCTTTAAGAGTCTCATGGTCGTCGTTGGACTGACCACGGGCTTGTTTTTACTGGTGCGTTTATTGAGCACGAGCGCAAGTCGTTCACACCAGGGACTCTGTGTCGGTAGCCTGTGGCTGTTGATCAACTTAGCGTTTGATTTCGCGGTCTTAATTCCGCTTTCAGGAATGACGATTCACGCCTACCTGGCTGAAATTGGGCTGCGGTACCTCACACTTCCTGTCTGCGGCGCCGCGTTGGATGCTTACGCGCGGGCTCAACTGAAACCCGCGCTCTCAGTTCCAATGTTGGGCGAGATGCGTTCGGTCGACCATTCGCTAGAAGAGTCGAGCTGAACGATTGATCCACCTCTCCTAGAGCTTGACAGTGACGGTCTTGCTTTCGGTGTAAGGCTTGAGGCCTTCTTCCCCAAGTTCACGTCCGTAGCCACTCATTTTGAATCCGCCAAAGGGAGCGGCTGCGTCGAAGACGTCGTAGCAATTGACCCAGACCGTTCCGGCGCGAACGCGGGCGGCAAACTCGTGAGCCTTGGAAATATCCCGCGTCCATACCGCCGCGGCGAGGCCATAAAAGGTGTCGTTCGCGCGACGGATCATGTCCTCTTTGTCATCGAATGTGAGGACGCTCATTACCGGGCCAAAGATCTCATCGGTCGCGATGGACATCTCGTCGCTGACTCCATCAAAAATCGTGGGTTCGATGAAGTAGCCTTTGTCGCCCACTCTGCCACCACCGGCAATACAGTCGGCGCCTTCGTTCTTTCCTTTGTCGATGTACGACATGATTTTGTCAAACTGAGACCGGTCCACTTGCGGCCCCTGATCGGTGGCAGCATCAAATGGATCGCCGACCTTTCGCTTGTGCGTCAATGCGGTCAGCTTTTCAATAAACTCGTCATGGCACTCTTTCTGAACAAAGACGCGACTGCCGGCACAGCAACATTGCCCCTGGTTGAGGAACAACCCGATGTACGCACCCTGAACGGCGGCATCCATGTCGGCATCGGCAAAGACCACGTTCGGGCTTTTGCCGCCAAGCTCAAAGGTGAGCCGTTTCAGTGTGTCTGCGGAGTCACGCGTGATGATCTGCGCCGTCCGGTGCTCGCCCGTGAACGCGATCTTGTCGATCAGCGGATGCTTGACACAGGCCGCTCCCGCGGTGGGACCGAAGCCGGGCACGATATTGATGACTCCGTCTGGAAAGCCGACCTCTTTTGCAATTTGAGCCATCCGCAAGCATGTGAGCGGAGTTTGCTCGGCAGGTTTCATCACAACGGTGCAGCCGGCGGCCAACGCGGGACCCCACTTCCACGCAAGCATTAGCAACGGGAAGTTCCATGGAATAATTTGTCCGGCGACGCCAATAGGCTCGCGGCGTGTGTAGCAAAGGTAGTTGCCGCGGATGGGAATCGTGCTGCCGTGCAGTTTGTCGGCATACCCGGCGTAGTATCGAATGGCATCGATGGCGAGCGGCAAGTCGGCAGCCAAGCTGTCCTTGAGAGGCTTTCCATTATCCAAGGTCTCGAGGGCGGCGAGTTCATGAATTTCTTGCTCCATGCGTTCGGCGAGCAAATAGAGCAGTCGACCTCGGTCGCGGGCATCCATCTTCGGCCAGTCACCGTTTTCGAAGGCATGCCGAGCTGCCTTGGCCGCGGCATCGACATCCGCCGCATCGCCCTCGGCGATTTGAGCGATCTCCTGTTCGGTCGCCGGATTCATGG
>JBCBOO010000340.1:0-6018 GCA_039821235.1 Planctomycetota bacterium
CCTGTCTTTTTGCGTTGTTATCGACCGGAAGATCGAAGCCCCCATCGCCGAGCGACGATTGAATCGCGACGATGCATCCGGTTTCATCGGCCGGATGATCAAGAGGCCGAGTCTCCGCTTTCGGCCACCGGAGCATCGCCTGGTCCCTACAGCGGCAATTGAGTCCAGTAGCGTTTTCTTCTCAACGGTTCGTGCTTCAGCCTGATCGATCCGAAAAAGAATACCCTAATGAACCGAGTCCGCAGTGATTATCTCGATGCGATTGCTGCCGATCCGGAGCTGGATGGCGATGAAGCAACTGGCAAAGCCTAACGGTGGATTAAGCAGAGCTAAGCAATTGGTGATCGGAGGAACAATTTAATGGGCATGCCGCAAGAAGACCTTATCAACGAAGCGCAAGGCTACTTATCAAGTCTTCAGCACTACGTTGATTCTCAGGTGAGTTTGAGGCATCAAAATCCGCTGACAGCGATGGAGGATTTTTACCGCGAACTGCTGAACAAAGTATTCGGATGGAAATTGCGCGACGACAATCTGGTCGGAGGCAAACAACAGGATTCCTTCGATTTGTCGGACCGCGACAAACGGGTCGCCGTGCAGGTGACTCACACGACGAACGCGAAGAAAATCGAAAAGACGCTGCAGATGTTTGTCGGTAAACATGATGCGGATTTTGATCGGCTTGTATTTGCATATTCAAAGATGAAAGTGGGGAAACTTCGCAAGTCACTCGCTGGACTACACCACGGCTTTGACTTTCAAGTGAGTCGTGATCGCCTGACGTTCCTTGACGTGCTCGAGAAGATAAAGCGGTTGGACCTGGATCAGAAGGTAGAAGTCGTCGGGTTCATCCGCGACTCGGCCCCGCAAATTCTTTCGACGTCGCTCATATCACAAAGAGAGTTCACCTGCTTGTCGAAAACGGTAGACGACGCACGAGCGTCGGCTGGAACGACATTGTTCGAACGAGAGACATGCGTTGGCGAGATCCTGAAAGCCAAGGAGGATTGCTTGGTGACTGGCCAACCAGGAGTTGGCAAAACGGCCGTTCTCTCCGTTGTTCTGTCGAGATCGGATGGTTGGTTCGTGAAATCGGGCAATCGAGCTGAATTAACGTCTGAGTTGAAGCGAGTAGACCCGATGATCGTTGCGGTTGAGGATGCTCATGGCCAGACCGAACTTCTTCGAACGCTCCGCTCGCTTCGCCAGGAACACTCCCTAGGATTTCGAATCGTCTGCGACTGCTGGCCCATGCAGGTGGACGACCTACGCGCCGAGTTGCACTTGACAGCCGAATCGATTCACGTATTGGGACCGATTTCAAATAAGGCCGTCATTCAGATGGCGAAAGACAGAGGAATCAGCGGGCCAGACAGGTTCTTTCACCACCTTGTCAGGCAATCGATGGGTTTTCCGGGCAGGGCGGCCATGTTGCTGCAGTGCTGCGAAAGCGGAGATCAGGCGGACATCCAAGATTTCTTTACCGGTGAGTCAATGGCCAGGTGGATCAAACGGTTTGTGCTTCGCAATTCGGACCGCGAAAGCTTGGATGTGTTGGCGTGCCTTTCACTGGGGCGAGAACGGGGAATGAGCCTGTCATTCGTCTCAGAATACCTTGAGCTTTCGATTCGCAGAGTTGAGACGATTGTTGCTGGCTTTTCTGCCAGCGGACTAATCGAGCAGAGCAATTGGGGAGGCTTGGTGGTCCATCCGTATGCGATCCGGCCGATTCTGATCAGAGACTATTTCTTTTCAGTCCCGCGACGATCGCTCGAATTCTTCGTGAAGCGGTGGCAAACAACTTCAACTGTCGCGATGGCGGCGGTCGACGCATATTGCGTGGGGGCGAAGGTTCCTATTCATGAACTATTTGAACTCGCCGATCGAGCCGATTCGCATGAGGTTTGGGATCGACTTGCGGCTGCCGAGGATGATCTAGCTGACATGGTGCTGGATCGACGTCCTGACGTCTTTGATGGTTCCTGGCACACTTTTTTGGATCGTACACCCGAACGGTCTATCGAACTTCTGATTCAACGGAAGCCGCCGCCGCGAGCACCACACAACAATCAGCCCGAAGCCGATTGTCAGGCTGTCGAAAGTTGGGCAAAGCGAGGGTATCCTGAAGAAAAGGCCGTGCCTCGTCGCCGGATTGTGCTCGATGCCATTTCCAACCAGCTTTCTCATGGTACGAGCGCGGAACAAGCTTACCGGTTCTTGCCTTGTGCTCTTTCACCCGAGTATCGGAACACTGGTCAATCAGCAGAGGATTTTGACACCTTCATGTTGTGGAGCGGACTGCTTCCAACGTCAGATTTGAAGGAGCTTCATTCGTTCTGGGATCACGTCCGTGACCTATTGATGCGATATCCGCCGTCGGATTGGACGGGGATCGTCGACGCAATGAAAGAATGGCTCTGGCCATCGGTGAGCGGTTCCGTCAACGATGCCCAGCGGGAACAGCTCAGACTGTCAGCTCAAACAGTATTGCCATTGCTGGCTGAATTGTGCAAGAGCGAACCAGCCGCGGTAACGGAAGTCCGTCGACTTGCGGAATACCATCGGGTCGCAATCGAGGTGGAGGTTCCCGTTGAATACGCCACCTTGTTTCCATCCGAGCCCGTTTACGAACGATCATCCGATTCGCACAAAACGTTTCTCACGGATTGCTACGAACGCGCTGTCGAACTTGGGGTCAAGTGGTCGCGACTTCCCCCTGCAGAAGTCATGGAAATAGTCCGCTGTTATGAGTTGTGTGCTAAGCGGCTTGGGCAATCATACCCGAACTTTTGCGATGTTGTCGCAATGACGATTGCACGGGAAAGCGAGCAGGTAGGTGGTTGGATTGACGCGGCCTTTGACGCAGATGTCGATAGCATCGTCGTGCTCAAATTCTTGCTGGAGGCCGTACATCGAACGGAACCTGACTGCGAGCAACGGCTGGAAAGGGCACTGACTTCGGACAAATACCAAGGAGATTCGATTTGCCTTCTTCTTGCCGAAATTCCGAACTTACCAGAACGTCTGGTCAACCAAGCGATCATGCTGGCACCACCCTACGCACAGGTGCTTTTTGTGTCAGCACTCCGTAACGAGATCTCACCGACGCACTATCTCGACCTGCTGAATCATGAAGACGAGAAGTTGCGAGGCATGATCGCCTCAGGTATTTGGGGCCAAGCGAACTCCGCTCCCGAAAAGGCTGACATCTATGACCCTTGGTTAAAAGCGATCATAATGAATTGCAATCGCGAACACGTCTTGATCGAGGTTTTTGCGGCCGAACCGATGGTGAAGCAGCGATGGATCGAACACTGGTCAAAAAACGTTGAAAGCCCTTTCCGAAGTCATCGCGAGCATGAAGTCGTCGAGGCAGCTTGCAAGGACGTTCCGGTTGAGGATCGGAGCCGTCTCGTTGCGAACGTCCACGAGGAGGCATCACTGCGAGATTTGCTGATTAAGCATCTCGTTGGCGATAACACCGATGTCTTTGCTGCACTGCTGAAGCTTGAGAATCTTGGCGAAGCAAAGTTGCATCCCTTGCGTCGGATGCCCGATCAAACGTGGGAGCGGTTCGCTGCGGAGGCACTCGACGCGGGGTTTTCTGAAAGTGACATCGCGAGAGCCTCGGGACTTGGCTGGGAGTCCGAGTACGATACTGTGGAAGATCGCTACCGATGCGAGATTGAAGCTTGGGATCGCATTATCGCCCAGCAGACAGGAGTTATCCAACGGATTGCTCGCCGGCGCCGACAAGACCGACTACGATCGCTTGCAGACATGGGGACATGAGTGCCGATTTCTGATGGCAAGATCATTGCCGAACCCAAAAAGGCTCCAGGGCCAGTGATCGACACCGAAGCAAGTTGGGAGTTAGGCGAAGTGCTAGCGGTTGCATCGCTCGGCGCTGATTCGAACCGGACGGAGGTCGCAAAGGTGGACCAGCGTGTTTGAGACCGAAGCGATTTTCGACGCGGTCGCGTTGTATCCGGCGTCGGCCGCCGGAGCATCGAATCAATCGCCGGAAGTGATTTCGGTGTACTACCGACTGCACGAACGGGAACGCGATGCGCGCACCGTACCTCCTCCGAACCATCGGTTCCTGTGTTGGGTCCGTATCAGAGAGCGACCAGTCTGGTTGAATAACCTACCCAACAATCGGATACTTGGGGGGTTCTCAAACATTGCTCACAAGGCGGGGCCGCAACGATGCAACTAACATCAGCACAAATCACCAAATTTCGCAGTATTACCAACTCACAAGAGTTCTCCATTGATCCGAAGGTCACTTGTCTTGTTGGCAAAAATGAAAGTGGAAAGACGGCGATACTGCATGCTCTCGAAAAACTCAATCCGCTCGACAAAAACCGCAGAGAATTCACCGTTCTCGATTATCCGCGATCCCAGCTGACTGAGTTCCGCAACCGCCAGGACAACGATGAAGACGTCCACGCGATTACGACGAAGTGGCAGCTTGACGCCGATGATATCGCAGCAGTCGAAGATGTCGTTGGAGAGGGCGTCCTAAAGACGGAGGAGATCAAGATCCAACGTGGGTATTACGGAACCACGCACTGGAATTTCAATTACGACGAAAAGAAAGGTTTTGAGAACCTAGTCGAATCGTCGTCCCTCCACAGCGAAGAAAAGGAAGCCTATCTCAAGCTGGGTACGGTAAAGGCTGTAATGGCTGCTATCTCCAGAAAGAAAGAGAAAGCCGACGACAAAGGCGGCGAAGTTCGGTCGCCACGCGAGCAGGAACTGTTCTCGACAATCAAGGATTACTACGGATCCAAGCAGAATTCTTGGAGCGCTGTAGTCGATGTTCTGGGTGATCGGCTTCCGAAGATGGTTTACTTTGGAAGCTACATGCGGATGCCGGGGCAAATCTCGATCGACGATCTGAATAACCGCGAAGGGGCTCAGGACGAAGAGCCCAACAAGGTGTTCCTAGCATTGTTGAAACTCATTAATCGCACGGCCGAGGACCTCGAAGAAATCGGTGAATTTGAATTGATGCAAGCAGAACTGGAAGCTGCCTCGAACAAGCTCACAAAGGAGATCTTTAACTACTGGACGCAAAACCGACACCTGAAGGTGCAGTTTCGATTCGAGCAAGGTTTGCCAAACGACCCCGCCCCATTCAATTCGGGCTACGTGATGCGGACACGAATCGAAAACCAGCGGTATGGTGTCACCACCAGTTTTGATGACCGCAGCACCGGCTTCGTTTGGTTCTTTTCGTTTCTCGTATGGTTTAGCCAGGTGCGGAAGAACTACGGGAAGAATCTCATTCTATTGCTCGACGAGCCAGGCCTTTCGCTCCACGCAAAGGCCCAGTCTGATCTCCTGCGTTACATCGAAGAACGATTGGGCGGCTTCCAAGTTATCTTTACGACACACTCTCCATTCATGATCGATCCAGCCCAATTGCTTCGGGTTCGGACGGTCGAGGATATCTTCATCGAATCCGATGATCCGTTCGGGGACGACGCAACCGACTTGGGTACGGTCGTCGGCGATCAGGTGCTTAGCACAGACCGTGACACCCTCTTTCCGCTCCAGGCTGCACTTGGTTACGACATCACGCAAACGCTTTTTATTGGCGAAAACACGTTGCTCGTGGAGGGGCCATCAGAAATTCTTTACCTGCCCTGGTTTAGCCGAAAGCTAAAAGAAGAAGGACGAACGTTTCTCGATCCGAGATGGACGCTGACGCCCTGCGGGGGAATCGACAAGGTTCCGTCATTCACTAAGTTGATATATGCCTCTCGACCCAGGAGGTCTTCAACGTCGGCTTCGGCTTGGCTGGCATATGTGTCGGCAGAGAGAACGTGGCCAGCACGCAGCAGATCGCTGGAACGGAGGTCACGAACTCGCTTCTTGCCGCCCTCTGCAAAATCAACCAATGTGGCGATGTGAAGTTTCTGACCGGCGAAGAGTGACAGGAATGACGGAACCTTGTCGATTCCCCCGCAGGGCGTCAGCGTCCATCTCGGATCGAGAAACGTTCGTCCT
>JBCBOO010000341.1:0-6002 GCA_039821235.1 Planctomycetota bacterium
CTCACGCCTATCGAACGACACCTTTGGCGGACGTGCTGCCGGTGTTGATGAATCGTCCGGCTGTCGCAACAGCTCGCAGCCCCGACCCGAGTTTCCATTTCGTGCCCACACAAGAAGGCGTCTCCCACGCGGTGCTTCAGCGATGGGCGACAGCAGCCAGCGCACCATTTCCGGAATTGACCTGGAGACACCCGGATTGTGAAGCGAAAGCGGGAGCGCGAGTTCTGGCCTATGCGTCACGCAATCGAGAAACTGCAAACGATGCTCAATCGGATGTGAACGAACAGAGGCGGCGAGCGCTGATGTTGTGGCATCGGTTTGGAACCGGCAAAGTGCTGCAGCTGAATTTTGACGAGACCTGGCGTTTGCGTTATGGCATTGGTGATCGACTTCACCATGAATTTTGGGGGCAAATCATTCGCTGGGCTGTTACGGATCGGTTGTCTGCCGGGACGGATCTGGTGCGGCTCGGGACCGATCGAACGCTGTACAAGAGCGGCGAAGCGGTTTCGGTTCAGGCTCGACTTCTTGACGCAGATCGGAACCCGGTGCTGGATGCCCCGGTGCAAGCAAAGACTGTGTTTGAAGATGAAGTCACGCGGACCATTGATCTGATTCCCGATGCGCAAAACCCGGGATTGTTGCAAGGTGAAGTTCGCGACCTGACGCGGCCAGGAAAATATCGCATCGAGTTGTCCGGAGATGCCGTTGACAAGCTGCTGGCGATGGAAGCAACGGGAGCTCAAACGGTGGGTTTGGAGATTGGCGTCGAAGCCACTGCCGAGAATCTCGAGCGACTTGACATCGTGGCCGATGACACAATCCCGAAGCAAATCGCGGACTGGACCGGTGGTACGGTGACCGACTTGGCCAACGCCGACGCCGTGCTGTCGAACTTAGGACCGAAGTCAACATTCACACGAGAACGCTGGACGGTGCCGCTTTGGAATCGGTGGCCAGTCCTCGGTTTGTTTCTTGGGGGGCTTTGTCTGGAGTGGTCAATACGCAAACGAACAGGGCGAATCTGATGGTTGGGGCAACTTGTTTTAGCGTTGTGGACGAGGTCACGAGTCCTGATGAAACGGCAGCGAGAAAGGGATTCGTTACCTCGTCCACTACAACTCCAGAGTCTTCCGAAATCAGGTGACACAAATGACATCGACCATTAGCCCATCAAGGAACGCCAAAGCGGCTTCGCCTCCCAGGGCGACCGCGATGGAGCGGATTCACGTTGATCTCGATGAGATGCTGAGTCGGCTGCGGCGCGAAATCTGGCTCGGAGGAATCCTGGCGATCGGGACCGCAACAATTGCGTCGCTCCTGGTCACGATCATGATTGACGCCATCTTCCAGCCCGAGTCGACATGGTTCAGAGTCGCCTTATGGATTCCGATGATTGGAGTCGTTGGGTTCATCACTCGACATTTTCTGATAAGTCCACTCAAGCAATCATTTGACCGTCTTGCGATGGCGTGGACCCTGGAACAAAAGCAGCCATCGATCGAGGAACGACTGACAACTTCGCTGCAGCTGACCGGAAATCCGAATGCAAAAAGAAGCTCGATCGTTGAGGCTGTCGCGGAGCAGGCTCATGGCAGTCTCGCCGGATGCCAGGAAGAGGATCTTCGTGGGCAAGAGGTTCTAAAACGGGCCATCGTCGCAACGGCCTGCCTTGCCACCTTTGTTCTGGCGATGTGGATCTGGCGTCCGTATCTGATTCCGTCGCTGCGCAACATGTTGAACCCGTTCAGCGCGCGAGTGCTTCCTTACCTGAATGCGACGATCGTTCCGGGCAACACGCATGTCGCAGAAGGTGGCGATTTAGGAGTGACTGCGACGGCAAACGACCTCACAGATGCAGTGCTGGAAATCATCGAGGACGATGCTGTTGTCGATTCGCATCCAATGGCCACGCAGGAAAATGGGAGGACTGCCGAGTTCATGCTGGTGGGGTTGAAACGTGATCGTCAATATCGAATTCGCGCCGGCGGTCTTTACTCCGATCGTTACCAGATCGTCGTTGATCCCAAACCGGTCATTAAAAGCAGTCAAGTCAACCTGACGTTTCCTGAATACACGCAACTGCCCGCGCAAGTCATCAGCGATCCCGTGGAACCGATCGAAGTGATTCATGGCACGCGAATCCAGTTCGATGTCGATGTTGAGTCGACTTTGCCCGCTGCCGAATCGTCGTTGAGTCTCGATGGAACATCGGCCCCCTCTCAGGAAGCGGTCTTGATCGAGGAATCCAGGCTGTGGCGGCATACTTGGGAACTAACGGCAACAGCAGACGAATTGCAGCGAGCAACGATCACACTGGTCAGCGAAGCTGGAGTGCCAAGCGAGCCGTTCCACTTCGATGTGCGTACTCTGCCCGATCTGCCCCCGTCGATCGTCATTGATCAGCCTGCTTTGTCCGAAGTCATCGTCAAACCCGATCAAAGCATCCAGGTCGTTTACCACGCCGTTGACGACTTTGGCTGCGGCGCAATGCACTTGCTGTTACAAGAAAACAGCGAACCGCCTTCGCGTAAGGAAATCCCGCACGACTTGCAAGCAGAGATTGGTGGCGAACTGACCATCGGCCTGGATGAAATGGAACTCGTCGTTGGAGACCAACTTACCGTCTGGCTGTCGATCTCTGACAATCGTCCCGAAGTGTATGGCGGACCGCAAGTGATCGACTCTCGGAAGATTCAAGTTCAGATCGCCGACGACTCGATTCCTGTTGGCCAGCAGGTTGTGCGGAACGAAACACAGACCGTGATGGCCGACCTGACGGAAGCATTGGATCAGCTCCAGGCAGCCGCAAAGATCACCGACGAACTTGAGACAGATCTCGACGAAGCGGACGACAAGGCGAAGCTTCCGAATGATGCCGTGAACAAATCGAAGCAACTACAGGACCGGATCAAGGACGCAGAGCAAACGCTGCGTCGAATGCCAGATCAGGACGAACTCGCCCCGCAACGCCTCTTCCAAGAAGAGATGGATCGAATGAAGGATGTCGCTGAAAACGAGGTCTCGGAAGCGAGGAAACAGGCTGGGCTCGTGCCGCTCTCCGATCAACTTCCTCAACAACAGGAAGCGATCGCAGCGACAAAAAAGTCGCTCAGTGATGCCATCGACAAGCTCGAGCAGGTACGTTCCGACGTTGAAGATCGGGGCAAGCAACTGGAACTGGCTGCTCGGTTGGACGAGCTTGCCAGGCAGCAGGAACGGCTTGTACAAGATCAGCAAGAGGGGCGAGGTGACGCCCCCGAAGTCCAAAAGCGACAGCAGCAGGTGGCCGATGAGATGCAGAAGGTCGTTGAGCAGGATCTGGACGCCAAGAGCGAACAGTTTGCGCAACGAGCAGAAGAGGCAGCCAAGCTGACTGACGAAGCGGCGGAGCTAAAACAGAAGCAGGAGACATTGGCGAAGCTCGATCAGGTTCGCAGCAAGCAGGAACTAGACGACAAGTTGCTGGAAATGATTGCCCGAGAACAGGAAACGATCGCGGGCGAAGCCAGAATGCTGGATGAGCAACGGCGAGAGCTTCAACGGCCAGCGGCTGATCCCCAGAAACAAGCCGAAGGGGAAGTAAACGAAGCAGCCAAAGCGGAACGCAAGGAGAAACCAACTGCACTCGGTGAGGCTCGAAAGCAGATGGAAGCCGTCCCTGAAAAACTCAGACAGAAAGATTTGGAGCAGGCCGAAGACGAAGCTCGGAAGGCTGGCGAACGTCTGCAGGAAGCAGCCAAGTCCGTGCCAGCGAATGCTGCGGAGAAGCCCAACGCCAATGTGGGGAACAATGCTCAGCAGAAGAAAGATGATCTGGAACGACTTGGGAAGCAGCAGGAGCGAGTCGGCGACGCCATAAAAGCTGTTCGCGAAAACCGCCCTGAAGAAGCGGTTGCGAAGTTGCAGGAACAGATTGCAAACCGAACTGATCGACTTCGAGAAAAGGCAGACGAACTGCTGCAACTGCCGACCGAGGATCCCGAGAATCAACAGGCAGTTCGCGAGGCCCGCGAGAAACTTAAACAGGCCAAGCAAGAAACCAAGGCGGCCGAAGAACTAGCAAAGCAACAACGGAAACAGGCTGCTGATCCTAATCAGGCAGCTGA
This sequence comes from Planctomycetota bacterium, assembly GCA_039821235.1. Classification (GTDB taxonomy): domain Bacteria; phylum Planctomycetota; class Planctomycetia; order Pirellulales; family Pirellulaceae; genus Stieleria. Next base: position 4,110 of record JBCBOO010000341.1, read on the forward strand.
TCCTAAGCAGGCTGCTGATCCGAAGCAGGCCGCCAATCCTAAGCAGGCTGATGATCCTAAACAGGCTGCCAATCCTAAACAGGCTGCTGAGCAGCAAAAGCAAGCTGCGAAGTCCTTGCAAGAGGCAACGCAGTCACTGGATAAAGTTTGCAAGTCCTGCAAGAAATGTTCGAATTGCAATAAGCCGGGAGGATCAAGTGGCTCTAGCGGCAGTTCACCCAAGAGCGGAGGCGCTTCATCCAAACCGGGAGACTCGAAACCGGGAGACTCCAAACAGGGAGACTCGAAACCGGGAGACTCGAAACCGGGGGGGAAGTCCGGCGAGACTGGTAATCCATCCCCGAAACAACAGCAGGCCGATTCTCAAAAACTTGCCGCGACTGCGGACAAGGCACATCAAAACGCCCAAAGCCCATCGCCTGAGCAAACTCAGGAACTCGCGCAAGAACTCAATCAACTTGCCGATCAGGCGGCTCAACGAGCGGGACATCCCAGTCGCAGGAATTCGAAGCAGCAAGGTGGACCGTCGAAGCCAACCAAATCATCGGACTCAACACAACAGGCCGGAGCCCCACAACCGGGCAGCCCAGCAAAGCCCCAAGGGGTCCAAGGAAACGCCGGAGCAGATCAAAGCGAGGTTGCTCCGACTCAACTGCGCGGTCGTTCGACGTCCAACTGGACACAGTCCCGCCACAAGCTGAAAAACAATGTACTCGATGACCAAGACGGCAAGATTCCAGAAGAGTTCCGAAGTGTTGTGAAAGACTACTTCGAGGAACTGTCTCGACTGGAATCACGTCTGGACAAAACGGAGAAGCAAGAATGATCTCGCAACCCTATTCTTGGATCTCCGCCATTGCATTGTCGCTCTTGTGTCACGTCGTCAGCGCACAAGACGCCGATGCGCTGCGCATTCGCTACCAACCCCGTTTGGATGCGGCCGTTGATCGCGGACTGGAGTATCTTGCCGGGAAACAAATCAGCCGCGACGCCGCGGCAGCGATGGGTCGGCCCGAGTTGGCCGGATCTTTCGAAGAGCCAGCCATTGTGGGAAACACCGGAATCACATCTCTGGCGGTGATGGCATTTCTCGCCAAGGGCCATCTTCCTGGACGCGGGCGATATGGTGAGGTGATCAATCGAGGAATCGATTACGTCCTCACTCAGCAGCTCGAAAATGGCTTGCTTGTCAGCCGCAACGTTCGAGGTCGGACAACCGGATTGATGTACGAGCACAGTATCTCCACACTGCTGCTGGGCGAAGTCTCGGGCATGGTCGATCCAGCACGTCAGCGGAAAGTGGACGAGGTATTGCCACGCGCTTTGTTGGTCCTGTTGCAAGCTCAAAAGGTTCCCAAGTCAGATGCCAACACGGGCGGCTGGCGTTACACGCCTGGCACGACGGACAGCGACCTGTCGTTGACGGGCTGGTCCATCATGGCGCTCCGTGCCGCGAAACTGAACGGCGCAGCGATTCCCGATGAACATATTGAAATGGCGGTTTCGTACATCCTGAATTGTCACACCCGCGAAGGAGGGTTTTGCTACATGCCGGGCCGAAACGCGGGCACCACATCGATGACGGGAGTTGCCGTCTTGTGCCTGGAGCTTTGTGGCGAACATGGCAATGAAGACTTAATCGCTGCGGGGGACTTCATACTACGGCGGCCTCCAACAATGACCGACCCAAATGGAAACCCCGTGCGGTTTCGCTACTACGCTTGGTACTATTGCGGCCAAGCGATGTTCCAATTGGGCGGTAAATATTGGAACGACTTCGCTCCCATCATGTACGACAGTCTGCTGGCGGATCAAAATCCCGACGGTAGTTGGAAATACCCCGATCAGACTCTCGCCTACAACACAACTTACCCCACATCACTAGCGATTCTT
>JBCBOO010000342.1:0-5995 GCA_039821235.1 Planctomycetota bacterium
TGCCTTCAAAGATCGGACAAGCTGAGCGATCTGGTGGCCGCGAAGCTGGCGTTGCCACAAAAGTTGCCCGATGTGCTGCCCGCTGACATTCGGCGCAACGAGTTGCTGATGCGTTTTCTCATCGGGCTGATCTCACCCGACCCGAACCTGCGTTTCCACAACGCAGAGGCTGCCGAACACATGGAATACGGTGCCGCCGCAATCCACCGCCAATTGGTGATCGGCGACATGTCCACCGAATACAGCAACGACATCCGTTTGTGGCTGGAAGAACTCCGACGACTCGAAGTAGACACGTGAATCAAGAACACCTCCGCGTCGCCGTGAATGCCGCACGAGCCGGCGCGAAAGAATTGCTCAGTCGCTGGGAAAGCCGCAAGGTTTCCGAAAAGGCTCCCAAGGACTTGGTCACCGATGCGGATCTCGCGTCGCAGAAGGCCGTGCGTGAGATCTTAATGGGAGCGTTTGAGGGCTACGCGTTTGTCGGCGAAGAGGAGGGCGAAAATGATCCGCCCGAGGATGTGCGGAACGGCTCGCCCGACGCGCCGCCGTGCTGGGTCGTTGATCCGCTTGATGGGACCGTCAACTACGTACATCGCTTGCAGTCATTCGCCGTTTCGATCGGGCTTTACCAAGCCGGCAAAATGCGTCTTGGAGTGGTACTGGATCCCGTGACGGATCAGCTCTTCACGGCGATCGATGGTGAGGGAGCGCACCTCAACGGCGAACCCCTTCGCAGCAGTGACTGCACCGACCTGTCGGATGCATTGGTCGCCTGTAGCTTTCCGGCGGGTGTCAAAGCGGATTCACCGGAAGTGGGACGTTTCGTCAAAGTGCTGGAGCGTTGTCGATCACTCCGACGACTTGGATCTTGCGCACTCAACATGTGTTATGTCGCCGCGGGAAGACTCGACGGTTACTGGGCCACCGCCGTAAGCCCGTGGGACTCCGCGGGAGGCACCGTGATTGCTCGCGAAGCCGGCGCGCAGCTGACGAAGTACGACGGCGACGCGATGGATGACTGGAACCCAAAGTTTTGCGTGTCGGCCACGCCGAAGTTGCACCAGACCATGATTGGGCTGCTGTGTGATGGAGACGCGAGGGAGGGGGTCGGCGGTGGAGTTTGATGCCCGTGATCAGTCGATCCAAGAAAATTACTTGCGGATGGTGCAATTCATCACGCCTCGGCCCATCGCGTGGGTCTCGACGTCGGCGCTGGACGGAACGCCGAACCTTGCACCGTTTTCTTTCTTTTCGGGTGTCGGAGCGAGCCCGCCCACGATTTGCTTCGCACCTGCGAACGGTCCAGACGGTCGGCCGAAAGACACGTTGGAGAACATCCGCCGGACCGGCGAGTTCGTCGTCAATCTCGTCACCGAAGATGTCGGGTTGGCGATGCACCGCACGGCCGAGGATGTTCCGCCGGAAGTTAACGAATTTGCGTTGGTCGGCGTCAAAGAATCGCCTTCGGCGACCGTCACTCCGCCGCGAGTTGCCGAAGCGGCGGCAGTCATGGAATGCACGCTGCACAGCGCGATCGCCCTTGGTACCGGTCCCGGAGGTGCGAACTTGGTGATCGGTCATGTCCAGCACTTTTATGTCCGCGACGCGCTTGTCGACCAACGTTCGCTACACACCATCGCCCGCGCCGGCCGACGCGAGTATCTTCGTGTGGACGAGACCTTCCGATACGAATAGTCTCGTTCGATCTTCATCCACTCACCCAGCACTGCTAGCACGCCGAAATGGCCGTCTTGATACAAGTTCGTAACGCAAACAAACGCTTCGGCGACCAAGTGCTCCTGGATGACGCGGAAGTCTCACTCGTTGATGACGTCAAAGTCGGCTTCATCGGCCGAAACGGTGCGGGGAAGAGTACGTTCCTGAGGGCATTGCTGGGCGACGAGGAACTGGAAAAGGGGGACGTGATTCATCACCCGTCCCTCCGGATCGGATACCTCCGCCAGCACGATCCCTTCAGGCCCGGTGAATCCGCTCTCGATTTTCTGATGCGAGAGAGCGAGCAGCCGGAGTGGCGCTGCGGCGAAGTCGCCGGCCAGTTCGAGCTCAAAGGCGATTACCTGCACGGACCGGTGAAGTCGCTTTCGGGCGGATGGCAAACCCGCGTCAAGCTGGCCGGACTGCTGTTGAACGATCCCAACTTGCTCATGCTGGACGAGCCGACCAACTTTCTCGATCTGAGAACGCAAATCCTGCTCGAGCACTTCCTGCGATCCTTTAACAAAGCCGCCTTGATCGTCAGTCACGATCGCGCCTTCTTGAAAGCCACCTGCACGCAGACCCTGGAGTTGTCGCGCGGCAAGTTGACGATGTATCCGGGTAAGATCGACCAGTTCCTGACGTTTCGAGAAGAACGCCGTGAACATGATCGCCGGGTCAATGCCACGGTCATGGCCAAGCAAAAACAGTTGCAACGATTCATCGAGAAGAACCGCGCGAATGCTTCCACTGCCAGTCAGGCACGCAGCAAAGCCAAACAACTCGAACGTCTACAAACGACCGAGCTGGAAGTCGACGAACCGACCGTTCACATCCGTGCCCCACGCGTCAACGCGAGGCAGGGGACGTTGATGCGGTGCAGCGAGCTCGCGATCGGGTATCCCGATCACACCGTTGCCAAGAACATCACACTGGAAATCGAACACGGCCAACGCGCCGCCATCGTCGGTGACAATGGCCAAGGAAAGACGACGTTGCTACGAACGCTGGTCGGTTCCCTCGAACCGATCGAAGGCGACATCAAATGGGGACACGCGACGGAGCTTGGGACCTATGCCCAGCACGTCTACTCGAGTCTGGATGAACAGCGGACGGTGATCGATCATTTGGAGTATGAATCGAACCCCGATACGACGCGGCAAGACTGCTTGGCGATGGCGGGAGCCCTTCTGTTTCGCGACTCTCATATCCAAAAGAAAGTCAAAGTCCTCTCCGGTGGCGAGCGGGCTCGGTTATGCATGGCGGGACTGTTGCTCGGTACGGCAAACGTGTTGGTGCTCGATGAGCCGGGTAACCACCTGGACGTTGAAACCGTCGAAGCACTCGCCGATGCGCTCGTCGACTACGAAGGGACCGTGATCTTCACGTCACACGACCGTCACTTTATGCGCCGCGTCGCGACGAACGTCATCGAAGTCCGTGATGGAACGGTCAAGAACTACTTTGGCGACTACGACACGTACTTGCAAAGCGTGGAAAGCGAGATCGATGAAGGAGAACGCCAACGCAACCTGACGGCAGGCAAGGCGCCTCCGGAGAACGCTGGCGCAAAGAAAGGATCCTCCCAGGACTACCGAACCCAACAGCAGGCGTCGCGCCGCACGGAGAAGGAGCTCAAGAACCTCGAAAAGAAGATCGCAAAGCTGGATGATGAGAAGAAAGCGATCAACGAGAAATTGCTCCAGGAAACCAACCCCGATGAGGCCGTGCGTCTTCACGAGGAGCTGACGGAAATCGCCAGCCAACTCGAGGCGGCCGAAGAACGTTGGATGGAACTGAGCGACTTTTGAACGCGGCACGTTCTCCCTCGCGAACCCCACCACAACGACCAGGCTACGTACGGCATGGCGAATTGTCTCATTCCAAAATTCAGTCGAAGAATTGAAGAAAACGCTGGGTTCGGGCCGCCGGCCGCCGGGCGCTGAGGCAGAGCTAGCTGCGGCCGGAAGAGACGCCCAGCCGTTCCAAGAACTCCGATTCGGTCATCCACTCGAGGGTCTCGCGCGTCGTCATCTTTTCGGTAAGGCCAGGTTGGTTGTCCTCCGCACCCACGACGACGAAATTGGTGGCGTCATCCATCGTGGATTGACATTCGGCGCCGGCTTTTTCGGCAAGCTGCGTGAACTGATCCTTCGACAAGATTCGCAGTCGGCCGGAGACAAGGATTCGCTTGCCGCGAAGCGGCTGGATGAGCTCGGCTCGGACGCACAGACGCTGCCAGTCCATTTCCGCTGGCATTGGCTGTTGGGACAGTTGACGTTCTTGGAGATCGATTCGAAGGTAGCTGGCGGAGGTCTCCCGAGTGTGCGAAGGTTCTTCGAACGGATTCATCGGGGGGACGGGCAGTCTTGGCGGTGTTTTCCGCAAGGCTCGCTTGGCAAGTCCTTTTCGCTGGACACTGCTCTTCCGCCCGGATTTGCGTCCCACACGCGAGGCCTGTGAGATCCCCCAATCGCCCGCCTTGCCTCGCACGATTCGAAGTGTCGACTCGAGATTTTCGAGTGAGTCGGCGTCTTTCGCCAAACCCGCGGCGAGCAAGATTTTGGCACACGCGCGGGCGTCTTCCAACGCATCGTGGTGACGGAACTCAACGCCCAGCCACGTCGAAAGTGGCTTGAGACCGAACCGAGGCCGCTGAGGCCACGTTTGTTTGGCAATTAAACGTGTACAGGAAAACTGTAAATCTGGAATCGGGATTTGATGGCGTTGAAGGCACCCGAGCAACACCCCCAAGTCGAACGACGCGTTGTGTGCGATCAGACATCCGTCGCCAAGAAACTGACGAATCGACTGCCAGCAACCGGCAAAGTCGTTTTCATTCTCGACATCCTTGGGTTGAATCCCGTGAACACGGATGTTGCCCGGTGAAAAAAAGAATGGGTCGGGACGAATCATCCAAACTTGCTCGCGAACGATTTTTCCCGCCTCCACCACCACTGCGCCCAGTTGGCAAGCGCTATCGCGTCGGCGGTTCGCCGTTTCAAAATCGATTGCCGTAAAATTTGCCGGAAAACCCATGTGGGATACCATACCGCTTCCCCGCTTGTCTCGCATCCTGCTCGTCCCTCCCAGCAACCATCTCCATGATGAATCTCACGCATCTTGTCGCGACCCTCGTCGCCTTTGTCGCTTTGACCGACGCCTCGTACATGGGCGCCAGCGAACCGGTGCCTGCGTCAAACGCGAGTTGGAAGACGATTGCGACCGACGGAACGCCCACGGCCCGTCACGAGGCAGCGCTCGTCGGGTTTGATGACCAGGTCTATTTGATGGGGGGTCGACGAATGAATCCGGTGGATGTCTATGACCCGACCCAGAACAAATGGACGTCGCGTTCGGTTCCTCCGATCGAACTGCATCACTTCCAAGGCGTGGTGGCCAATGAAAAGATCTATCTCCTGGGTGCAATGACGGGGAAATACCCGCGTGAGACGCCCGTTGAGCGCGTGATCACCTACACGCCTGCCACCGATGCCTTCGAGTTCACGCATCCGATCCCCGTCGAGCGACGTCGAGGTGGTGCGGGAGCGGTTTTCCATCAAGGCAAGATTTACTTGATCGGCGGCATCACCAACGGACACATGGATGGGAGTCAACCGTGGTTCGACGCCTACGACCCCGTAACAGGCGACTGGCAAGTACTGCCGGACGCACCGCGTGCGCGTGACCATTTCCAAGCCGCCGTGATCGGTAACCGGCTCTATGCCGCGGGAGGACGACAGACCTCGAAAGCGACGAACGAAGTCTTCCGTCGCACCCAAGCCGTCGTCGATGTCTTTGACTTTGACACCATGACTTGGCTCCCCGAATCGGAGTGTCCCGTTTTACCGACGCTCCGAGCAGGAAACAGCACCGCCGCGATCGATGGCAAGTTGATCGTTGCAGGAGGTGAAAGCGGCGGACAAAAACTCGCCCATGCCGAAGTCGATGTGTTGGACCCCCAAACCGGTGTCTGGACACGTCTCGCGGATCTGAATCAGGGACGTCACGGCAGCGGGCTGGCGTTTATCCACGGCGTGATCTACACGGCTTCGGGTAGCGGTGGCCGCGGCGGAGGGCCCGAGCTCAATACGACGGAGAGTTTCCCGTGGACGACGGTCGCAGTCGACGGCCAGTCCTCCGACCGGTTCGAATTCGTAATTCCCGGGCTGGAGTCGGCGTCTTCGATTACCGATCAAAGCCGTTTGCTGGACGCACCGGCAGGTAAGTCAGGGTTTGTGACGGTTCGTGACGGGCATTTCATGGCCGGTGAAAA
>JBCBOO010000343.1:0-5973 GCA_039821235.1 Planctomycetota bacterium
GGATTAACGGGCCGAGCCTCACGGCCCTCTTTTCGTTTCACCGATCTGCCCGAGAATTTGGAACCATGTCCAACCAAGCCCAAGCGACTGATCCGAAGACCCAGACACAGCCCCGCGATATGAGCAAGATGCGCCAATATCTGAGCAATGCGGTGGATGTGCTGCGAGATTTTGGAATCGATAGCAAGAAGGGCGCGCCGCAAGAATTGGTTACGTTGTTGGAAAGTGTTCGGCATCTCGATGAGGCAAAAGTGCTGGCAATTGCAGACGTGATTCAGCACATGGGGGCGTTCAACGCCCTGGTGCGCGAAAACGTCGAGAGCATTCAAGTCGGCAATCGCTACATGCAAATCACACAGGAGTTTGATTCGGTCCGCGAAGACAGCAAACGTCTCATCGCCCAACTCGATGATGGAAAAATTAGCGGCACCGAAAAGCTGTCGAATTGGTGGATGAAGATTCGTCGCGGGACGCCCAACGATCGCTTCGAAAAGATCGTCGAAATCTATTCGGACGTCGCCAAGGACACCAAGGAAGCGTTGCAGAGCGAAGAACGTATCATGGATGCATACATCGATTTCCGATTCGCGCTCAAAGAGGCTGAGGTACTGGCTCGCGAACTGTTCGATTCACACGTTCCGATTCTCGAAGAAGCCCGCGAAGGTCTCGGCGCCGCGCAAGATGCACTCGACAACTACACCGGCACCGATGAAGGCGGAAAGAGTCAGCTGGAACTCGCTCGTGACGAAGCTCGCAAGAAGTACGAAGACGAAGACGAAACCTACCAACTGCTCAAAGACATCGCCGAGAACTTGGAGATCGGTTACGACGTGGGTGAGACGTTGATCACCAAACTCAAGCAAACCCATGATGTGAAGGAACGCGTCTATCGCCGCGCGGTGACGTTCTTTACGACCAACGAACACGTCTTCACCATTCTGGGTACCGTTTACACCAGCCAGCACGGACTGCATGAGGTCACGCAAGCCACCGAAGCGATGAAGGAAGGCGTCAACAAGGGGTTGGAAGATGTTGCCTCCCTCGGCCGTGAACTTGAACGAGCGGCGCTCAAGGCCGGCTACGGAAGCACGATCAATCCCGAGTCCGTGCAAAAGCTCGTGGATGCCATCAGCAGCTTTCAAATTGAGTCGCTCGAGATGATCACCGAGCTACGGAAGGAAAGTGAGCAAAGCACCCGCGAAATCCGAAAAACGGTCGAAGAGGGTAAGAAACGCTACCAAGAAACCCTCGCCAAACACGCCCGCCGTCAGCTGATCTAGAAGGTAAGCGATCCCGGGGACAGAAGACCCTCTCTGATCGCAAAGCGATCGTCTCTCTCTGAGAGGGAGAGAATCTACCCACGACATTTTCTCCCCCCGGGAGAAACGACGCGGTGACGCGTCAAAGAGGGTGTTGTGAGTTTTCGGTTGCACCCTCTCTGATCGCAAAGCGATCGTCTCTCTCTGAGAGGGAGAGAATCTACCCACGACATTTTCTCCCCCTGGGAGAAACGACGCGGTGACGCGTCAAAGAGGGCGGTGTAAGTTCGTGGCTACTCGTGTACGTGTTTGCTTGCGAGGGGGTATTTGCTGTGCGCCTATAGTCCTGCGTCAACCGCTTCCATTTCGTTCTTGCCTCCGGATCCGTGTCATGAATCGTTGCTCGCCCGCCTCCCTCCTCGGTTTTGCACTCCTCGCTGTTTCCCTCACTTTTCAAGCCGTTGCGGAAGATTGGAACCAATGGCGGGGTCCGAGCCGAGACTCGGTTTGGGAAGGCCCGGAATGGCCCGAGAAACTGGAAGGCGAATTGGAGCTCCTCTGGGAAAAGCCTCTCGGCCCCAGCTACAGCGGACCGATCGTCCAGAACGGCTTGGTCTTCACAACCGAAACGGTGGATAAACGTGAAGAAGTCGTTTCCGCCTTCGACGTGAACTCCGGCGAGAATGTTTGGAGAAAGACCTGGGAAGGCTCGATGACCGTGCCGTTCTTTGCGTCCGCCAACGGCAGCTGGATTCGTGCGACTCCCGCGGTCAGCAAAGACGCCCTTGTGATCGAAGGCATTCTCGATGTCCTGGTCTGCTTGGACCCCGCGACGGGTGAAGAAAAATGGCGAGTCGATTTTGCGAAATCCCTCAATGCTCCGCGGCCTTCCTTCGGAGGCGTTTGCTCGCCGATCATCGACGGCGACTCGGTTTACATCCAGACCGGCGGTCCGACCGTCAAACTCTCGCTCTCCGATGGCTCCGTCATTTGGAAGACGCTGGAAGAAGGCGGCGGCATGATGAGCGGGGGCGCGTTCTCCAGTCCCGTGTTCGCCACCATTGATGGCAAGCGTCAGTTGTTGGTGCAAACGCGCACCGAACTGTGCGGGGTCGATCCCGAGAATGGAGATGTCTTGTGGCGGCAACCCATTCAGGCCTTTCGCGGGATGAACATCCTGACGCCCACCATCATCGGAGAGAGGATCTTTACGGCGGCACACACCGGCCGGTCGCATCTGTTCGAAGTGAAAAACGATGGCAATTGGGCTGTCAAAGAGCTTTGGAATGAAAAAACCCAAGGCTACATGTCGTCTCCGATCGTCATCGAGGACACGATTTACCTTCACGCCAAGAATCAGCGTCTCGTTGCGATGGATGTGAACGACGGGAGCATGCTTTGGAGCAGTCGGCCGATGGGGAAGTACCAAAGCATGGTTCGGCAAGGCAAGCGTTTTCTGATTCTCGATGAGCGTGGCGAATTGATGTTGATGCGCCACAATCGTGAAGAAATGGAAGTGATCGACAAAATCAAAGTCGCAAACGATTCGTGGGCACACTTGGCCGTCACCGACGAGCACGTGATCGTTCGTGACCTGGAGGCGCTCAAGGTCTTCCGCTTCGGCGAGTAGGAGTGAAAGCAATCATGAAGTTTTTTTCCGCTGTCGCATTGGTCGTGGTATCGGCGGCGATTGCTCCGGCCGCAAATCCCGATCGGCCCAACATCGTTGTCTTCCTGACCGATGATCAGGGCTATGGTGACCTCGGTTGCTTCGGCTCGGAATCTCTGGAGACTCCGAACATCGACCGGCTGTGCCAGCAGGGCATGAAGTTCACCGACTTTTATGTCCATCAACGCTGCTCGCCGACGCGTCTGGCGTTCATGACGGGCTCGCACGCACACCGCGCGGGCTGTACTAAAGTCATCTACAACCGAGATCGAATTGGAATCAACGCCGACGAGGTCACGACACCGGAGCTTTTAAAAACCGCGGGCTATACCACGGGGATCGTTGGCAAATGGCATTTGGGCGAATGGGATGCGTTCAATCCGACGCGTCACGGCTTCGACTTCTTTTATGGATTCATGGTCGATCTTGACCAGGGGACGGGGATCTATCGTAACCTGGAACGTGTGGAGTCGATCAAGCGGAAAACGGATGGACAGCACTCGCCAAAGCTTTTGGACGCCGCGATTGGTTTCATCAAGGAGAACAAACGAAATCCGTTTTTCCTCTATTACGCATCTCCTTTGCCGCACACGCCTTGGATTCCCAATCCGCGTTTCGAAGGCACCTCCAAGCGTGGAACGTACGGTGATGTGATTCGCGAAATCGACTGGCAGCTCGGTGAGCTCATGAAAGTGCTCGACGAGCAGGGCATTACGAAGAACACGCTCTTCATTTTTGCATCCGATAACGGTCCGGTCCTCGGTATCAATGGCGGTGACGCCGGCCCCTACCGCGATGGGAAATGGACGGATTTCGAGGGCGGTATTCGCGTCCCATGCATCATGCGCTGGCCGGACATGATCGAGCCGGGTTCGACGAACAGTCAGATCACCGGAATCATCGATCTACTTCCAACGTTCTGTGCGATCAACGAAGTCGACGTGCCGGACGATCGTGTGATCGACGGCCGAAACATTTTGCCGTACATGAAAGGCGAGAGCTTCGAGGAACCGATCCATGAATCATTCGTCGTGCCTGGCTCCGTGATTCGCCGGGGAGAGTGGAAGTTACTGATTCGAGAATTGAAGCCGGGCGGAAAGAGTGGTCGCGAAGGAAAACGCCCCTCTGCTCCAGCGGGATCGTTGTTCAATCTAAAAGCCGATCCCGGCGAAACGAACGATGTTTCGGCGGACCATCCCGAAGTTGTCTCGGATCTACGACGTCGGATGAAGGAAGCCGTCCGGGAACTGGAGGCCAACCGTCGACCAATCGGCAGGCTCTCGGGTTCACCGGATCAAGCAACCAAAAAGAAGTCAAAGAAGAGAGACTAAGCGAAGCGGCCGTGAAGAAACCAGTCGCGGCTGTTGATGTCCTGGAAGATCCACCAGACTCGGCCGCCGGTCGTTTCGACGCGGTAGTAGTTTCGCCTGACCGAAGGGCCTTCCCACCAGCCACTTTCAATTCGTTCCGGCCCCCAGCAGGACGCGATTCGGTGGACGTCACGGTCCAGCCGAAACGCGACAGGATCGTGATCGAGTTTCTCTCGCGAGTCTCCACCCGCAACGGGATGCAGCGGCACCGGACGTCGTAGTAACTTCAGCGGACGTCGGCGTGCGTCGGTTTGAGCTGGTGGCCGATAGCGAGTGCCTGATTTCGAGGACGTTCGGCGGGCAATCTTCTTGGCGGGCAATCGCTTCAGGGCGCGTCGCGTTCGGTAGTCCGTCAGCCGGTAGGTGCGATACGCTTTCTCGGGCAGTGGGTTCTCGCTCAGCCGAATGCCCAACACGGCATCCGCCCCCAGTCGCGTGCTGAGTGAATCCACCAGCCTCGCCAACCGCTGTGCGGACACACTCTGTGGATCCAGCTCCGAAGTCGACTCTGCAAATAAACCTTGTTGCTGGGTTCGCATCGAACCGCTTTGCAGAACACGCAGCGTGAGCTTGGTGACCAACGAAGGCAAACGTATTGACTCGAGCGAACACTGAATCAGCCCCGCCAAGTGCATCTCGTCTTGCGTGGGCGCGAACAAACCGATGGTGAGTTCGCGGGGTGTGTGTTCCACCAAGTCCAATTGACAGTGAACACGCACGGCCCCGCGGCGCTGTTCACGAAGCTGACTTGTGAGGTCGACTGTTAACCGTTCGACACGATCACCCAGCAATTGTAAATCGTCGCTCGCATATTCGAGTTCATGAACGGCCCTGTAATCCACTTCCGGATGATGCACGGCAAGCGAGACTTCGCGCTCACCCAGGACTTCGGCGATTCGCTGCATCAACGATGTGCCGAGTCGAGACGCCAAACCAGAACGCGGAAGTCGCAGCAGTGCACCGATCGTCTCGATACCCAATCGACCGAGTGTGTGCTTGGTTTCCGTTTCGATCCGTAAACCTTCGACCGGAACAGCGTTCAGGTCGGCCGAATCAAGCGATTGAAAATCTCGCTCGGGGTGGTAGTGCGCGAGCGCCCACGCCGCAGCCGCGTTCTCCGCAATCGCAAGTTTCGCCGTCAGTCCGAACTCGCGAAGGACGCGATGAGTGGCGGCAAAGACTCCGCCCTGGTCCGCGAAGAGATGGGTGACTCCCGAGAGATCGCAAAAGAGCGTGTCGGGTTCATTCAGCATTCGTCCCGCCCAAGGTCGTTTTTCAAGTGTTTCGATGGCGACCAGCGGGCTGATTTTTTGCTGAAGCATGCCGGCAAGCTCTTCGATGGCCACCGAATCGGCGACGACATCATGCTCGAGCACTAAAGGGGGCATCGGAGGCGGAGCTGGTTTGTCGGCGGCTTGCTTGCTCGCACGGCGTTGGTCAGTGGCCTGTTTTTGGAGGTGGCTGACCCATTCGACGGCCTGCGCGATTGGTCGTCCGGCACGCACCCCGCATCGGGCGGCTCGTTCGCAGCACGCGACCACCGTGCGGCCTCGACGGGCATCGTTTCGCCACAAAATGATCAGGCGATCAGGATGCGTTGCGTCTTCGGGCTTCGAGGTCTCGTTCGGTGGCGTTTCGTTTTCCGCCGGCCGACGCATTTGCAGCCTCTGGATGG
>JBCBOO010000344.1:0-5957 GCA_039821235.1 Planctomycetota bacterium
GGTGCTTTGGATGTCGCGCTGGCGATCGACCAGAAAGGACCCATCGGACAATTTCTCGGATAGGTCAATTGGCTGGCGAGATCCTGTGAGCGGCAAGACGCTAGCCGCCGGTTCGATGCGACTGGTACGGTGTTGTTATGCCAAACCATTTCAACGACCCGGTAACGCTCCTCATCACCACCACATTCGGAAACAGCTTACCTCGCTCGACGGCCATCGACCGTTTGCTCGTGTGGTCGAGAGAGGCCGGTGGTCTAGAGGTTTTGACCACAGAAGCGATCCAGTCCAGCTGCGGCCATGACTCGGCGGGCTTCAGTCATTTCGCTAGGAGCAATTGCGGTAATGTTCGACCTAGAACGTCCGCTTCCAAATGTACAAAGGGAGCGATGAATGCTTCGACTCTTGCTGGCGATGCAATCTGATGGTGTTGAAAAATGGCACGGCCCATGATCGACTTCGACTGCCATCGAGCTTTGAGTTTTCATGGTCCGAGATTGCAGCCAACTGGCTGCACGACATGACGTGACAGGGTCACTCCAAGACGCCCATGTTTCGCGGGCGTTGTACCCAACTTCCGGAAGCCATGATGTCCGCCTCCTTCGCCCTGCTGCCCATCCGGCAGATGAGCCAGTTCGATGGGCAGCGATGGCGAAGGTGACAACGCGTAGGGAAGTGGGATGGTCTGTTGCCTGCGTTTAGAAAGAGCGACAATGGAATGTGACAAGGAGAGCGGTGGCCAATTAACCATCTTCGACGCGCACGTCTAAGCCTCGCGTTGTAGCCGGTTGACGGCCCGATTGATTCACATCTTCAAGAAGACTTTGTTACGATCTCTGGTTCCGCTGTGGTTGTTGGAACGTTATTCGATTGTGAGGAAGCAATCAAATTGGCGATGGATCTTCAGAACAGCACGCTTGCTGAGGCGCGACGGGATACTGATGACGGAAGCGACAAGTAATCAAGGTGAATATCGGCGAATCGTTTGTTCGCAGCTGCGCAACCGCCACTTTTTGCTCCGGCACGGTCAAAGTGAAGCCAATGCGTTGGGACGGATTGCCAGTTCGCCGGGCATCGCAGTGGCGCAGTTTGGTTTGACCGAAAAAGGCCGGGACCAAATTGCGGTTTCGATCGATCAGCACCGCAATCAACTGGCGGGCGTCGACCAGGTGTTCTGTTCTGATTTTCGCCGAACGAGAGAAACCGCCGAAATTGCTGCCGTGTTGCTGGATGCAACGGTCAATGAATCGATCCTGTTGCGTGAACGCAGCTTTGGCATGTTCGACGGGCAATCCGACCAGAAGTACCAGGTGGCTTGGTCTGCTGACGAAGAAGACGCAACACACCGAAAGTGGGACGTGGAAAGCGTGGCTTCGGTGGCTGACCGAATGTGTGGATTCGTACGGGAATTAGATCAGTCAGGTGACGGGAACACTTATTTGATCGTCTCGCACGGGGATCCGCTTCAAATTTTGCTTACGTCGGCACTTGGTCGTGACTTGCGTCAGCACCGACAGATTGAGCCCCTGGCGACGGCCGAGCTGAGACCACTGTGCTAGTATGCGTCTCCGGGAGTGACCGTTGTAATTGTTTGTTGTCGTCCGATTGCTGTATGAAAGAATGGATGTCGGACTCCGACATGCTCGCCCGGCGTAACGGACGAAGTTGTTTTGACTTGCACTCGAACTCGTAGACGGTCACATCAGGAAATTCGGCGACCGCACAGGTTGGGCGTTTGCGATTGATATGCCCGGAATTACCGACGACCTGCGCGACTCGTCGGCCGCCGTCATGAAGACGAACACGTTTCTTCTTCGCCAGCGGCTCGTGCGTGTGTCCGAACAGACTGGCCCAACCGCCGCAAGCGACTCCCAGCATCGCGGCGACTTCGACATTGTCATGGGTTCCGACTAGCCCTGCGATCATTTTCCAGGTTGCTTCGTCGGATTGATTGGAGTCCCCGGCGAGTCTCAGGATCTGTTCCGCCAACATCGCGCGGTACGCGTACACGCCTTCCCACGCCGTGCTCAACCCGCGGAGTCCGTGGCTCGCCAGTCCTGATTCAATCATGTTGGCGATATCATAGGCGATGACTGCTGGTTTCAAATCCTCGTCCAACAGGTCTTCACGCAATTGCCCGAGTAAATGCTGGACAGAGTCTGATGAACGAATGACTTCCAGCGTTTTTGCCAGACCAAAGATATGGCCGTGACAAACGGTGACGTTGGCGTTGGGTTGAAAGTAAACCAGTCCATCATGCACACGGCAGCCGCCCGTGAGTTGTTCCAGTCGCTGATCGGTAAAGCCGTAATCATGGTTGCCGCGGACAAAGACGGGTCGGCCGCCAAATCCCAGTTCATCCCGAATACTGCGGAAGGCCCGAAAGTCATCTTCCAGTCGAGACACACGGGCGCCGTGATCACCGAAGTCGCCCCCAAAGACGACTTCCAGTTTGCGGTCCATGGCCAGCGACAACATCGCCTTGGTGGCGGTGCGCTTCTGATCGCGGTGCACAGGGTTGCCGCATCGCTTGCCGGCGTGAAAGTCGCTGATGACCATCACGCCTTGCTGGGGGACTTTGCCTTCCAGGTGTGCCAGATACTTGGCCTTCTCTGTTGATCTGACCAGAGACTTCAACTTGATTTTGCGTATCCGGATCGCTTCGGCGTGCAGTTCCCAGTAGCTTTGCAGCGTGTGGTCCAGCGTGACGTTGTCGGCGATATGATCGCGTGCACGGGCGCCGATCGCCTTCAGCGACGGATCGTTCGAGCATCCGATGATTCGATCTGACCACGCGCCGGGTTCATCCGCCCGCAATACCCAACCGGTGTTTCCATCCTGCACGTACATTTTGGGTCCGCCTCGATCCGACACAATCGCCGGGAGCCCCGAAGCGGCGGCTTCCAGACCGACTTGCCCCAGCGTCTCGGTGGTCGATGGAAAGACCAGTAGATCAGCTGACGCGTAGATCCGCGACAACTCCTCACCGCGGTGCGTTCCGATCACGTGCGTGTTATTCAAGGCACGGAAACGCGATACGCATTTCTCTTCACCGTGGCCTACCATGACCAGACGCAAATCGCGTGCAGGTTGCTGTGCTTGAATACTGGACCAGATGTCGTGCAAAAAGCCGATGTTCTTCTCCGCGGTAATGCGACCAACGTACAGAACGATGAAAGCATCTTTTGGAACGCCATAGTGGGCCCAGATCGAGCGGTCCGCGTGTCTCGGATGGAAACGACGAATGTCCGTGCCCGGACGGAGGCAGCGGATTCTCTCGGGGGCAAAACCAAGTTGCTGGGCAAGCGTTTCCTGTTGCTCCTGGGATCGAGCGATCAGCAGATCGAAGTGGGAGTAAAACTTGCGCAGCAGGTTCACCGCCACCTGTTCCGCCAATGAACAAAGGTAATGATCAGTGCGCGGATCATCCGACAGGGCTTTCAAGTTCCGATTGACGATCTCGGCCATTGTTGCAACATCCTGCATCGCCTGGGGATTGACGGTTCCAAGCTGGCCGAGCAGAGGAAGAAGGACGGGAAGCAACTTTGACGTCGCGGAACCGAAAATCTGTTGAGGATCGTCCCGCAGATGATTCAGCTGGGCTGCGACGATGGCGCGGGCGTAACTGGTGAAATCCGTGTGGTAGATTCCGACCAACGGGAGCCGATAACGTTTCGCCAGGGTGACTCCAAAACATCCAAACGGTCCCGGGGTAGAGACATGAATGCAGTCAGGGCGAGCTTTTTTAATGTGCCGCTCGATGTTCTTGCGATGGTGGCGCAGCGGCATTGAAATCTTCAACTCTCCGTAACCGGGCACGGAGAATGAAGGTGCCCGGATTGGAATCAATCCAGATGCGGTTTCGTCGCGAGCAGGAACAACCAACTCCAGCGGCAGCTGATGTTCGGCTGTTAGATTCCTCAGGTCATGCAGAAACCGGGCAACGCCGTTTCCAGCGTCGATGCCGTAGGTGTCAGAAAACGCAAGAACGCGACAATTCTGGTGAGCACTTATGTCGATCGAATTCACGGATGACTCGGTTGTTGGAAAGCTGTCGGCGAGTCCGTCCAGAGCGCAGTTACACTAGTTTTCCACTACAGGTATTGGCTAGATCAGATTTGTCACAGGCGCGATCATCGAGAATTATTAACCGATGCTTCATTCTCTCGGTCATTTCAACAGCGTGTCCAATCCCATCGCTTGCTGGCTGGCGAATTTGGGCCCAATCCGGTGCCGGAAACGTCGAGCCAGGGGATACAGTAAGCCCAGCAGTCGCACGGTCAGCACCTGGTCAAGTATCCGGTAGCTGCTCCGCTCTCGCACCATCAAGGGCAAGATCCAGCGAATTGGCACGCGGTGCACTCGCGCAGCGTCGAGATTGATGAACACGGAGTAGTTGCGTTTGAATCGTTTCTTATAGCGTGTCTTCAATTGTTGCAGTTGGACTCCGGCCTGCTCGTCATCGCTAAAAAAGTAATCTCTTGCCGTGGCAATGATCTCGAATGTTGCCAATTGAAGTTTCAGTCCACGCGTGGGGATCTTGTTTGACTCGGCGATCGCAATCATTTCCTGGAGTTCAGCCAACGCGCGATGGCCCTGCTCGATCGCGGCCGAGTGGTCACGAACGAGGCAGCTGAGTGCCTTCTTGATCATCGGATCCACGAGGATGCGATCCCAGTACACAAACAACTGAGGTGGAAGTCGCAGACGTCGAAAGTAAAGCTGACGTTGGGCAAGCTCGCGCACGTACAACAAGTCCTTGATCACGATTTCGCTGCGACGCAGAAAGTCGATCAAGGCATCCACCGGGACTTCCGGCAACGATGATTGAACGAATTCGTCGATTGCCTGCTCACAGGTCTTTCCCTGCCATAGTCGGGCAAGCGTGCAGGTATTGAGTTCCACCCAGATCGGCGAGTTGCGAAGAAATGTCAGCTGTCGGCGTTTGCCCCAGCCGCCTGTCTGACACCAGACGCTCATTCCAATCAAGTTTCTGGCTGCCCGCAGATCTCGCAGGATCTCCTCGGAGTCCCAGCCAACGAACGATGGGTAGGCGCCAAAGCCCTCGTATTCGCGGCGGGCCTGGAACTCGACGATCTTTTGATGATCGCTGACAAAGAACAGGGGATTGACCGGCAAATATCGAAAGAAGTCTGACTCGCCGTACTTCAACGAGATCACCAGCGATCGACTGCCCAGTCCATCAAACGCCTGACGGAACCGTTTTTTATTCCAGCTCAGATCCCCAATGGGGTGCGCACCCACCGACCACGTGCGAAAGATCAACAGCCGCCCTGTTTGCTCGAACATCGGCAGGAGTTTCTCCAGCAGACGCCGTGCATCGGCCGGCCGCTTCAACCAGAGTTGACTGCGAAAATCGCCTTTCACATCCAGACCATCGGATTCGCCGAACCGCATGATCACACCGGCAATCCACGGAAAGTCGCAAAACAGTTGGGATAGCTTTTCCAGCAACCAGCTGTTCGCCTTTGCCTGGCTGTCGCCAATGATCTCGCGGATCGATTCGTTAAAGAACATCACATCCATCGTGAAGAAGACTGCAAGTCCTTCTTCCTCGGCGATCGCCATGAGTTGGCCAAACAACTCGCGATAGGCCTCGATCTTCCGCTGCAAATCGTCCGCGTATTTCTCACAGCGAATCAGGTGGGCAACGTCATCCAACGTCACCGCGTTGTAACCAAGACTTTTGGCCCGTCGAACCAGCTTGCGAAAGTCATCCGGAACGGTCTCGACGACCTCCGGCTTCAGCCCATCACTGGTCTCGATGCTCGAGAACGGGATCTTGGACCAGTTAATGCGCTTCTTGTTGTAGTGGCGAAAGAAAGGGCCGATTCCATCAATCAACAGCAGCCTGCATGGATCGCCCGTCTTGTCGAGTTGGTTCTGTGGCGACGCTTCGACGCTGATTGCTCTGGTTGACATATCGCGCGATGGAGTAC
>JBCBOO010000345.1:0-5863 GCA_039821235.1 Planctomycetota bacterium
GTAGTGACGGGGAGCTTGCCAAGTCGTTGCCTGCCATCGAACAGCTTTCACCCGAACGGCAAGCCGCTCTGGCGCCCTTTCGCGTGATTCGTGTGAGCATGCCATACAAGGAGACGGAAAACCAAACGACCTGGATTAGTTCGATCGTCGTTGCGCTCGCCTTGTTTATCGTCGCGGCAACGCTCTACATGTTGCACGCGCTGATCCGCTACCTCGTGCTGGAACCGCTGTATCACATTCGTGACGTCAGCGATGCCATCACACACGGTGATGTCACAAAGCGAGCCAGGATTGAATCCGAAGATGAGTTTCGAGAGCTCGCCGACGCTTTCAATCGAATGCTGCGCGGGATGTTGGACAGTCAAGCAAAGGAAAAGCTGATCAATGCCGAGCTGGATGCGCGAGTCGATCAATTGGCGCAGCTCAACCTGCAGCTCTACGAGGCCAACCGCGTCAAAAGTGATTTTATGGCCAATATGAGCCACGAGTTGCGAACACCACTGAACAGCATCATCGGTTTTTCAGATGTGCTGCAGGGCATCGATGCGCTCACGGACAAGCAACGAAGGTACGCACAGAACATTCAAAAGAGTGGTCGATTGCTTCTTGAAATGATCAACGACATCTTGGACCTTGCCAAAGTCGAAGCCGGCAAGATGGAGATTCGCCGGAGCGAATTTGACCTCGGTCGTTTGGTGGCGGCGCAAAGCGACATGCTCGGATCGCTGCTGGAAGAGAAAGACATTTCGCTCTCGTTGGACTTGCCCGATGACCTCCCAAAAGCATTTCAGGATCCGAACAAGCTGGGGCAGATCTTGAACAACTTGCTGAGCAATGCGATCAAGTTCACACCGGAAGGCGGCATGGTGACGGTCCGGTTGGTCGACCTGGCGGGCGGCATTTCGACGGGACGCTTTCGGTTGCTGGTCATCGACACCGGGGTCGGAATCGCCGAGGAGGATCAGCATGTGATCTTCCAGAAATTTCGGCAGAGCCGGAAAGTCCTCGATGGCGAAGGGCTGACGCGTGAATTTGCCGGTACAGGTCTGGGGTTATCGATCGTCAAGGAACTCGCCAAACTTCTCGGCGGTGAAGTCGGGTTCGAAAGTGAATTGGGGCGTGGAAGCACCTTTTGGGTGGACCTGCCCTGGCGTTTGAGCGACGAATCGCTGAAATCGGTGGCGGAGCTTTCCCAGCCACTGGCGCGGCTCGGGTCGCGCTCCAGCTGACGTTCACAGTGGATCGCCGATTCCGGTCCGCCCGCGAAAATTCAATGGATGGAAAATCACACGATGAAACAAGTCGCGCTGTACACCGATGGAGCTTGCTCGGGGAACCCCGGCCCCGGCGGATGGGCGTTTATTTTGCGTTGTCTTTCCAGCGGGAAGGAGCTCGAACGAAGCGCCGGTGAACCCCAAACCACGAATAACAAGATGGAGCTTCAAGCGGTCATCGAGGGCTTGAAGGCACTCAAAGAGCCCTGCAAGGTCACGCTGTACGCGGACAGCAGCTACGTCCTGCAAGGCATGAAAACGTGGATCAAGGGATGGAAAGCGCGGGGCTGGCGTCGCAAAGAGGGCCCCGTCAAGAATGTCGATCAGTGGAAAGAACTGGATGGCCTGATGCAGAAGCACACCATCGCGTTCGAGCACGTCAAAGGCCATAGCGGCCATCTCGAAAATGAACGGTGTGATCAGCTCGCCGTTGCCGCCTACCAACGCTACCTCTCCAAGAAATAGGTCCTCGCCATGAATACACCCGAGTCCACCGGATCCCTGACGGGAAAAACGTTCTTGATCCTCGTCGGTGATATCTACGAAGACTTGGAACTTTGGTATCCCAAGCTTCGGCTGATCGAAGCCGGCGCCCAAGTGACGGTTGCGGGGCCAAAGAGTGGCGTCGTTTACGCGGGAAAGAACGGCTACCCCTGCAAGTCGGATGCGGCGATCGATCAAATGACCGCCGACGAGTTCGACGGTCTCGTTGTGCCCGGCGGATTCATGCCCGACAAGCTGCGACGCGATGCGGTGGTGCTTGATCTCGTGAAGGCTTTTCACGAAGCGGGAAAGTTGATCGCCGCGATTTGTCACGGCGGATGGATTCCGATCTCGGCCAAGGTGTATGACGGAATCCGCGTGACCGGTTCACCGGGGATCAAGGACGACCTGGTCAACGCGGGGGCGATCTACGAAGACGCCGCGGTCGTGGTCGACGCCAACCATGTCACCAGCCGCCGTCCGGATGATCTGCCAGACTTCTGCCGCGCCATGATTCAGTGGTACGCCTAACCGGCTTGTCGGAGCTGCATGACGAGTTGGCGGTATTGATCTTGCTGCTCGGATGAAAGCGCACGGCGGGGGATTTTTCCCAGTCGTGCCTGGCAGTCTTCGGGGCGTTTCATGGCCAAGTAAATTTTGGCCAGCTTGAGTTGATGATCGATGGCATCGGTCTCATGCGCCGCGATGGATTCCTTCAATACCGTGATGACTTGATCCCATCGTTTTTCCTTCATGTAGTGCTGCGCGATCTCCTCAAATCCCTCCACCTCAAAGTGCTTGCGCTCATAGGGATATTTGAGTTCCATCAGATGCGAAAACGCCGCTTCGGGGTCGCCGGCCTCCATGGCTTCCTGTGCTTTGATCACCAGGGGGTCCGCTTTGACGGTCTGTTGTTGCTGTCTCGGTTTGACGACCGCCGCTGATTCCTTGAGCAGTTTTGCTTTTTCGCGTGCGGCTTGACGGCGATCTTGCCGAAGTTTTGCGGCATGCTGTTTCCGCTCGCGTTTTCTCTCCAGTCGATGTCGGGCGGTAAGCTCGCCCTCGCCCAGTTCTCCCAAGTCGAATGCCGGCGCATTGGTCTGATCGACAACGCCGCCCGCCAGGAAAAAGGCTCCCAGGCCGAGCCCTGGCACGAGTCCAATGAGATGGACGGGAAGGCCGGCGAGGCTGAACTTCATCACGAACCACTTCGCCGCTTCGGCACCGATGAACACGATCACCGGCAAGAGCATCGGGATTTTCAAGTTTTCATCGTCTTCGTCGCCAATGATGAAACTGCTCAAGGGAGCCCACATCAAGCAGATCACCATCAACCCAAACACCGCCGGGGAAGCGCCCGGTGCGAACGACTTGGAACTCTCCGCTGCCTTTCTTCGTTGTTCATCGGCCTTGGCAAGCGTCGCTTTCTCTTGGGCTGTCAGCGGGTCGGTTCGACCCGGATAAATGATCTCCGAAGTGTCAATCGCGATCGATTGAACCGGCGACTTGTAGCCCTGCATTGCAAATTGGGCGGCTGCGTTGGCGGAGACGGCAATCAACGCAAACGCAATGACAAAAACAGGAGTGCCGATCTTGCCTTCCAAGAAGAAACAGAAGCAGGCGAGCGGGATGAGCGTTGACGCCAGTAGCAACATGTTCGGATGAACGAAGGTGCTGGTCAGCCACTGCAACGGCTTGATGCCTTTTCCGTACTGCAGGGCAAGGGCGGAGAACTTATCCGGTCCCAAAGCGGTCGACAGGATCGTCACTCCAATCGCAATCACCAGAATGGCGATGGTGGCTGCCGGCGCATGGCGTAGCGGCGAGGTGGAACTAAACTTCATGGACGGATGAAACGGTCACGCGTGAAGAGGTCAGGAGACAAGCCTGGGCGACCGAAGAGTCTAGTCAACTTGAGCGGGGAAAGGGAGAGATTTACCCGCTGATTTATGTTGATGAGGTTTCAGCCGCCTCAGTGCCTCCCAAGAGTGTCATGAGCCGTCGCCTCAGGCGTTTTGACGCCCGAGGCCGCTCAGATCGGTCACTGATTGAGCTGTTCCTCAATCACTTCGCCGGACGCACGTGTGCCAAGTGCCCCCCAAAGTCCATAGGGGCTCTGCGATCCAGGTGCTCGTGGGCCGTTCCCGTTCCAAATGACCATGCCCGCGAAACGGTCTCCCGCTTCGATCGAATCAGTGATGAATACGACGGCACCGTCACCCATGAGCACGTGTGCGCCCCCTTGGTGACGGCTGCTGACGCTGTAGACGCCCGGTCGCCAGGTGCCCGCCCCACTGCTGCAGGAAGGACTGTTTGGAGGCAGGATTGTGGTGAACCCGGTGTGCACGGTGTAGCCACTGGACCATTTAAATCCGCGCTGCCCCTGGTTTCCGCCGGTTAGCGTCGCGTTCTGTCCCCAAAACCTCGGACGCTCGGGATCAATGTCTTCGTAGCAAACCGAAGGTGTCAGCATGAGCCGCGCCAGGTTTCCCTCGTTGACCGCCTGGGTGGATATGTTGCGATCTCCGAGGTGCGTGGCCATTTCACCGGCCATGATCGTGTTCGACAAACCGTCGAGAGTGTCGCGGAATCGCATGTTTTCACGCGGGAAAAACATGCCGCGACAGGTCTGTTTGGCTCGCGGAGCCGCGGTTGCGTTGACCGCACCTGACTGAGCACGGAACCCTGTGTTTTGAAACTGAATGGCATCGCCGACGCAGACGCCGTAGTTGGTTCTCCCTTGTGCCGGAAGACCCACGCCGGGATCGCTGGGGCAGCGCAGCATTGGGACTTGCGTTAGCCACGGGTCGTATTGAAACAAAGCGTGCTGTGCCAAGCTAATGTCCGCGTTGGGACCCATCTCGCTGAACTCGAACAAACCGGCAGCCGACGCGGGTTCGCGAACTCGAAAGGGATTGCTGATCTGTTCCCAAAGTCCCTGCTGTTCGACGAACGGAGTCAGCTGGACGAGTGCACTGAGGTTGTGCAAGTTGTTGCCGCCGTAAAGGCCTCCGATCGGACGCGCCTCGCGCGACTGCGGGTTGTTGTTGCCAAACACTCGCGCCGTTCCGCCTCGAATGGTTGGCAGTCGTTTGTAGGCGGAATGGTAGTTGTGGATACCCAGTCCGATTTGCCGGAAGTTGTTACTGCAGCTCATTCGGCGTGCCGCTTCGCGGGCCGCTTGAACGGCCGGTAAAAGCAATCCGACCAAGATGCCAATAATGGCAATCACCACCAATAACTCGACGAGCGTAAAACCTCGTCGTCGCAAAGATCTCATAGCAAGCCCTCGGAAAAGTTAAAACCTGTGCCCCGCAATCACGGGGCCGAAATAGCGATCATGATGCGAAACGCCGATCCGCAATTCAGGAGCCTGCCGCATCAAAGGCTTCATCTTCGGACTGCGCCTCATCCTCCGGATCGTCTTCCGCCTCTTCCGGGTTTTCTTCGAGATACTTCGCGATGCTGCCCATCTCTGGGCCGGTCGCTTCCGTCTCTTTGCCGCACCCGACGAAACAGGGAGCCAAGAAAAGGCACAGAATTAGAAGGGTGTAAAGTCTCATCACGAAGTCTCGGTGGCGGGATAAAGCACATTAAACACCCGACTATATCAAATTCGCGTCGTCAAAATCCAGGTTTTTTTGGCGAATTCTTAAACGATTGAGTTCGATTCTCAACCGATTGCGTTCACCGGCACGCTCCGCCAGGACGAGCCGGACTCACATCGAGCCGCCCCAGCCCAGTTTTTCACGCAGGGTTCGATAGTCGTTTTGCCCGGGAACCGAGAGCATTCGAAAGCAACTGTTTGCCCGTTGGACTTCGATGCGATCACTGGGCCGGATCGGACTGAGGATTCGCCCGTCCACTACAACGCTCGTCGAATCGTTCGGATCGGTGACCGTGATTTCAAACTGAGTATCCGCCGAATCAACGAGTGGACGATGCGTCAGCGTGTGGGGGCTGATAGGGGAAACGACGACGGCTTGTAAGTCTCGTCGCAAGATCGGCCCGCCGGCAGACAGATTGTGCGCCGTCGATCCGACAGGCGTTGCGATGATTAAACCGTCACATTGATAACGCGTTGCCAGGATGCCGTCGGCAAAGAG
>JBCBOO010000346.1:0-5858 GCA_039821235.1 Planctomycetota bacterium
GCCCGAGCAACTCGGGCAACGATATTCGGTTGCTTCAAAAATGCGTCGCTCCGTGAGTAAATGCTGTGGTCGGGACCGAATTCTCATGCGATCAATGAATGCAGGAAGAAATTTACTGCCTGGCATATTCCCTGGCTCAGGGAATGTGTTTCTGGGGAATGCTGCTCATTCCAATGCTCAGTTAATCGATCACTCTCTGCTCGTGCTGGTACGTCATGTCGAGCAAGCGACAGCATCCAATCTAGTTCTCTTGCGGAGCCATCGCCCCCCAAACTCTCAAGGTAACGTTTTTGGTCACGGCGAGACTCCGTTCGCGACTTAAAGAGGAGCACGGCAAGCTGCTCTGAGGTCAGGTTCAGATTTGGTTCCCACATTCCTTCACTCTCCGGTGCTTTTTCATGCAATCGATAGCCGTGACTTCGGGCGGGTGCATTGGAAACGGCTTCAGAATCAGCTTCGCTGCGATCATGTCGTCTATGACCTGAAGCGTATTTTAGCCCAGGAGGTCTTGGGGCCTATAGCCGGGTGTAGACCACTGTTCGCACTGCGAAAACAGCTTGCCTTGTACGGCATTCTGCCGTACACTGGATTGGTAATGACAATCCGATCCCGGGAGCTAGCGATGGAATCCAAATCCGCCCGCATAGAGACAAGACTTTCGACGGAGCAGAAAACGCTCATCGAGCGCGCGGCAGCCTATCTTGGCCGAAGTGTGTCCGATTTCGTGCTGGGCAACGCAGAGCAAGCCGCCAAGGCAGTTATAGAAGAGCACGAACGGATTCAGCTTGACCGAATCCAAAGCCGTAAGCTTGTCGATTCGCTGTTGTCACCGCCGTCGCCGAACAAAGAGTTGCGAGCTGCTGCGAAAGAACATCACAAGAAGGTGACCAGTCGGTGAGCGAATACGTCTGCGAGGCACTGACTAAGAAGCACAATCGGAAGGACTTTGATTGCGGCGTCGAAGTCCTCAACGACTACTTGGTGCGATTCGCCAGCCAAGATGTCAAACGTAAAGTAGCAGCCGTATTCGTTTTTGTTCCCGCCGACGAACCGAAGCGCGTCGTGGGCTACTACACCTTGTGCGCTACGTCGGTGGAGCTCAGTGGCCTGCCCGACAATGCGGCGAAGCGTTTACCTCGCTATCCCCAGGTGCCTGGTATTTTGATTGGGCGGTTAGCTCGCGATTTAGGCCATCCTGGACTTGGGCGGTTAATGCTGGCAGACGCCTTGTCTCGATGTATTCGATCTGCGGAAGACATTGCCGCCGCAGTTGTTGTAGTTGATGCGAAAGACAAAACGGCCGCTAATTTCTACAAGCGTTTCGGATTTATATCGCTACCAAAAATGAAGTCGCGGCTTTTCCTTCCTATGGAAACCGCCGGAAAGCTCTAACCAGCTTGAGTTCGCTTGGCTCTGAGTCCGATATGCAGTCACTGCTCTGTCGGAGTCCCGTTCGAAAGAAAGAGCACCTTGAAACGAAAACGAACTGCATTTCATGGTCAAGGGCATTCGCAATTTCATGTTTTGACACGGCATTGACGATGGCGTGAGAGCCGCAGTCGTACAAGCCGGCTCCACTACAGTGTTTCATTTTCGGCTGCCGGCATCACAGATCGTTTGCTGGCAGTCGCCCTCAGTTCGGCAATTGGGCCAAAATCCTCAAGCCGCCGACTTAGCCGATCCCCAGATCGCCAGAGTATTCGCCGACACGCCGCCACACTTGCCGCGTGTCGTGTCGACACGCGAACCGGGAGCAAAACCACGATTCGTCGTAACCACTTTCGCACGCGGGCGAACTGGCCGTTTGGCGTCTGTTGCGAAACGCTTTGAGATTTGAAAGGTCTCGCCTTCGCCACAGGTTAACGACCGACAGTGAACCAGCACCCGAGAGTATTCTTTCGTGCTCCTTCCGACCGGAGCCCGATCTTGACGGAAGCGAATTACACAAGTACTCTAAAACATGATGCTAACGAAATCAGCTCTCTACCAGACCTCGCTGAGAGCGTCTGGATCGGGGAGGTACCGTGACGCGAAGTCCGACTTCAATCGCGGCGCAGTCCTGCCACCGGAAACGATGGAAGGCTTGCGAAGCCGATACCACAAGGATCGTACCAACGCCGAAGTACTCGAACTGACGAAGTCTCAGCTGACGACCGGTCAAAAGATCGCCGTCCAGCGCAAGGCGGAGCAGTCGGGTGTGGAGGTCGAGTTCGATCCAGCGAAGTACGACGCAGTTCGACTGTACGTTTACGCGTTCGAGATGGGCATTTTCACCAGTTTACGCCGGTCTCGCTCTCGACTTCAACAAAGTCTCGTCCGACAAAACAGCCAACGACTTCAGTACCGTCAGCCTCGATTCGCCGGAGTAAGTCGAGTTGGCCTTCCACAGCTTTAAAATGAGGATACGGGCCTTGCTCAAGGCAAGCTTCTAACTTCTTCTTTCCCTCGGCGGTACCAACTTCAGCAATCGCTTCGGAAAGTGGTCGCGTCGAACCAGATTTCTGCAGCAGCATCGATCGGTCTCCGCGTAGAAGCGGTTCGATCGACTTTCCAAGTCCGGCCCAGAACTCAATCTGTCCGGCGATGCTCCGCTGCGAGAACGGGACCACCGCCCGCGCGTCGTCCACAAGTTCATCCGATAGTTTGACTGGCTGTCCCGTAAATCACCTCTATCCAATGGTAGCATTTTGCTACCTGTCAGTCCAGCCAATTATCAGAGTCACATTCGGGCCGACCGGATCGCTGGTTGACGTCCCAAACGAACCGAATGGGAAAAACTAACTCGCGGCCTTAATCGACCTCGGTCTGCCTTTAATCGCTGTTTACGCTGCCGCAACGCGAAGGCGGTGCTTTCGCTCTTAACCGGGCTGTCAGAAACAAGCCAAGGCGGTTTTGAGGGCCTCAACTCTTGAGCCGTCAGCCGCACGAGGAGCAAACGACCCGATCGCGTTTTCCGCTCGAAAGTTTTCGCTAATGCTCAACTCTCGTATTGCCCTGGTCGAAGTACCTGTTGTAACATATGTTATATCTGTTACAACATGCATGTCTTCGCGAGGCGTTGAGAGACATTCGGAAACCAAGAGGGCTTTTCACCATGGATCGGCGGAATTTCTGGAAAACGACTGCAGGTACTGCCTTGTCGATTAGCAGTTTGAATCAGCTTGACGCATTTGCCCAGGAGCTACCGCGTTCCGAGCGAATGCCAGCTTTGTTCATTGGGCACGGCAGTCCGATGAATGCACTGGAGGACAATCGCTTCGTGCAAGGATTCCGTTCGGTCGCGAAGACGATCCCAAAGCCGAGGGCAATCTTGTGCATTTCAGCGCACTGGTACACGCGTGGGACCAGGGTCACCGCGATGAGCCAGCCGAAAACCATCCACGATTTTGGCGGATTTCCGCAGGCATTACATGAATTCCAATACCCGGCTCCCGGGAGTCCGGAACTAGCCAAGGCAACAGCAAGCCTGGTTCCCAAAAATCCCGTGGCGCTCGACCAGTCGTGGGGGCTGGATCATGGAGCATGGACGGTGCTGACGCATCTCTATCCAAACGCGGATATCCCCGTGGTACAGATGAGTCTTGATCGCACCCAAACGCCCGAGTTTCACTTTGAATTGGGTAAGCAGCTGGATGTACTTCGGCAGCGTGGCATTCTGATCGTTGGCAGCGGGAACATTGTGCACAACCTGAGACTGGTCGACTTTCAAAACATTGAGCGTCCTAACCATGGATTTGACTGGGCGGTCGAGGCTCAGAACTTCGTCAATCAACAGCTTGCCGATGGTGATTACAAGAAGCTGATCGACTATTCCAAGCAAGGGAGGGCGATCAGCTTGGCCGTCCCAACCCCGGATCACTATTTACCCTTGCTGTACGTGCTTGGTTTGCAGCACAAGCCAGATCAACTGCAGTTGTTTAACAACGAGTTGGTCGCGGGCAGCATCAGTATGACTTCCGTGCGACTGGGTTAGCCGGATAACAGCCCGGACGCGTTGTCGACAACTGAACGAAGTTCCGATCACGAGAGAAACATGCAGCCGAAAGCCAGGATGACTTTCGCTTTAACCAAACATCGAGCGACTGCGGCAGTAGCGCTCGACTGACCTGACAGCTCAAGGAGGAGCGTGATGAATCGAAAACTTGCCCTTGCATTGGCATTCCTACTCCCGCTCGCATTGTTTGCGGCGGGGTGCAGTTCCATCCCAACCGGAGTGGCTGCCCCTGTGCCGCTGCAGGGCTACGGCGACGGGTCCAGCCAAGTCGAGAAGGGACGGGCGACTTATGTTTCATTCCTCAAGTGTGCCATGTGTCATCGCCCGAAACCGGTCTACGACTATGACGTTGAAACTTGGAGAGACGACATCCTGCCCCGAATGAGCAAGAAAGCACGACTCAACCCGGAGCAATACAACGCTGTCCTTGCCTACGTCACATCCGACATTGCCCAGACACCGCCCGTCGAGGACTAGGTAAAGCCACAATTCGTTGGAGCGGCAAGCAACGGGTTCCTTGCAGGGTGCGACCTAGAACTGGTTTCGATCAAATGAAAAAGACTTCTCAAACGACCGGAATTGCCTCGGAAATTGGAATGCGTGATCCAGATCAGCTCCTTCCCGAGCGGGAAGTCATGCTGAATCTGGCCAAGACGTTTTCTGCGCTGAGTCAACCGTTCGACGAGATGTTCAAAGAGCACGGTATTACTCCGGTGCAATACAACGCGCTGAGAATTCTGCGTGGGCACGGGAAGCCGGTTTCCGTGTATCAAATCGGCGAGAATATGGTGACGCGACAATCGGATCTACCTCGACTGGTTGATCGAATCGTTGCACTTGGGTTCGCCGAAAAAAAACGTTGCGAGGACGATCGCCGAGTCATGTGGGTCACACTGACGCGCAAGGGAAAAGCCCTATTGAAGCGGTTGGATGAACCTCTGGATGATCTTCACCGCGAGCAGCTGAAGCATCTCAGTCGGGAACAAGTGAAACAACTCAGCGATCTACTGTGGTTGGCACGCAATCCCGAAGCATCCTCTGAGTGATGATTCAAGCTTCCGAAGCACCGAATACTTTACGAACTTAAGAATGTGAATTGACTTCCGTCAATTACAAGAGCCCCCTAGAAAGTGAAATTGATGAAAGCGAAACGAATTGGTTATTGGGTGACGTTGGCTTTGTTCTGCCTCGCGATGGCCGGCGGTGGCGTCGCGGATTTGATGCACAGTTCAGACATCATGGAGTCGATGACAAGGCTCGGGTTCCCCGACTACGTGGCAACCATCCTGGGCTTTTGGAAAATTGCGGGCGTCGTTGCCCTCTTGCTTCCAGGATTTGGGCTGCTGAAAGAGTGGGCCTATGCTGGTTTCTTCTTCGACTTGACCGGCGCCTCCGCGGCGCACCTGTTTGTCAAAGATGCGATGCCCGAGCCGATCATTCCGCTGGTGATCCTCACTCTTGGCATGGCGTCGTGGTACTTGCGGCCCGCATCGCGCTGTGTTGTTCCCGCACCGGTCAATGAAGAACCGACACCTATCGCCGCGTAGCCCTCAGCCCCAACAATCCAGCGCAAAGACCGTGAACGCTGACGCATGGATGGTCAAAGAACTCCAACCCGGAGCGATCGAAACCAACCAAGGAACAGTCCGCTTCCCGGTGGATCAAATGTCGGGATGAATGGTGGCCATGGAGGCGGCAAATCAGGACGGCGCGAACGGAAGCTCATCGAAGCTCACTCCTTTGAGTTGGATCGGGATGATGGAAAGGCTCCCGCTTGCTTGGGCAGAGCCCGCACTGAGGAACGGCCTTTGGAGGAACGTTGCAAGCTCGGCGTCACTGCATTTGGGTGAGCAGGCTTTGTAGT
>JBCBOO010000347.1:0-5843 GCA_039821235.1 Planctomycetota bacterium
CACGTTTTCTGAAACAGACGTCGTCCGGTTTGCAGATCGGCGCCCGCGAGCAATTCCGGCGTGAGACGCTTTTTGGTTGCCGCAATCAAATCACGTCGGTCTTGCGGAGAGTCGCGCAGTGCCCCCCAACTCTCGGTGAGAGCTTCAGTCAGTTCGGGGTCGCCGTAACCAACAATCTGTCGCGCATGAAATGCGTTGACATCGTCGCTGGGGATGTCTTTCCCCAACCGATCGAGCAACGAACGAGTAAACGATTTTCGTGAAACGAGGATTTCAATGACGCCCGGTCGATCCGACGGATGAAAGCGTCGGTACATTTTGGCAAGCGACTCACCCACAGCGGGTTCATCAAAGGATGCCAGCCCCCGCGCGGCGATCGCATTGAGCTCACGTTGACGGAGTAACGATTCACAAATCTGTTTCAAATCATCGGGCTTGGCGCGGATCAACGTTTCCAGTGCGGCAGCTCGAGTTGCGAGCGGTTGTGATCCGGATGACGCGATGCGTCGTAATTCATCAAGTGCTCGGCCGTCACCGAACAACAAATTCAGCTCGCGAACGATGTCAGATTCTTGGTTTGCAACGCTGGAACTCGCCAGCTTGTTCCAGTCCTTCGGTGCCGGAGCTTTCTGCCATCCTTTGAACGCTTTGGACAGCCCTTTCAAGACACGACGTTGTCGTTCGACCGGAAACGAAAGCGTCGCAGTTACGAGTGCATCGAGTGCTTGCGGGTTGGAATCGGAGTTCATCGCAACCGCCCTCGCAATCCACTCCAGCGTGTCGCCGAACTCACATTGCTTGGCGACGTCCACCAGCGACTGCCCAAAGGATGCGTCGCGAGTAGCCGCCAGCGCGGACAAACCGAACCAAGTGATCGAGGGCAAGTCGCGATCGTTCGCGAATTCGCGACGCGAGACGATCGGCGCAGCCATCGCCGCGCGTTGATCAAGCGGCAGACGCTGCAGCGTTGATGCGAGGGTCATCAACACCAATCCGGAGGAATCTTCTCGGGCGAGTTGCCGTAGACGAGACCAGACATCCGGTGCCTTGGGGTATACCGCCGAAGGCAGTGGCCCCATCAACGAGTCCATCGGCCAATGATCCGTCAGCAGACGGACACCCCAGACTCGAACGTGTTCATTGGGATCGTTCAAACAAGCCAGCAACTGGTCCTTCGTCGTTTCGCCGTTCTGATAGTCTCGCCAAAGTTTCGGCAAGGGACCGTCACCCGACAAACACGCCGGCCGCGTGAATGGCTTCGTTGCGCTGACACCTTTCGTGTAGGAAACCTTGTAGATGCGTCCGCTGGTTCGGTGCACACCCGTATGATCATGACACTCACCGGTATCGCTCCAGTCGATCACGTAAACGTCACCATCGGGTCCGACACTGATTTCAATTCCGCGAAAGAACGGATCCGATGCAATCATGAAGTCCGGTTCGTGGGATCCGACGTAGCCCGCACCCTCCCGACGCAATGATTCGACGTTTGCTCGCTGACCGTGCATGTTGAGCGTAAACAGTTTGTTGCGGTATTGCTTCGGCCAACGATCACTCTGGTAAATCATCATGCCGATATGGGCATGCCCGCCGCCGAATCGATTCGCCGCTCCGTCTCGGCTCTCTTGCCAAGAACCGGACCGATCGAAGTGGTAGTGATCGGCGATGTGGTCAAGGCGTTCAAAGACGTATGGATTCGCGCTATCCCCGAATGACTCTTTGAAATGGGCGCCCGGAATGGAATGCCAAAGGTGTCCGATCACGGTGTTGATAAAGAACAGCTCGCCGTTTTCGTCCCAATCGTGACCCCAGGGGTTCACCGTGCCATGTGAAAGGACTTCGACGGTTTTTCGTTGCGGGTGATACCGCCAAATCCCGCCTTCGATGGGCAGCCTTTCATCCGCCGCGGTTCCTGGAACGCCAATGTTCCCGGGACACGAGTGACCGCAACGACCGTACAACCAACCGTCGGGTCCCCAGCGAAGCCCATTGGCAAAGTTATGGTAATTGCTGTCAGCGACATCGAATCCGTCGAGCAGCACTTGCGCCGGTCCATCAGGCTGATCATCGCCGTCGGCATCGGGGATGAAGAGTAACTTTGGAGGGCACATCAAGTACACGCCGTCTTCGGCGACTTCCACGCTGGTCAGCATTTGCACTTGGTCGGTAAAAACGGTTCGCTTTTCCGCTTTCCCGTCGCCGTCTTGGTCTTCGAAAATCAGCACGCGATCTCGCAGTGAGAGATCGAAGTGTTCCTTGCGATCGGAATACGTAAAGTTTTCCGCCACCCACATTCGGCCACGATCGTCCCAGCACATTGCGATCGGATTCTGAACATCCGGTTCACTCGCGTAGACCGACACCTCGAATCCCTCCGGTAACTTCATGGATGCCGCAGCCACGCTCGCCGGCATGGGCTCGGCCTCACGATCCGCCTCGTTATTGACGATGACGGGGAAATCATCCGCGGTTGCCTCCGCGATCGAGAACGCGGACACAAAAAGGGCGAGGCATCCGTAACGCACTGCCAAAAGCGGAGCCAATGTTTTTGCACGTGTCACGATACCTCGTTTCCTCGTAAGTACTGGTCCCGCACGGAAAGACACATCTGGGCTGAAACGGTGATTCATAGGACGATCTCGGGAGAAGATGCGGTGATTCCGGGAGGAAGGCTGGCACCACATTTTAGCGTGTCGAATTCATGACGATTGAGCTACGATAAACCGTCCCGTCACGCCCCACCTAACACCCCGCCCATGTTCTGCTTCTCCGAAACCTTCCGGATGTGCCTTCCCGCGGTGCGCGTCCGTAGCATCGTGCTCGTGTCACTCGTTTTCTGTGGTGTCTCACGCGGAGGAGCGGCCGAGACCGAGCGAATCGACTTCAATCGTCATATCCGGCCGCTAATCTTCGATCGCTGCGTCAATTGTCATGGACCAGATGAAGACAAACGTGCGGCCGGATTGAGACTCGATACGTTCGAGGGTGCAACCGAGGACCTTGGCGGATACGCGGCGATCGAACCAGGTGACGCTGAGGCGAGCGAGATCGTCCTTCGCATCACCAGTGAGGATCCCGACATCCGGATGCCACCGCCCGGAAAGGGCGCGGCTTTTACGGCCGAGGAACTCGAACTCGTGAAACGTTGGATCGATGAGGGCGGCGATTATGCCCCGCACTGGTCGTACCAAGCTCCCACGCGTCCCGAGTTACCCGCGGTTGCCAGCACCGATTGGCCGATCAATTCGATCGACTATTTCGCACTTGCCAAGATGGAAGCCGCCAAAAAACAGCCGTCACCACCTGCCGATCGACTCGCCATCGCTCGACGCCTCGCTCTCGACTTGACGGGTTTGCCGCCGACGTGGGACGAAGCCAAAACGTTTGCGGACGACCGATCACCGCGAGCTTACGAAAACTACGTCGATCGCTTGCTGGCCAAGCCCGCATTTGGTGAACGATGGGCACGTGTCTGGTTGGATCTGGCGCGCTACGCCGACTCGGCCGGCTATGCGGATGATCCTCCGCGAACGATTTGGGCGTACCGCGACTATGTCATCCGTTCGCTCAATGACAACAAGCCTTTCGATCAATTCACGATCGAACAATTGGCGGGCGACTTGCTGGATGATCCGAGTGACGAGCAGCTGATTGCAACCGCATTCCACCGCAACACATTGACCAACAACGAAGGCGGAACGAATGACGAAGAGTTCCGCAACGAAGCCGTCGTCGATCGGGTCAACACGACCTTCGCCGTTTGGATGGGCACCACGATGGCATGTGCCCAGTGCCATACCCACAAATACGACCCCATCACACACGAAGACTACTTTTCGATCTTCGCGTTCTTCAATCAATCGGCGGATAACGATCGACGCGACGAACGCCCGTTGTTGGAAATCTGGACGCCGAAACTGGACGATCAAAAGGTGCTTGCAAAAGCGAAGGTCGAGGGCGCAGCCGCGCGGCTCAGCGACGATCTGTTCGAATGGTTCGCCGCGACGGGTGCCGGTGGCCCGGATCCGATGGCTCCCGACGGAAACGATCTCCTGCAATACGGCGACTACTTACGTGGATTGTCCTCCGAGGTCTCCGAGACTCGGCGAGAGCTACAACAGTCGCGGAAAGCACTGGCCAAGATCCGCCCGTTGACAACCGTGCCGATCATGAAGGAGTTGCCTCCGAACAAGCATCGCGAAACGCACGTCCAGATCCGTGGCAACTATCGCAGCACAGGTGCCAAAGTCCAGGCACGTGCACCCGAGGTGTTTCATCCGCTCAAGGCCGAGGATTCCCAACCCGATCGACTGGATCTGGCACGTTGGTTAGTCGATCCCGCCAACCCGCTCACGGCGCGCGTGATCGTCAACCGCCACTGGGAACAGCTCTTTGGAATCGGCATCGTTGAAACTAGCGAGGAGTTTGGCAACCAAGGCGAGCTGCCGTCTCATCCGCAGTTGCTGGACTGGCTGGCGGTCGAGTTCGTCGAGTGTGGATGGGACCTCAAGCAGTTGATCAAGACGATTGTGATGTCGGCAACCTATCGGCAAAGCAGCGTCACCACACCCGCAGATTACCAAGAAGACCCCGCGAATCGCTTGCTCACACGAGGGCCTCGATTTCGCATTTCCGCCGAAATGGTTCGCGACCAAGCGCTCGCGGTGAGTGGGCTGCTCAGCGAAAAGATGCACGGGCCGCCCGTTCATCCGCCACAACCAAACCTCGGACTGAAAGCCGCCTTTGGTTCGAAGACCGACTGGAAGACCAGCGGCGGTGAAGACCGCTACCGTCGCGGCCTCTACACCACGTGGCGGCGGAGCAGTCCGTATCCGTCGATGGCTCAGTTTGACGCACCCAACCGTGAAGTCTGCACGGTGCGGCGGATCCGAACCAACACGCCTCTGCAAGCACTCGTAACACTGAACGATCCGGTCTATGTCGAAGCCGCGCAATCACTCGCGCGCAATCTCGTTCGCAGCATCGATGCCGACCAGGACCGAATCACCGAGGCGTTTCGACGGGTGCTCACACGCGAACCGAGCGAAGCGGAATCGCAGCGTTTGATTGCGTTGCTGGAACAGGCGTTAGAAAATTACGCCGCGCGAACCGATGAAGCCAGGACAATGGCCTGTGAGCCACTCGGCGAATTACCCACCGGATCCGACGTGGTCGAGCATGCGGCCTGGACGGTGGTCTGCAACGTGATTTTGAATCTCGACGAAGTGTTTCTCAAACGATAAGCAACCCTCTGATGAACTTTCGAAGACACCAAATCGAGCTCGAAACACGCCGGCATTTCCTACGTCAGTCGACGGCCGGGATTGGTGCGATGGCACTTTCCTCGCTCTTTGCAAAGGACGGATTTGCGGCGGGACCGACAAACGGTGACGATCCGCTCGCCCAGCGACCGCCGCACTTCGCACCCGCCGCCAAACGTGTGATCTACTTGCACATGACGGGCTCGCCACCCAACCTGGACTTGTTCGACTACAAGCCGGAGCTGAAAAAACGCACCGATCAAGACTGCCCCGATGAGTTCCTCGACGGACGCGAGTTCGCGTTTACTTCGGGGACGCCCAAGCTGATGGGGTCACCACGCAAATGGAAACAAGTTGGCGATGCCGGCATCTGGATGAGCGACGCCGTACCACACTTCCATGAAATCGCCGATGAAATGTGCGTCGTTCATTCGATGTACACCGACCAGTTCAATCACGCGCCGGCGGAGCTGCTGGTTTATACCGGTTCGCCCCGCAGCGGACGCCCTTCGATGGGGTCGTGGGTGACGTATGGCCTGGGCAGTGAAAATGAAAACCTGCCCGGCTTTGTCGTACTCATTT
>JBCBOO010000348.1:0-5829 GCA_039821235.1 Planctomycetota bacterium
CGTGGGGACAACAGGGAAGGACTGGGACCTCGAAATACCTGCCGAACGTCATCCGGACTTCTGATGCGTTTTCGATCGAAGGACTTGCCTACCACAATTGTTTGATCACAGATGATGGATGATGTGTTTTCGGATCTTTTGAGATCATTTCAGGGACATGCCACACTACGTGACCGCGTTCGTGTCGTGTTGGAGCGTCTTCCAACACTGGTAGTGCAGGACTTTTTGCAGGATGAGTCCTTTCACATCACACTCGACAACTTCGTTCCCGGCCAGGGCTGGTCACTCTGGATGGCGATGCCGGGGGCGAATCGAAACGGCAGCCGGGCTGTTGTCCTTCGGAAACGGCTCAACGATTGTGACGAAGACTTTGCCCTCTACATCATCGCGCATGAGTTCGCGCACGCTCACCTTCACAACGGAGGATGGCGAGAGTTTACCGATCCGGAACAAGCCGCCGACGCGTTGGCCGATTCCTGGGGTTTCCCAAAGGTCGCTCGACCACGCCAGCTCTAACGCCGTTTGTATCCCTCGATAGACTACGGGGATTCTTTTGATTCGTTTTGGTTATGGGAGTGGTTGTTTTGAAGACCTATGGTTCGTTGCTCACGTCTTTGCATCTTGGCGTTTGGCTTGTTGGGGTTCTGTTCTTGAGCGGGTCGGTGGGCGCGGCGGACCATCCCGCCTTCATGCCGGTCAAAAAACTCTTTGCCGCGATGTCCGAGCACGATGGCGAGGCGATGCGGGCGACCGCAACGGATGACTTTCAGTTGCTTGAGCATGGAGAAGACTGGACGATGCAGAAACTCATCGACGCAGTCCAGCCCAAGGGCAAACCGTACGAGCGGAAGAATTTCTTCCAACAGATCCGTGCTCGACAAAAGGGCGACGTGACTTGGGTGAGCTACTGGAATAAAGCGGAGATTCGTCGTGACGGTGGGCTGCGAACCGTCGTTTGGCTCGAAAGTGCCGTGGTGGTCAAAGAGAACGACCGCTGGAAAGTTCAACTGTTGCACTCGACGCGTTTGGATCCCGACCAACATCCGAAGGAGATTGTGTGGGTCCCGTTTGAAACGGCTCCCTAGAGACCTTCGTCGTATAGTCGTCGCCCACTCCGTGGGCGATGGATCGAAAGTAACGCCCGCGGAGCGTGCGGCGACTGGTCAAGACACCGCCGGTGGAGCGTGCGGCGACCGGTGAAGAACCATCTACGCAAGTAGTGATAGTAGTGGCATCGCTTCACAGGACGTAAGGCAACCGTTGTCGCCCACTCCGTGGGCGATCGATCGAAAGAAACGCCCGCGGAGCGTGCGGCGACCGGTCAAGCCACCGCCGGTGGAGCGCGCAGCGACCGGTGAAGAACCATCTACGGAAGTAGTGATAGTAGTGGCATCGCTTCACAGGACGCAAGGCAACCGTCGTGCCCACTCCGTGGGCGATCGATCGAAAGTTACGCCCGCGGAGCGTGCGGCGACCGGTCAAGACACCGCCGGCGGAGCGCGCGGCGACCGGTGAAAAACCATCTACGCAAGTAGTGATAGTAGTGGCATCGCTTCACAGGACGCAAGGCAACCGTTGTCGCCCACTCCGTGGGCGATGGACTGAAAGTAACGCCCGCGGAGCGTGCGGCGACCGGTCAAGACACCGCTGGTGGAGCGCGCGGCGACGGCCTTGAAATCACTCCTTCCCGGTTGGTTTCGTTTGTGGCTTGAGGGTGAAGGTTAGGATGATCAGCAGCAACACGCCCGCCACGACGGCGAGTTGCCAGGGGCGGAGGCGACGCTGGAGGGCGAAGTCAAGGTTCAGCTCCAGCGGTGAGTCCTCGGCCACTTGCACGGTGCGGCGGAAGGTGTAGGCCGTTCCCTCTTCCGGCAGACTGATCAAAATCGCTTGGGGTGCCGGCTCCGTTGTGCGTTGATGCTGCACGAGCCGCATTGCGATTTGCTGCAACACTTGATTGTCTTCTGACGTGTTGCCTTGCAACAGTTGACTGAGTTGCTGGGGACGAAAGTTGAGATCGTTCCGTTGCAACACCGGATTCTCAGCCGCCGCTTGCCTGAGTTGCTGGTTCTCTATCGAGATCGAATCGGTGTTGTCCAAGTACAATCGCTGGCGACGGGTGTTGAGCCCGACGATCGCTTGCTGCGTTTGCAGATTTTCTAGTTGCACCCGAGCGTCTTCGTTGGACGCCGCATCGAGTGCGTATCGGTTGGCGACGCTGTTGAGTGCCCGCTGGGCTTTGCTTTGCTGGCCCGCTTGCAATAACACGTTTGCTTGCTCCAGCAACTCGGCTGCTTGTGCCGCTTGCACCTGACGTTTGCCACTAACCTTGGAAAGATAAGCGCTTCGATCGTCTCCGGCTTGCGCGGTTTCTCGGACCAATTCGAGGTTGCCTTCGTCGTCAGTCAGCTCGAACCCCTCGGGCGCGACGACGTTCCATTCGATACTCTCCAGCGGAACATTCATTTGAGGAGTGACCAAATTGAGATCCGCCAATCGATCCCCGGTGAGCGAATACACGAATCGCACACTCGCCGTTCGATCGTCCATTCCGGGCAGGATGTAGAACTGCCACGCGTTGCGATTGCCGCCCAGCCGGATCGAGTTGACGCTCTCTCCGTTGACGAAGATATTGAACAGCTCGCCGCCGTCGGGCAGTCCGACCTTTAGGCTACTGCGCTGGATCACTTCCATCGTCACATCCACCGCCGTGAGTTGATCGCCGGTGGGTGACAGTACCGTCGTGAGTTTGCCTTCCGCGACACGTAGCTTGAGTGCCTTGGCGAGCGATTGTCGGTTGACGACGACGCCGAGTGTTTCATCGGGTGCGACGGCACGCAGTACCAAAGCGGGCGCCGTTCGATTCCCCGACTCACGCAAGACCTGCGGCACGGCATTCCAGTCGGCTCGCTGCCAACCCAGCGTCAACGCATCCCGCTCGAGTTCCAGCCGGCCCCCGGCGCGGACGCCGAAGAAGTAGTTGATTTGCCGGGCCTCGGGAAACTCGATCAATCGAAGCGTCTCGCGATCACTGATCCGTTCGCCACGTCGCTCAAACTCGATGCTGAACGGGACGTTCCCAACCACTCGGCGTTTGAATTGCAATTCCCAAATGTCCGAGTCGTCGGCCGTTCGTACGAAGTCGCTGACAATGTCACCGGTCGCTCGCAACGTTTTGATCACCGCTTCATCGGTGATCGGAAGTCGAACTTGTAGGCTGCGGATGGATGCGTTCTGAACATTGAAGTTTGCGATCAGATTGGTTCGCGTCTGTCCTTCGCGGACCGTCATCTCGTGCAACAACTGTCCCGTGATCCACGGATCAAGCTTTTCGATTCCAATCAGAAGACTCCAGTCGGGCTGCAACAATCGAAACGCGAGTGCCCCCTGACCTTTGCCGCCCATCGATCGCGGATCGGATTCGGAAACGTTCTGCCTGGAAACCGTGCGCAACCGAATCCCCGTCGTCGGACGAACGACCAGTTCACCCGTTTGCCGCGCGGCTTCGGACACTTGGAACCGTGGAACCTGCCACTCGGAGGCATCCACGGGAGCGGCACCGGTCAGCGCGAGTGAAAAGTTCTGTGCCCCGATCGTTTTGCCGT
This sequence comes from Planctomycetota bacterium, assembly GCA_039821235.1. GTDB lineage: Bacteria > Planctomycetota > Planctomycetia > Pirellulales > Pirellulaceae > Stieleria. The sequence continues at coordinate 3,606 of JBCBOO010000348.1, forward strand.
TGAGATGCAGGACGATATTTCGCTCGTCGCCGTTGCTGACTTCGGACCAATGATGCAGCGACGCCCCACTCAACGACTCCACCTCCAATCCCGAAGGCAGGGGAAAGCTGAGTTGGAACAAACCCGCACGAGTGATTTCGGCGACGAAGTTGATTCCCAAGACCACGCGTTCGTCGCCAAGAGACAGCACCTGTTTGCTGACCACACGTACTTCGGGAGCCACCGGCCCGACGCGAAGCGTCAATGATCCCCCTTCGCTGCCGTAGCGATAGACACGATGCAGAACGGAAGACTGATTTTCGAGCAGCGAAACATCAAAGTCACCCAAGTTGACGGCGGACATTCGCTCCGCTTCCAATTTTTCCGGCTGGGCATCCGGCCCAAACGCGACAGCGATCAATCCGACTTCCCCATCGGCGTCGACGACCTTCACGGGCGCGAGAGTGAGTTCGACGGGTAATGGATCAAGGCCGCGTTGAGTCTCGATCAGAACATCAAACGTCTTTGACTGTGCGGGTTCGATCTCAATATTGAGTTGTCCGCTATCGGCATCAAATTGCCACGAACCGATTGGACCGGAAACAGAGCTTACCGTTAAACCAAGTGGAACGTTGACGGAAAGTTCGCGCACCTGACCTTGTGAGGTTCGGATTTGCAGTCGGTGTCGTCCGTCCACCACGCCCGGCGCTGGAATGAATAGGTTCGATGCTTCGACAAAGAACTTTGTGTCCTCCCTGGTGACATCGCGGGCCTTTGGTCGTAGTACGATCGTCGCGGTCCCCGGCCCCAAGAGCACGGTGGCCTTCGAGCGATCGGCTTCTTCACTTGATTCGACGCGCATCGCTCCCGAGCAAACGACATCCCAACCGGGTTGGTCGTAATCCAGTTCAACCGTTTGCAAGGCGGCACTGCCTGTGAGCACCGGAAGACCGGCTGTGGGCTGAATCGCTTCCAATCGAAATTCGAACGAAGCTTCATAGGTCCGGTCGTCTGCGGGCTCGTCGCTTTCGTTTTCATCTTGCTCAGCATCCCCGTCCTCGGAACTTTCGTCGATGGGAATGCTGAGGATGTAAACCAAGCCTGTTCCGGGAATCTCTTTCTTGGACAGCCGCAGGTCGTCGCCTTCGAAACGTGTGAGGACCGCGGGTGCTTTCAGCAACAGAAACTGATCCCCCGGTTTGCCGGTGACCTTGATCGTGCCATCGGCGATTAAACGCGCATCCTCCTCGGCAACGGCCCAACTCTGCCGAATCGAATCGGAGGCGCGGAAACCATCGGGCGTCGCAGCCGTGGTTGTATTGGCCCAAGGCAACATCAGTGCAAACAACAAGAGTGTGGCGGTCGCGGTGCCAGGCCCTGATTCGGTCGTCTTCTTCGTTTCGCTTGCACTCACACGTTTTGCTTTGCGACTTTCGGAACGACGACGCCATCCGGCAGCGAAATCGCGGCAAAAAGCCAGCGTCGGCGGAAGGAAAAGAAGCGTGAGGATTCCGAAGCCAAGAACCCCAAAGAACCAAGCGGCACCGACACCCTGGCCCAGGATCCCACACGCGATCGCCGCCACCGCGAGCAAACGAGTAAATCTCGCGAGTGCGATGTTGCGTGTAAAGAATGATAACCCGAGCAACACGACTCCCACGACAATTGCAACGATGCCTGGAATGAAGAGATCTGATCGCCAAAGCGGCATATTTTCGACCTGGAGTTCGACGGCTTCGCCCGCGGCCAAAACAGGCAGGCTCAAGCCAAGTGTCGCCGGTCTTCCAATGTCGAACCAAGCCGCCCGTGTGGCGACGGCCGAAGCAATCATCGCGACCACTAGCAGTCCCAGGCCGACGAAACGTAGCCATCTCGAGCGGCGGCACGCGAGAACACCGATGAAGGCCAAGACGCCAACGACGGCAAAGTGCACAAGCCCCCGCTGTGCGACCCATTCCAGGCCCGTCGGGCTGAGAACGGCTTCCGGAGGTGAGACATTGCCGCCGGTCGGAACCAAAACGTATTGCTCATCGCCCGTCACGTTCCACTGCGTTTTCAAAACGGGAGCAAACACAACCGGAAGCGCGAGTTCGGGATTGGATTCAACGACGGCGGGCTTGCCCAAACGAAGCTTGATTTCGATCGGTACATTTGGGTCGGTCCCTGGCAACGGGATCACGGTTGCCTCGTCGGTCTGTCGTGCCGTGACCGGCTGGCCGTCCACGGCGACATCCCACAGGCGGAC
>JBCBOO010000349.1:0-5818 GCA_039821235.1 Planctomycetota bacterium
GCCTGCAATCTGGCCGCATCCATCGCGCAGAGTGGAAAGCGTGTTTTGGCGATCGACTGTGACCTTCGCCGGCCTCAGTTGACCGACAATTTCGATTGCGACACCAAAGTCGGACTGACCAACGTGCTCAATGGCGAGTGTGATCCGCTGGACGCGGCTCACTCGACGCCACTCGCGAAACTTTCCATCATGCCCTGTGGCCCGATTCCTTCGAACCCCGCAGAAGCATTGTCATTGCCGGTGATGAACGAGTTGCTCGATTACCTGCGGGACCAGTACGATTACATCATCCTGGACACGCCGCCGTTGCTGGTGGTTACCGACCCGAGCATCACTGCAAGTATGGCGGACGCGCTGATTCTGACGCTTCGCGTTCGTCGCAAAAGCAAACCCAACGCCCGTGACGCGATCAACATTTTGAACGGCGTCGGTGCCAACGTACTTGGGACGGTGATTAACAACTCGGATGAATCAGGTGCCAGTGACGGGTACCGAGGCTACGGATATTACCGACACGGCACCTACGGCGGGCAGTACTACCGACGCAATGGCCAAAGCCAAGGAACAAGTGTTTCCGTCGCAACGAACGGCAAACTCCGACGTCGACCGGAAGGCTCGCGGGTAGTCCAAGGATCGCAATCCAACGGCGTCACGATGCCGTCACCTCTGTCCGCAAGTCCTACGATTGCCACACTTGACCCTGATCAAGACAATCAGTCAGAGGGATAGCGTCCCTCGCGGAATGATCGAACGAGAGAATCCCTCCAGCCCTCCACCCCGTTCCCAAACATGTCGACGATCGAATCGGCCGCGGACATCATCCCTCCAAAGCAACCTAGAGACGATGTCGCCGCTGCAACAACCGGTGTGACCCCCGATCCAAGATGGCGATGGTTCTGGATCGCGCTCTTGCTGACGACGATTCCGCTGATGATCCCTTATCTCGGTGGGCTCTGGGGACGCACGACGTATCGCTTTTTCCCCTTCGCGATCGCGGGTTCCGCCTACCTAGCGTATTCGCGGAGTGATCGTCAATTCTATCCACCGCGCGGCGGGTTCAGCTGGGGAGCGATCCTGTTCGGAGTCTTGCTCGTCCTGGCCGCTTCCGTCCTGCAGTTCACTTGGTTCTCCGCTGTCGCCTTCGTGATTTTTTGCACGATGATGTTTTCGGCGATGAGAGGCGAAGATGATGAATCGCTTCTTCTCGTGGCTTTGCCTCTTTTCTCGATCATTCGCTTGATCCGTATCGACGACTTGCTGGTCCTGTCGCTCCAAAGAGTTACAACCTGGATGTCAAGCGTCTTGCTGGATGTTCTCGCCGTCCCTCATGCGGTCGCAAACAACGTCATTCGCTTGGCGGATCGAGAACTGTTCGTAGCGGAGGCGTGTAGCGGCATCCAATCTGTCTTTACACTGGGCTTCCTCGCGTTGATGGTCGTCGCGTGGAAACGACGTCGTGTCTGGATGACGCCGCTCTATCTTGGCATCGCTTGCTTGCTCGCGATCTTCGCGAATGTGGTCCGCGTGACGGTGGTCGCTTATGCGGCGAGCGTCTCGGAATTCGATCTCGCGGAAGGTTGGCCCCACGAGTTACTGGGATACATTTCACTTGCGATGGCGTTTGGTTTCTTGCTGTCGTTTGACTACTTAGTGTCAACGATGCTGCACCGTGTCCCGGAAGAGACCGATTTCAACCCAATCGTCAAAGCCTGGAACTACTGCTCACTCCGACCCGCTGGTGAAGGCGGTCGATTCACACAACGTGACCTCCGCAATCTCAACGCGGCCGATGCAAAGAGCCCGATTTTTCGTCTGGCCCAGCAGTGGGTGAATCACCGCGTTGGACAAATCGGTTTCCTCTCCGTTGCGGTCCTCCTATTCGGATACGCAACGCTGCAGCTCATTCAATCGCGGAAACCGGCAAACCTGATTGCGGGCGAGCGAGCACTCGTTTTCGATCCACCCAGTGATTTACTCAACGCATCCACCCAGAACCTGACCGTGGTCAATCACCTGACCAGTCGTGGATTCGAACTTCCCGGCCTCGGGGCGAATTCCGATGTTTGGGAGTGTCAATGGCAGGAGGGAGAAGTTCGATTTGTTCTCAGCCAGCCGCACCAGGGATGGCATGAACTCTGCGATTGCTACGAACGACTGGAGTGGACTCAATTGGATCGTTCGATTCGATCTCCCGATGATTTCGAGAAGCTTGAGATCGAGACCACCAGTCCGGATGCTTTGAAGTCTTCCTATGTCGTGGCGAGGTTCAAACGCGGTCCAGCAGCCTATGGCTACCTGATCTTTTCGGGGATCGGCAGCGATGGAACCCTGCTCGAGGCACCGGATAGCCTCTCGGCGATGACTCACCGGATTTGGAACCGTATTGATACCACGGGCGTCTGGGAACAAAACGAAGTACTCATGCTCCAAATGTGGCTCACGGTTCCCGAGAAACTAAAACCGAAGGAGTTGCAGAGTCTCGAACAGGAATTCATCGCCGTCCGCGCGAGTATCTCTGATGCGGTTCGAGTCAATGCGGGCCGATCACTGCCCGAGTCAGTAGCCTGGTTCGACGATGAAAGTCCGACCGATCGGATCGCCTTGAAGGAGGCAAATTAAGATGAACGCATTCAATCCTTTATCGTGGATGCGATGGTTCGGTGAATTCATCCGTTCGTGGTTTCTCGGAATCCCATGGAGCGATGCGCCCAAGGCAATTCCTGCCATTATCTTGAGCGTCGTGCTCTTCTCCACCGGCTTCATTGCCTTCAGTAATGGAGCAGGCTGGCGTAACCGATTGCTCAGACGTCAGCTTGCCGTCTCGTTGGAAAGAGATGACTACGAAACCGCCGAAGTCGTCATCAAACGCCAGTTGGAAGCGGAACCAGATCGAGTTGATTTGGTCTACCTGCTCGCTCAGGTGCGAGACGCTCAGTCATTCCGCGAAGAAGCAAAGGTGTTGATGCAGCAACTGCTCAATCGTCGGCATCTTCCGGCCGCGAGATGGCTGTTGACGGAGGACTTGATCGGTAAAAAGTGGACCGACCTAACCGACGAAGAATTGGAGCAGGCTGGAAAGATCCTGGAGTTGATCAATCAAAAAGATGAGCAGAACCTCGCGGCAAAAAAGATGTACGCGGAGTTTCTAATCTTCGAACAACGATTGGCCGCCGCCATCCCGATTCTCGATGAACTCTCCGCGGTGGAACCCATGATGGGGCTTAATGCGGCTTCCCTCGCACGTCGATTGGGAGAGTATGATACCGCCGAACGGCTGGCGAAGAAAACGCTCGCTCGAGTCGAGGACATGCTTCAAGAAGATCCTACCAACGCGTTTCTCGCAATGAGCATTGCTGGAAACCAAATCTTCCTGGAACGGCACACGGACGCCATCAAAACGCTCCAGAAGAGCATGCAACTTGCTAAGACGCAGAAAGACCGTCGCATGCTTTCGCTCGCGGTCGGCGACGCAATTGTCTCCTACGTGAACAAGATCGAGGAGACTCCCTCCGAGACCGTTTCGCAGCGTCTGCGGGTCATGAAGATGCTGGAGGTCGCGGTCCGAATCGCGCCGAACAACCAACGCGTCCTCACGATGGTGGCAGAACACGTCCTTGGAAACGTTGATGAAATCGATTCGGAGTTAGCAAGCGTTCGCGAAGCTCTCATCAAGGGTGCCCCCGCAGGGATTGCACACTTCATCAAGGGAACGGCAGCACTAATTAAAGAAGACACCGAACTCGCGGAACTGCACCTTGAAAAGGCGGAAGAGCAGTTGCCGAAGAGCAGCGCTATCTTGAACAACCTCGCCGTTGCGATTGCACAAAAGCCAGGCGCCGATCTTGAACGTGCCCTCGCGGTGTCCAATCGTGCGATCGAAGCCTCGAACGGCCAGTCGCCCTACTATTTCGAAACGCGAGGCGGAATCCTATTCAATCTGGGCCGTTTCCGCGAAGCCATCAGTGACTTGGAACGCGCGTTGGCCGTTCCCAAATTGGCTGCCAACGCTCACCAGCGACTCGCGGTTTGTTACGAGAAAGTGGGTGATCAAGAACTCGCCCAAGGCCATCGCGAAGCCTTCGAAAAAGCGGGGGAAGACGGAATTCCCGACTTTGAGTTCGGTCAAGACGCCTCAAAGCCCGACGGTACGAAAACCGAAGATAAGTAGTAGCTGTTGCCAAGACTCACACCCAGCGTTCGAACACTACGCGTGGGATGATTCTAAACTCGCGTGAGGTCTTGGAATGTTCAATCGGCTACTGACTTCGTGTTTCGTGCTCTCCGCCTGTGCTCTCGTTGGCTTCCAAGGCAGGGGCCTCGCCGATGACGATACGTCTGCCGATTCAACTCGATTGGCAGCTGACGTCCTAAATGAGCTGACATCGAAAAAAGCCGATGCCGTCGTCGAACGCTTTTCAGACAAGATGAAAGAGCTCTTGCCGGCGAACAAGCTCAAGCTGACGATGGTGCAACTTGAGTTTGTTGCCGGATCGTTTAAAGAGAACGGTCCGATCAAAACGATCGCGAAAGATCCGTTGACGATCGAAGCCACGGCGTACCACCAACGCAAAGCTCTGGTGTACCGGCTCACCTTCCAAGGCAAGCTTCTCATCGGGCTCTATGTTCGCCCCGAGAGCCTTCCGACGGGAGACTCTGCGAGTGATCCGGCAAGTGCATCCAATGAGACAGACGTGTCGATCGCTAGGGACGGCTTTTCGCTGTCAGGAACGCTTTGCCTTCCGAGTGAGGGGCGTCTCGCTCAGCCAGTGCCGCTTGTGATTTTCCATTCTGGGTCGGGTCCGACTGACCGAAACGGTAACGGCCCACTGATCGAAACGAACGCCACTTTGAAACTGGCGCGGGCGTTGGCCAACCAGGGCATCGCGAGTGTCCGTTACGACAAGCGAGGGAGCGGAAAAACAGGTCTCGGCGGTAGCGAGTCTGACTTGCGAGCGAAAACCTATGTCGATGACTACAAGGCTTGGATCAGCCGCTACGCGTCCGACAAGCGGTTTTCGAAGCTTGTCTTGCTCGGACATAGCGAGGGCGCCCACTTTGCGTTCCAAGCGGCGCACAACAATCCGCCCGTCGCAGGGGTCATTTCTGTTGCCGGGTCGGGTCGGCCCTTTAACGAACTATTGAGAAGCCAACTGAAAAACAAGCTCCCCGAGCCGCTGTACTCCGAAGCAGATTCGATTCTGAATCAACTTGCATTGGGGAAGGTGGTTGAGGAGGTTTCAGTCGAGCTGGTGTCCGTCCTCCGTCCGAGCGTGCAACCATTTTTCATCAGCCTGCTTGAAAGCACTCCAGAAAACGACGCACGCACACTCTCGGTCCCGCTCATGGTGGTTCAGGGGGATCAAGATATGCAAGTGTCTATCGAAGACGCCAATCGATTGGAGCAGGCGGGCAAGAAGGTTGAAAAAGTGATCGTAGAGGGCATGAATCATGTACTCGTCGATATTGATGCCCCTGAAAAACAGCTCGCTTCCTACAGCAATCCCGATCTTCCTTTGTCCAAGAAACTTGCCCCTTCAATCGCCAAATTCGTCTGGGAAATTGCCGGCGGAGATCATGAGAATTGATCTATCGGTCGGCGTCTGATCTTCGGTACCCTCCGCGGCCGGTGAAACCCCGCCCCTAAGGCTGCATGGAGGATGCTGTGTTCCGTTCTTTGATGATTCTTGGCGCTCTCGGCGTCATCGCGTTTATGGCAGGATGGTTCACCATCCATCGCGACGATAATGAAACCACTATTCGATTCAATCGCGATGAGATTCGCGCGGATACATCGAAGGCATTTGCGAAAGGTCGAGAG
>JBCBOO010000034.1:0-33937 GCA_039821235.1 Planctomycetota bacterium
GCGGTGGTGGTCGTCACGCCGGCGGACCCGCCGAGCGAGCCCGCAGAGGTAGAGCCGGCGGTGACGGCGGTCGTGATCGAGGCGGACCCGGACGTGGTGGTGATCGCGCCGGTGGACCCCGAGCCCCAGTGGGAGGATGAAGTCGAGATTTCCGCGGCACCTTCTGTCTATATCAAGCACCTTTACGGCCCCCTTTTCTTCGGCTTCAGCTCGGGGTTCCGATCTCTCGCCGCGTCACTTCCCCAAGACGCCTCGACATTGATCGTCCGAATGGAACGTGTTCCCTTCATGGATCAGTCGGGACTCTACACGCTGGAGGACACGATCCTGCGGTTGAAGAAGGCCGGGAAGACCGTGTTGCTCACTGGACTGCAAGAACAGCCCACTGCAATGCTGGAGGGAATCCGTTTGGTCCCCGAGTTGATTCCCGAAGAGCACACGTTCAAAACCTTGGCAGAGTGCCATGAATGGCTCAAACACCAGTAGCCTGGCTAGCTGAACGATCATCCTCGCCTGCCAACCGTGCGACTTGGACGCGGGTATCGTTGAAACAGGCACCCTCACCAATGTCGGAGAGGGTGTCGGGCGCGAGCGCATTGGAAGTTCGCTTGTTCTTCGAGTGACGCATCCACATCCCCTTCGGCAGGCTGACGACTCCCGGAGCCACCGAATCACTCACGCGTGCCGCCACGATCACTTCACCGCTGGCATTGAAGATGCGTACGGATTGCCCGTCATTGATCTCTCGTTCCGCGGCATCTCTCGGATGCATGGTTGCGACCATTGGCTGGTCAACCAAGTAGCCCAAGGAAGAATTGACGGTCTTGCTTGTGGCGGGCGAAATCACGGCCAACGGATAGTCATCCGCCGCATCCTCCTCGATGTATTGGTACAGACCCGCCTTTGAAGCGGCGACGAGTGGTTCCGGATACAGTTCAATCCGTCCACTGGGTGTCGCCGGAAAGACAACCTGCATCTGAACGGGACGCGGCCCAATCCCTGGCGCAAGTTCACCGGTTCGCTGAAGTTCCGCAAAGCTCCGATCGCCCAAAACCCGTTTCACAAGCCCAGAATCACTCGTCACATCCTCTGGCTCGGACAGGTCGAGGCGATCGAGGAGCTCGCCGAAGACTTCGTTGTTACTGCGTGACTGCCCCACCGGAGCAATCATCGGTTCAATCCGTCCCATCCTCGTGTTGCCGTAACCGTTGCGCAAGTCATCGTGCTCCAGGAACGTCGTTGCGGGCAGCACGATGTCGGCATACATCGCCGTATCCGTTAAGACTTGGTCGAACACGATCGTAAAGAGATCGTCGCGTTGCAGACCCTGAATCACCTTGTTTTGTTCGGGTAGTGTGGCAACCGGATTGCAGTTGTAAACAAACAGCGTGGCGACGGGTGGATCACTTTCTCCAAGAAGGCACTCACCAATCAAGTTCATGTTGATGCGTCGAGTCGCCGGCGGGGAGGCTTGGATGATGGAGGCCTGATTGAGTTTCCAGACGCCGGAGTTGCTCATCGTGAATCCGCCCGACCGACAAAACTTGTTTGCAACCGCGGGAATGGCGAGAATCGCCGCCGTCGCACTGCCACCGTTGCGGTTCCGCTCGGGGCCCCAGCCGCATCGAATCACCGCGGGTTCCGATTCGGCATAAAGCTGGAACACGGCTTCCAAAGAAGACTCCGGTACGCGCGAAACCTCCGCAGCTCGTGGAACCGTCCAAGGCTCGGAACGTTCACGAAGTTGTTCGAAACCACTGACATGCTCGGCAATGAATTTGGAGTCGCTGTACCCATTACGATCCAACCAACGGATCATCGCGAGGGCAACCACCAGGTCAGAGCCCGGGTAGATGGGTAAGTGATGGTCCGCTCGCGAAGCAAGCGAGGTCTTTCTCGGATCGATGACCACCAACTTCGCGCCCTTGGCTTGCGCGTTTTGAATGTGGGGAACTTGGTGAATGCCCGAGGCATGCGGGTTATTTCCCCAGATGATGATCAATTGGCTTTCATCGTAATCCAGGCACGAAACGCCCGGCATCTTGCCATACAGTGCTTGATAAGCCGCCCCGGACGGCGCAGCGCACACGGTACGGTCCAAACGTGATGCACCCAAGCGGTAAAAGAACCTGGCGTCCAACGCGTCTTGCGACAGCCTGCCGTTGGAACCGCCGTAGCACAGCGGGAGAATCGACTCGGCTCCGTAGCGATCACGATCCAGCTGAATCCTCTCCGCAATCGTCGCCAGTGCCTCCTCCCAGGTAATAGGTTCAAATCGACCACTGCCTTTCGCGCCCGAACGACGCATCGGAGTCTTTAAACGATGCGTGGAATAAACATGGTCCGCGTAGTTCCGAACTTTGCCGCAAATAAATCCGTTGGTATGCGGATCGTCGCTGGAACCATCGATTTTCACGATCTGCTGATCACGCCGGGTGACCACCAACTTGCACGCGTCGGGACAATCCAGCGGACACGTTGTGGTGGAGGAACCTTCACCGGAGTCAGCCTGCGTCATCTTTCGAACTCACGTTAAAGCGGAAAACAGGGCAATGATTGCCCCTCTCGGGACAGCAAGATCGGTTCGTTGGTTCGCCCTGTTCTACATGACCAGCGGCTTGTTCAGTGCGCGACGAACCGGAACAAATTGACCGACGTGCATCATTGGGTGACTGGCAACCAACATCACCATGGCTCGCTTGTCCGGGCAAAAACTGCGAAAGTTCTCCGGTGATTCGGCATTCAGCTCTTCTTCGGTCATCGTTTGGATCGCTTGAATGGAATGCTGCCTTGCCTTTCGATAGAGCTGCAAATATTCGTCTTTCGATCTAAATTTGGATGCGTCATCCGAGTCGGCGACCGATTTGTCATGGGCTTCGGCAAATCCCTCGGGCAATTCGATTCCCGATCCTTCCTTGATCATGTTCATCAGCATTGACTCGGAACTAATCAGATGTCCGAGTTGCCAGGCGATATGATTACAACCCGCGCCGGGACGCGTGAGTAAATCGGCATCCGTAAAGTCACCGAGGTAGCTTTCCAAGACGGTGTCGGTCAGCTGGAACGCGTTTTTAATTGATTTAGAGTCACTCATGGGACTTCCTCGGGCCAGGGGGGATGGGGTCGAACGGAATGAGAAGGTAACCGAATCAGTTGACTTGCTCCACAAGCCCAATGGAGTTGAATTTCGTTTCCGAAAAGTACGGATGCGAGACAAAACAGAAAAATTCTGTCACCCGGCCGTCTTTTACGACTATGGGTCGATAGGCTCGGTCCTTGACTCACACTTTCTCGCCACTGGAGACCATTTGACCCATGAAAGATGAATCGGAAGAACCCATCGACGATGACACGATCAGTTCCGATTCCAGTTCCATCGACGAGTTTCCCGCTTTTACGCCCGATTCGGAAAACCAACCAGCCGTTGTCACGGACGAGAGTGACTTGATCGGAAAAATGGTCGGCCCATACCGGGTGCTGCAAGTTCTTGGCAGAGGAGGAATGGGGGTCGTCTATTTGGCCGAGCAACGTCAGCCGATGCGGCGTCGCGTCGCGCTCAAGGTCATCAAGGCGAATCAAAACTCCGATCTGATTCTTTCGCGTTTCGCTGCCGAACGGCAAGCACTGGCAATGATGGATCACCCACACATTGCCAAGGTGTTTGATGGTGGAGATGACGCGGGACGTCCCTATTTTGCGATGGAGTACGTTCGTGGTATCCCGCTGACCGAGTATTGCGACCAGAACAAACACACCGTCGAACAACGACTGCGACTGTTCGTCGATATCTGCCGCGCAGTACAACACGCTCACCAAAAAGGGATCATCCACCGGGATCTAAAACCGTCGAACATTTTGGTCGAAGAAATTGATCAAGTGCTGTCGCCCAAGGTGATCGATTTTGGACTGGCCAAGGCACTGGATGCCCAATCCAAACTGACCGACGAGACCTTCTTTACCGAGTTCGGTCGTATTGTCGGAACCATCCAGTACATGTCGCCGGAACAGGCACAACTCAATCAGTTGGATGTCGATACGCGAGCCGATGTGTATTCACTGGGTGTCGTTCTTTATGAGCTTCTAACGGGCACCCGTCCGCTCAACGACGAAACCATTAAACAAAAGGCGTTGCTGGAAGTCCTTCAGATGATCCGGGAGGAAGAGCCTGCCAAGCCGAGCTCGCGTCTGAGTGACCATGATGAATCCGCCGTCGAAGCGGGACAACGAAGACGGATCACATCGGCCAAGCTGGAACAGATCATTCGTGGCGACCTGGACTGGGTTGTCTTAAAAGCCCTCGAGAAAGACCGGTCAAGACGTTACGGGGGGGCGGGTGAATTCGCCGACGATGTCGAAAACTACCTGGAGGGGAATCCGGTCAAGGCAAGAAGGCCGACCTTTGGCTACCGACTATCAAAATACACTCGCAAACATCGCATTGCCGCAGCAACGATCCTCATCACCGTTTCCTCAGTCCTGTTGGGACTGGTCTCAAGTGGTCTGCTCGCTATTCAATTGAATCGCTCGTTAGATCGAGAAAAGGAAGTCAGCCGACGAGAAATGCGTGCCAAGGAGACCCTGGCGGATCGCAATCAAGCTCTGAAAGTAACCAACCAGCGGCTCAACGCGGCGTTCCTGGTCGGCTATTCCTTATTGGAAGCCGAACTCAGCGGCGATCGATCCAAGCTGCTCAACGCCACCTTGGATACGATCGAAGACAAGGATTCGAGCTCGGACTGGAATCAGGCTCGGATGCGGCTTTTCCAAGCCACTCCCAAGATGATGAAATTATTACAAGCGGAACCGCAAGCGGAAGGGAAGGAGTCGCGGATTCCCTTCCTGAGTGATCTACAAGCGATCGGCAAGTCACAAAACCTCGCTCTGCAATACAAACACGTTCACGAACTGCTTGACGAGGCGATCGCGCTCGACCCAACACTTGGACTGGCTTATTTGGCTCGGGCGGAACTGCGTTCCAATGCCTTCACGAGACTCCACGAGGGGCGGGGACCTGCGAGTCAGCTGGAGATTCCAATCCCCAGCTACGACGATGTCTTAGATGACTGGAACAGAGCCGTGGAGCTTCTTTCCGAGGCACCCGACGTTTACTCGGGTCGCGCTTTTTGGCTTCATCAGTTCGACTCTCTCGTTCGCAACACGACCAAAGCACAGGAAAACTCGAACTCCTCCGCTTGTGACCGAGACCTCGCCACAGCACTTGCGATTGACCCCGATCACCATGCCGCGTTGAGGCTCTCCGGAGTGCGTTTGGCTGGCTCAGGTGACCGAAAGCAAGCTTTGGAGCGTTTGCAACAAGCCTTTCACGCACCCGAAAGCCCTTTGGATCACTTATTTGGTCGCAATTCTCGTCGCTTAACCGCGGTTCGTTTGGTCAACACGGCCATCGATCACTACTGGAGTGAGCAGATCTCGAATCTTCAGGCGATTCTCCCGGCGGGCTACATGCGTTTCTATGGAATCTATGACGACTACTGGGATGACCGCTTGGACACGGTATGGAAGACGGTGGTCAATAGCTTTGAGACGATCGACTCACCAGATGAATGGTCCATCCTCGAACGCCAACTTGCTTTTATCGCATTTCCCGGCGAACGCGGCAGCTACCGTTCCACCCGGCGATGGCTTCACTGGGCAGCAACCGCGGCCGCTCGTGGAGCAAACACTCCAAGCGAATTGAACCAAGCCACCGCCTTCCGAGCTGACTATCCGGGTCAATGGCAATGTGAACTAACGCGAACGCAACTCGAGACCGTGAGGGCGACGCTGGAGCGTGTGACGAACAACGACGAACTCGCCGTCACGGATGCCGGGGAAAAGGCAACGTTTGTTTCAATTGAAACCGATGAGAACAGAGCTCAATGAACGACGATCAAAATGATTCCGCGTCTCCGGGGGAGCAGGGCTGGCCGGTTGGTCGTCCGTCCAATCGGATTTCGGACATTAGCACCGAGTATTCACAGATCATCAATGTCTTGTCAGAGCCCCTGCCATTACCGCGTTCCAGCGATGGGACCCAGCTCGGCAAACAGATCCTCGCAGCGCGCCAACAACAACTCGCGGAACGGCAACGATTTATCGAACGCTACCAGAAAGCCGTGATGGCGTTTCTGAAAACGAAAATGGGAGACGCCCAAGCTTCCGAAGCCGTCTGGGACCTGTTTGTCGAAAAGTGTATGGCGGGAAAGCTGGGCGGTTATGACCCAAGTCGCTCGTTTCGAACGTACCTCAAGACTGTCTTGCGGAATACGTGCTACGAGTATCTGCGCAAGAAACCGCAGAGTATGGCGAAGCTGGATTCCATGGCGGACGCGATTCCGGATACCAACGACTCGGAGGCAGATGAAGCCTTCGATCGAACCCTGGTCCAGTCACTGTTCAATGCAGCTCTCAGTGCCGTCCGGACCATCGACGTCCTGCAGTACGTTTGCCTCAAGCTGAACGCGGAAGCACTCTCGGCAGGAGTTTCACCCCCAAGCACCAACGAACTCGCCAAAGTGCTCTCGCTAGAGAGTGGCCGAACGATCTCTCGCGACAATGCCAAACAGATTAAAAGCCGTGCCTCGAAACAGTTTTCCAAGCAACTGATTGACGAAGTCGCAAAACTGATTTGCAGTGATGATCTGGGCGAAGTGGAGGCTACGCTCGGCGAAATGGGCATTCTCAAGTACTGCAAGAATGCACTGCAGAAACGTCGTGCGGAGTCTTAGCGAGCGCTCCTACGTCTGCCATTCCGCGAGCGCCGTCTGTAACCGATCGAGCTCTTCACGCAGCCGTTCAAGTTTTTCGTTTGACGGATCAACCCTCGATGGGACATCGCCCAGATCATCGAGCCGTTCCAGAGCCTTCTCCGCTCCGAAGATCCCGAGTGTTCCGCGAAGCTTATGACGTGCTTCTTGGGCGGCATCCTGGTCTTGATTCACGATCGCATCGGCGAGTTCCGAAAACTGTTTCGCAGACTCTCCATCGTACAAGTCAATCATCTGTCGGATCGTCTCCGGCGCCCCGCCTGTGTTTCGGCGAAAGAGAGCCGCGTCGAAGACGTGGTTTTCGGGCATGCTGTTTTCCAACGCATTGCTTTCCGGCGTTCTGTTCACGCGGTCCGGCGATTCGGGCGAAAACACGTTTGTGGATTCGTCGGTTGGACTTTCGTCGAGAGTCTCGGGGTGAATCTGGGTGGCGCCCCCAAACTCCTCCATGGTGGTCGCGTGCCGCGCGTCCACGTCACGCAAGAGGTTCTCCGCAATGATCAAGTGACAATTTTCAACCACGCGGTAAAGCTCTTCTTGGTCGACCGGCTTGGTGAGGTAGCCATCCATTCCCGCCTCCAAACATCGTTCCCGATCACCCTCCATCGCCTGTGCGGTCATCGCGAAAATCGGCAAGTGACGACCGCGACCGCTGCGGTGCTCATGTTCACGAATCGATTGGGTCGCCCGAATACCGTCGAGAGTCGGCATCTGAATGTCCATCAGAACGATGTCGTAGGCGTGACGAGCGACACGTTTAAGTGCAGACTCGCCATCGCCAACCACGTCGACTTCATGCCCCCGTTCGCGCAAGAGATTCACGGCAACGAGTCGGTTGACCGGGTTGTCATCGGCCAGAAGAACCTTCTTTGTCTCCTGAACCGTTTCAAGTGTATCGGTACTGGCCTGGACTAAGTCATCCATTGACAATCCCGTCTCTGGAGCAATCGCGGCCAACAAAACGTCTCGCAATTCACCAGGTGACATTGGTTTGAGGAGGACTTGTCTTACGCTGGCCGCCGCGGTCGTCTCGGGTGAAAGGTCAACGTTTGCGGCGGTGAGTAAGACGATCGGAGTCTCCGAAAACCGTCGCGACTGTGACACCATGCCAAGGATCTGTTCCATTCCCATCGCGGGAAGGGTTGCATCCAACACCATGAGATCGAATGGACGGCTTTGATGCTCACGCGTCGCAAGCATATTGATCGCCTTTTCTCCATCCGATGCAGTTTCAACGCGCATTCCCCATTCCATCGTGACCTGTTTGCAGTGACGTCGCTGCGCCGCATTGTCCTCCACAATCAAGACCTCCTTGCCGGCAAGGGGTTTGGTGGAGAGGGCAGTTTCGTCTCGCGGGTTGGAAAGCGGTTCCAAAGGAATAAAGAACGTAAACGTGCACCCTGAACCCGGTCGGCTTTTCAGCGTCAGCGCACCACCCATCATCTGCACAATGCGTCGGCTGATCGCCAGCCCCAATCCCGTTCCATGGATTGACTCTGACCCTCGCCGGCTGTCGTGTTTGCCGGCTTGTTCGAACGAATCAAACACACGGCTTTGGTCTTCTTCTTGAATGCCGATGCCTGTGTCACGGACCGCGAAACGCATCCAGTTGTTGGTTCCCCGTTGCTTTTCGGCGGGCAACAACTCTTCCGGTGGCCGATCCACCTGTTCGGCCGACAACTCGACTTCACCCTGCTCGGTAAATTTGATTGCGTTGCCCACGAGGTTGAATAGGACTTGCCGTAACCGAGTGACATCCGTTTCAACCAGGGTCGGAACATTCGATGCGATACACAACACGAGCTCCAACTCCTTTTCGGTCGCAGTGCCGGCAAGGAGCCGCATCGATTCGGAAAGGAGATCGTGAAGACGAACGACGCTTGGCTGGAGGGTGAGCTTACCGGCTTCGATCTTGGAGAAATCCAAAATGTCGTTGAGCAACACCAGCAGATCCCGCGCCGAACGCAAGGCGAGACGCTGGTATTGTTTCTGTTCTCGGCTCAGAGTTGTGTTACCGAGCAACTGACACATACCAATCACACCGTTCATCGGCGTGCGAATCTCATGGCTCATGTTGGCGAGAAACTGTGACTTTGCCGATTCGGCGATCCTCGCGTTTTCCGCCGCTCTCTCGGCGGCATACTTTGCCTCGGTCAGTTGTGCGGAGATTTGTTGCTCTCGCAGCAAGCGTGCCCGCAAACAAGAAACGAGTGAACCACCACCGATTAGTAAAGTCGAAAAAGCCATCAGTCTCGCCAACGCGAATCGCCGTGCTGTCGTGATGACCTCCTGCCAGCGCGTGGCAGAAAAGTCGACACCGACGATCGCATCCACGTCGCCTTTCGAATCACGTATCGGACTGTAGACGGAAACCCAACGTCCCCACCGATCTTCATACACGCTTGGATCCGCAACGACGGGTTCACCCGCGAGCGCCTGTTCAATCGGTTTGGGGTCATACCCTTCCGTCCAGACTTCACCGATCGGAGTCCGTTGTTCTTCTTTGCCGACGTACTCTCCGTTCCGGTCGTAATCGGTCTCCGAATCGACGATAAATTGATATCCCTCGCCTCCCGCAGCGGGGCGAAACGTGTAGATGTCTGCCACCGCCGGATTAACGGCAAGCCACTGTCGTTGCTTCGCGATTGCTGCGAGATATCGCGGCGCTTGCGGATCGGTGTCCAAGCGGAGTGAGTCATGTCCCAACTCC
This sequence comes from Planctomycetota bacterium, assembly GCA_039821235.1. GTDB lineage: Bacteria > Planctomycetota > Planctomycetia > Pirellulales > Pirellulaceae > Stieleria. The sequence continues at coordinate 9,478 of JBCBOO010000034.1, forward strand.
TGCAACTCGATCGCGTACGTTGGCGCGACGCCCTGAAGACGCTGAAACACCTCCTGTGATGCATCATCACCGACGTGTTGGGTCCACCAATATCCCGGCAGCCATAGCAAGAAAAGGCCTAGTCCGATCCAGGCGTAGGATCCTCGCAGTGATTGTCGCACACGGAGGATCCAGCCGACCAACAGGTACACACCAACCACAACCCCCGCGGCGAACGCGAAATCAGCTTGATTGGTCTCCATCGAAATTCCCGTTTTCCGTGACTTGGTGGATCTTCGCGTCCCCCAAAACAATCATATCGTCCCGTGGCAACCGCTGAATTGCCCCAGAAAATCACACCGTGTGACGCTCTGCATGTCGCTATCCACATGCGGAGCAGACGAGGGCGAGCGCTCACGGATTATCGCATCAATCAGCCCAACCCGATTTTCCTTCCAGGAATGCTGGCGATCCGCGTCATTAAATCTCCTCTCATGAGGGTACCAAAGTACACCAAGCGGGAACGGTTCTACGTACACTAATGAGCCTTCCCCAACACCGTCATACGATCTTTGAGGTTCACACCCGTGGCTCGACAACTCACCGCCTTTTGCTTGATCGCGTTCTCGATGTCTGGCCTCTGCGTCTCGCAAGCGGATGCGGGTGGCCGGTTTCGGATTTTTCAGAGACTGAAAGGCAAATCCAACACCTGCCAGCCAGTCGTCTCAAACGCTTGCGTTTCAAGCACGAATTGTGCGCCATTGTGTGCCGCACCCGTCACGTCGGCTTGCCCAGCTCCTTGTTCACCAGCTCCTTGTTCGCCGGCTCCTTGTTCAACGGTGACTGCTGGTCCGCATGCAACTGCCTGCCCGCCTGTCCTCATCGACTCGATCGTCCATCCCAGTGGCCCGTCTATTTTGAACCCGATCCAAGACAATTCGGAGCACTCGATCGACCCTCTCGATTCCCGTCTCGACTACCTGCAACAAGCTGATGGTCCGAAAAGTTACATGCAGGAAGATCGGGTGCAACGGATTCAACCGCCGTGCCTCAACGCTGCGGTTTTGCCCAACGGACATCCCAACGCCCAGCAGCGGTACGAAGAAGAGAAAGCCTGTTGCCTGCAGTCGCATGCCGATGATCCCAAGACGTGCGCGGCTTGTTTGGCGGGAGCACGCTATCGCTATCGGCTTGCCGGCGGAGACGTTCCCTACGAGCAACTCAAGGACGCACAAGGAAACGTGATTGTGCCGCAATTCTGCGGCCAAGGCGTCACGGACTATGATTGCGGCGTGTACTGCGGCGAGCCCTATTACTGTTGTGAGGAGCGGGAGAGCGAGTGCCGGTGTGCGCAGTGCGCACAAGGCAATTGCGACTCCCCGGAGTGCAGCGACTGCCCCTGCAACGACAATCCACAGCCGTTGGATCAGCGTAGGGCTATTCCTCGCTAAGCAACGCAGAATCCCACCGGGACGTTTTCGTCTCCGTCCGGAAACTTCCCGTTGAAGCGTTCGGGCCGCGGCTTTGACCGTCTATCTTGGGTGATCTAACGTCGCACTCGCGACGATCGATCCACACCGAACCGAAGCTGCCTCTCGCTCCTGGCCTGAAGAGGAATCACCGAGAGCGGTCGGTTCGGACTGTTTCAAGAAGACATCATGCTTTCGATCAAGACTTTCAAACGTCCTCGGTCTCGTCACCTGCACCCGATCGCCTCTCTCGCGATCCTCTTGCTGGTGACCGATTTCGCTAGAGGGCAAGAAGTTCAGTTCAATCGGGACATCCGTCCGCTCCTGTCAGACCGTTGTTTTCACTGCCACGGTCCGGACGAACATGATCGACAAGCCGGCTTGCGTCTCGATCAAGCCGACGGGTCGGAAGGGGCGCATGAGTTTGCGATCGTTCCCGGATCACCCTCCGAAAGTGAGCTGTACGATCGTCTGCTCTCCGAGGATCCCGATCGGGTCATGCCTCCGCCGGACAGCCACAAGAAACCGCTCACCGCAGCGGAAAAAGAGCTCTTCCGGCAGTGGATCCAACAGGGCGCCGCCTACGAGTCATTTTGGGCATTTCTGCCGCCAGCGATGCCGGACCTCCCCGCGCAAACCGCTAGCTCTCCGATCGATCAATTTGTGCTCCGTCGGCTGCAACTGGATGGCATGTCTGCCTCTCCACCGGCCGACAAACGCACGCTCATTCGCCGCCTTTCTCTTGATCTGACTGGCCTTCCACCGACCCGTCGTGAGATCCAGGACTTTTTAAGCGACGACGCACCGGACGCTTATGAGAAACTCGTCGACCGCCTGCTCAGCAGCCCTCATTACGGCGAACACATGGCGCGGTACTGGCTGGACCTGGTTCGGTTCGCCGACACCAATGGCATTCACCACGATCATTATCGCGAGCTGTCGCCCTACCGTGACTGGGTGATCCGAGCATTCAACGAGAATCTGCCCTACAGCGACTTCGTCCGATACCAGCTGGCCGGCGATTTGTATCCCGAACCGACGCGAGATCAATTGATCGCGTCGGGTTTCCATCGACTGCATTTGATCATTGACGTCGGGACCGCGCTCCCCGAGGAGAGTTTCACTCGCAACGTACTCGATCGTGTTACAAGTGTGGGAACGGCCTTTATGGGACTCACGGTGCAGTGTGCCGTTTGTCATGATCACAAATATGATCCGTTAACGATGAAGGAGTTCTATTCACTCTCTGCCTTCTTTAACAACTTGGATGCACCTCCGGAGACAGGTCGGCGGAGCGGCACCGATTTTTGGCGTGGACTGCAAGCACCCTACATCGACCTGCCATCGACAGACCAAACGATTCAGCTCGCTGACCTCCATGCCGAGGTGGCGGCCAAACAAGCCAGACTGGCGAGCCTTCAAAAAGAAGTGCAATCGCCCAAGATCGGGCAAGCAGAAAAGGACGGCATCCAGTCTCTCGTCGAGGCCGCTAAGAAACAGTTGAAGTTGGCGCAGACCAAACGTGATGATCATCTGAAAACTATCCCGGCGGCGATGATCATGAAGGAACGCGACGAGATTCGTCCCGCTCATGTTTTGATTCGCGGAGCCTACGACAATCCTGGCGAACAAGTACCGCGCGCGACTCCCGCATTCCTACCGCCAATGAAGCAAGCGGGTGAAACGGCAACACGAATGGATCTTGCCGACTGGTTTACGTCACCCCAACATCCTTTGACGGCGCGGGTGGCGGTGAACCGATTCTGGCAGCAGGTGTTTGGCGTCGGCATCGTGAAAACCTCCGAGGATTTCGGCGCACAGGGTGAATGGCCTTCGCATCCCGACTTGCTGGACTACCTGACGGTACGATTTGTCGAAAGCGGCTGGGACGTCCGCGCACTCATGAAAGAAATCGTCTTGTCCAACACCTACCGACAATCCTCGTTTGCGGCACCCAAGGTTTTCGAGCGTGACCCTGACAACCGGCTGTTGGCGCGTGGATCCCGCTACCGAATGGATTCCGAGATGATTCGTGATCAAGTACTCGCCTCCAGCGGACGTCTTCACCGCCAGCTGTTCGGTAAGAGCGTCAAGCCGCCCCAGATGACGATCCTCAATGCGCCCAGCCGCGAAGAGTGCATTGCACGCCGCGAGCGCACCAACACGCCGCTACAAGCTTTGTTGCTGCTCAACGAAACGGAATACCTCAAAGCTTCGCGCCACCTCGCCGCACGCGTGCTTGCTGAACACACGGGTGACGCTCAGGAGCGTCTCCATGTGATCTACGAAACGGTCACAGCTCTTTTGCCCAACGATCAAGAATGCGAGTCCCTGCTTGCGCTGCTAAACGATCTCGAAACCGCGTACAAGAAGTCACTCGAATTGACCGAAGAGCTCTGCGGCGAGATGACTTTGCCGGATGGGGTTTCAAGTGAACAGTTGGCGGCTTGGACCGTCTTGACCAGCGCACTGTACAACCTCGACATCACCAAGACCCGACAGTAACTGCCATGCATAAGATTCACCCCAACGATCTTCCTGCGACGGACTGGGAACTCGCTCGGCGGCAGTTTCTAAAGACCTCCGGCATGGGGCTCGGGGCATCGGTTCTCGGGACCCTCTTGCCACAGAAGTCCCACGCCGAGAATTCGGTTGCCTCTGGAAATCAGGCACGCGCGAAACGCGTCATCTTTTTGTTCATGGCCGGTGCGCCCAGCCAGATCGACCTTTTCGATTACAAGCCAGAACTCCAAAAGCTCTTCCGCGCGCCGTTGCCACCGAGCGTCAGCATGGGGCAACGCGTGACCGCAATGACGAAAGGCAAAGAACAACTCATCGCGCCTTCGAAGTACCAATTCGCGCAGCACGGTGAAAGTGGACTGTGGATGAGCGAGTTGTTTCCACACCTTTCGACCGTCGCCGATGATCTTTGCGTGATCAAGTCGTTCACGACCAACGCCATCAATCATGATCCTGCAAAAACATTCGTCTGTACGGGATCCGAGATTCCCGGGCGAGCGAGTATGGGCGCTTGGATCAGTTATGGTCTCGGCTCGATGAATCGTGACCTCCCGGACTTCGTCGTTTTAAATTCGGCGTACTGGACAGGAGGGACTCGCAACACCCAAGCGATTTACAGCCGGCTGTGGGGCAGCGGCCCGTTGCCTTCCAAGCACCAGGGCGTCAAGTTTCAAACATCCGGCGACCCGGTTTTGTTTCTTTCCAATCCGAAGGGAATCGACGCGTCCATCCGCCGCCGCATGTTGGACACGATCGGACAAGTCAACCGCGGTCACTTTCAGCAGATCGGCGATCCAGAAATCGAGACCACGATCGCGCAACAAGAGATGGCATTCCGCATGCAGTCTTCGGTCCCCGAGCTGACTGAGGTCTCGGAGGAACCGCAACATGTGTTGGACCTTTACGGTCCCGAAGTCACCAAGAAAGGCTCTTTTGCGAGAAACTGTTTGCTTGCTCGAAGGATGATCGAGCGAGACGTTCGCTTCATCCAGATCTTTCATCGCGGTTGGGACCACCACACCATTCTGCCCAAGCAACTGCCTGGGCAGTGCTTCGACGTCGACCAGCCCTGTGCGGCGCTCATTCAAGATCTGAAGAGTAGGGGGCTCCTCGATGACACGCTCATCGTGTTCACGGGAGAGTTCGGCCGAACCACCTACTGCCAGGGAAAGCTGGAGCATGACAACTACGGTCGTGATCACCATCCACGATGCTTCTCCGGCTGGCTGGCCGGAGGCGGGATTCAAGGCGGGATATCGCACGGGGAAACCGACGAGTTCAGTTACAACGTTGTCGCCGATCCCGTCGAAGTACGTGACCTTCACGCGACCATGTTGCACCTTCTCGGTACCGATCACAAGCGTTTAACGTTTCCCTTTCAGGGGCTCGATCAAAAGCTCACCGGAGTCGAACCTGCCCGAGTCGTTAAGGAAATCTTGGCCTAGCAGGCAGCGAGAAGCGGTTTTCAATCGATGTCCCGGACGAGATAGAGGTAGGCATACAATTCGACCCTCTTGGGAATGTAGGTTCCTCCATAAGGTGTTGAGTTTTTCGGCCTGATTCTAAAACTCGGCGTCTTCGGTCGTCCGTGCACAAACGCGCAGTCGAACACGGCGTTCAGAAAAATGCCCGAGCGATTGGGCACCGTCTTCAAAAGACTCTCCGTACTGGGATCCAGTTTGGCGATGTCCCAGGGAATCCCGTTTGAGTAGCCGCTGAACGCGACGACGATGAACTCCTCACCGGTGGGAAATCGATAACCGTCTCCATCGACCAACCGATAGGGAATGTAGCGGCTTTCTCGGAAGTCTTTTGGTATATGAGAGAACGCTGTCTCCGATCTCTCATAGCGCGGTTTGAGTCCCTCTTGGCGACTGAGCCAATTGACGAATTCGATCGCATCTCCCATCCGAAGTCCGATGAGCGGAGTGTGCCATTCTCCGGCTTGAAAGATTTCCAGAGAAGGTTTTTTGTAGTCGATAATGGTCGTCAACGATTCGCTGGGCAGCTCGGGGTTGGTACGCAGGTAGTCGCGAAAGAAGGAAACTGGAACCGGTCGCGATGCAAAGTAGATCGGGCGTTCGGTCGTAATCTCGCGTTGGTTGTCGAGCCCGCGGATCGTTGTGGAATGCTCGTAAGACTGGGGTTCGACTCGCACCATCGGAATTGACTCGAGTGCCAGTGGCCAGTCGGGCCGGTGCGCTGGCGGGTCGATCGCGCCTTCGTCTTCGCCACGCAACTTTGACTGAAGCATCAGTCCGGTGTGATGCATGAGGACCAAATCCTCCGCCAACAATTCTTCGGATGCCTGTCGTAGAGCTTGCTTCTCAGGGATGGCGTCGAGCGGCATGGCATGAAGGACAATCGCTGCGTGGTAACGCACGTGCGACGGGTACTCGCCGGAAAGCAGCTCGACGAACGGTTTTAACGAACCCGGCCAGTTCTTGAGTGCGTCAATGATTGTTTCCGTGGTCGCCGCATCGTCATCATCGTCCAGCAGCTCTTGCAGTAACTCGGGTTGTCCCAGCTCCGCCGATAGCAAGGCTGCCCTCACGCGAGCGTCAATCTCCGCGTCGGATGTTGAAAAAGACTTGAGTGCTGTTTCGGCATCCTTGGCTTCGCTCATCACCCGCAAGGTGAGCGGAAAGTGACTCACGTCCGCTTGCGCGATTTCCTCGATGAGGGACTCCGCCGACAGCTTTCCTTCGCTGGCCATCCACAACCGGGCTCGCCAGCGAGCCCGCGCTGAGGTTGAGTCGATCGCATTGCTCAGGAAGCTCTCTGCGAGTTCCCGATCGGTATCCCACCCTTCGATCCGCGTCGACACCTGATCGGCGTCACCGTTGAGCAGCAAATCGACATCCGACATCGCTTTACTCTGTCGGGCCGCCTTTGCATCGCGGTACTGCGTCCATGCAAAGAGGCTCGTGGCGAACATTCCGATGATCGCCAACAGCGTCATCGAAATGCGTCCGGCATGGTATCGCGTGGCAGCCCGAATGAACTTGGATTCCGAATCATTGACGCGGTGAAATCGAGTCGCCGCCATGAGCGCGAGGTACTCCGAGAAGCCCGGCAGCAAACTCTTGCTGTTACGTTTCTCCCAGGTTGAACTCAGTTCCCCGAGTCGCGAAAGCGTCCGTCCTCGCCACGTTTTCCGCTCCGCCCGATCCAGCCAGGACCGGATCGGTTGAATCAGAAAGTTGTGCGCCAGACGAAAGGAGACCGGCTGCGCCGAATCCGCCGGTGAATCGTCGAAAGGATCATCCGCCACAACGGTGACGATGCGCAACGACTCGACCAACACTTGAAGGGTGTCGTCCAAGCGACTGACTTTTCCGGTGGCTTGCAGTCGTTTTGCCAACTGGTCTCGAGAGCGAATCGCATCATCGACGGACTCGGTCACATCGGGAAGCAACTCCGAAAGGACGATCACGGCTACATCCGCAATCCGCCGACACTCCGGCGGGCCTGATCCGCCGCGCTCAAAGAGTTCCTGAAAGAACAGACTGCACGCACCGGCCACGCCACCGCTGCCGCGTAACGACTTCGGCGTCCAACTTTGCAGCCGCATCATCTGCGCAAACATCACCAAGTGGACACAGATCACTCGGTTGTGTTGCGACAGTTCGTTAATGCTCTGCCGCAGGAAATCGACTTGCTGGTTGGACAGTGGAACGTCATCGGCTGGAAGCGCGCCGCTGCTGCGTCCGATGAGCTCAAGAATTTGAAAGGCGGAGTCAAAATCGAGCAAGTCGACTGCGGCAACATTGCGACCTTCCTGCAGCGGGATTTCCAGCCACTGCATTAATTCGCGAACGCCGGACCAATAGTCATCTCGCGTGACGACAAGGACACGAATCTGGATTCCATCACATTGCCGAAGTGCATCGGCAAAGTCCATTCGTTCCTGGAGCGAAGCCGTATGCGACCAGACTTCGAATTGATCGAGAACGATTAGGAGTTTGCGGAAGGACTTGGGACGATCGGAATCACTGCGAATGCGGTGCAGTAAGTCTCGCAGTGACGATGATCCACGCGACGCGACATCGGTGCGAGACTCGACAATCCGCGTCAAACGGCCGCCAAGGTCACCCGGGCGACATTCGACGTAAACTCGGCAGATGTCTGGGTCGAGCTGCGCGAGGAGTCCCGCGCGGACGTACGATGTCTTTCCACTTCCGCTGGGACCGTAGATGACACCCACCGGGTAATCGGTTTCGACATCGTTGCTTTGCACCCACCGTTTCCAAAAGACCAGCGACTCCGGAATGCCGGATCGATCACGCGGACCGGGAATCAAATCGAGATAGCTGCGCGAGTCGTCTTCGGTGAACGGCTGGAGTCCGCGCGGCGTGAGCGCCGAGCGCGAACCCGATTCCGGTCGTTTGGAGACGTCCTCGTCTTGCTGGGCCGCCACCAACGCGACCTCGCTGGAAAGCGATGCTCCTTTGCCGGTCGGCGGCGACGTGCCCTTTTTCTTTTGCCAGTGCTGAAGGTCTTCCAACAAAGACGTTGCCGAATCGTATCGATCAATCCGACGCTTCTGCAGACACTTAAGGACCAAACGCTGCAAGTCTTCATCGATGTCAGGATTCAATTGACGCAGCGGCGGCACTTCTTTGCGCAACGTGGCTTCATAAACCTGCTTCGCGTTGCGACCGGGGAACGGACGCGTTCCACACAGAAGTTCATAAAGCACGACGCCGAATGCCCAGATGTCAGCGCGACCATCAATGCGGTGCGATTCCCCTCGAATCTGTTCGGGGGACATGTAGCCGGGTGTTCCCCCGGTGTGTTCGGGAGGTTGATCGGGAAACGAGGCAACGGCGAGGCCGAAGTCGAGTAGCTTGACCAGGCCCGAATCGAGAACGAACAGGTTCCCAGGCTTTAAATCACTGTGCACCAGCTCCCTTGAATGCGCGTGTTGCAGCGCCATTGCGATCTGGACGCCGATATCGACCGATTGATCAATGGAAGGTCGATTCTGTCGAATCACGTTTTGCAGCGAAGACCCTTGCAAGTATTCCATGACGATCAATACATGACCGTCACGAAGCGTTAGCAAGTCATAAACCGAGACGATATTCGGATGGCTGAGTGATGCAATCGACTGAGCTTCGTTGCGGATCGAGCCGTCGACAAAGCTCTGCAGGCCTTTGGAGTACTTGATCGCCACACGTCGGGCGAGACTTTGATCGCTGGCGCTATAGACCGCCCCAAAACCACCTTCGCCGAGCAGGGCCTCGATCTGAAATCGTCCTTCGACGAGGTCTCCGACCTGAAACGGATTTTCAATTTTCGGCTGACGTCCGCTGGAATTCCGCGCCGTCTCTTTCGCCGCGGCGGTCGTACGATCGACCGAATCAAGGGAGAAGTCTGCGGAAGACCCAACCTCGGCGGTTCGGGGCTCGCTGGAATCGTGGCCCGAGTCACCTGAAAATGAAACGGTCTGACTCGAGGGGAGGTCTGAATTCGATTCGTCAGACATCGACTCATCAGACATCGATTGGTCAGACATGGAACGCCGCGTCAGGAGAGGAGGATGGCTCTGAGAGGTACCAGACTACCCTCCGCGGCGGGTGGAAGCAATTTTAGCCAGTTTCCGATGGACTCAGGAACTCAATCCCAATCGTCGTCTTCGGACTCCTCTTCTTCCCAGTCATCGTCGTCTTCATCGTCGAAGTCGTCGTCGTCAAACTCTTCCTCGTCGTCATCGTCGAAGTCGTCGTCCTCTTCATCGTCTTCATCATCGACTTCTTCCCAGTCATCGTCTTCATCATCGTCGTCGTCCTCGTCGTCGTCTTCATCATCGTCGTCGTCCTCGTCATCCCAGTCTTCGTCGTCGTCCTCGTCGTAGTCCAGTTCGCCTTCATACAGTTCATCCTCCTCGTCTTCGATGACGAGCGAGGGGACCACGATACAGCTGGTCGGCGTCGACGGCGGGTCGATCAGCAACGGGTCAACGAACGGCGCGTCGGTTAACGGCGACGTGAGATCCCACCACGCCTCGGTGGAGAGCGAGGCGGTGGATGTAAAGTTCGACGGCAATTCTCGACTACCGATCGGTGCGAACGCGACAGGGCTCACAGCGGACTCCTTCTAGGTGTCGTTTCTCTCTAGGTGACCGGATCCCAGTCGATCGCGGGAAGCGCGTCGAGGGAGGGAAGTCCGAAAAGTCTCAAAAACTGCTTCGTCGTATCGTAAAGATAGGGTCTGCCGAGGTCTTCGCTCCGGCCTGCGATCCGAATTAAATCCCGTTCCATCAGTTGTCGCAACAACTCTCCGCACGACACACCTCGAATTGCTTCGATATCCGCCCGGGAGACGGGTCCGCGGTAGGCCACCACCGCCAGCGTCTCCATCATCGGCGAGGAGAGTCGAATAGCTGAAGGTAAATGTTCAAGCCGATTCAGCCATGGTGCATAAGCCTGGCGAGTCATCATCCGGTATCCGCCGGCAATTTGCTCGATCCGCAACGCGCGCCCGAACTGGTCGTAGATCTGGTTGAGCTGGCGGACAAGTGTACGGGCCTCCGTACCGTCCGCCAAGTGAGCGAGTTGAGCAAGTTTGCGAGTCGTGAGCGGCGTTTTTGCGACCAAGAGCACGGCCTCAAGACGCATCCGACGTTGCTTGGGATCCTCCTGTGGAGTCGCCTCGAGGCCTGCATCGCCCGAATCAGGACCAAAATCGGCAACGGAGGCGGACGCGGGACCGTCGTGTCGAGAAACGTCGTAGGGTCTCCAAACACGCGTCTTTTGCAACGCCGAAGCGGATCGATTCGGTGTCGATCCGGCAACGATCGAATTGGCTCCCTGCGTCAAAGACGCGAGAGTTTGGTGAGTAGCGAGAGGCGGCGCGTGGAATCTCATCGCTTAAACTGTCGGTTGGCGTGCCGGAAAGATTGAGCCCAACCGTCCTGAGCCCCCTCGAATCGTTCGTGAAAAATACTGGATCTTCATCGCGGAACCGTCGCCCGGTCGCCTACATCGTTGCGGCGGTCTTGACCCTGGTTTTAGTCGGTGGCTTCGTTGCGATACAAGGCAATGTCTCGGGAACCGAATTTTCGCCGACCCACTTCCGCACCCGAGAGTTCTCGTTTTACGAAATTCCGCTCGTTCATGTGCAGCTGACTCCCATCACACGGACGGATCGAACCGGCCCGGTCGAACGCCAGCTGCGAGCGAAGACATGGATCAAAGCGCCCAACGGCCCCCCTCCGGAACCCTGGCACCTGGTCACGATCCGTCGTGGAACTCGGGCATCGACTGCCCATGCCTCGCTTTTGGTCGAGGAAATGCAACTGACGGAGTTGGGCAAGTACTTCTGGAAACGTTGGAACGTCGATTATCCCAAGCGCGCCACGGTGCTCTGGCCGCTGGTTCAGCGATTAGCCGAGCGCGAACTGTATGTGCTCATCCCGGAACTGCTTGCTCGAGCTCGCAGTCTTTCGGGTCAAGACGACGCCCAAGAGTTTCTGGACGATGTGACTCCGTGGCTGATTGAACAGTACGCCTCATTGATCGGTGACCTCCGAGATGCGAACCGAAACGTTCTGGCGGACGAAATCCTGACCGAAGCCCTCAAAGATCATCCGGATGCCCGAGTCTTGATCGATTTGAAAGCGACATGATCTACTTGGACAATAACGCGACCACGGCGATCGATCCTGCCGTGGCCGCGGCAATGGCGGAAGAATACTCGCTTGGCCCGGCAAATGCCTCCAGTCAACACGCGGTCGGTCGAGCCGCCGCGCAGCGAATGGACGATGCCGTCCAACGCATCGGCGTTTCGTTGGGGTGTGATTTTTCGCTTCCAGGTGGACCAAGACTCATTCTCACCAGTGGTGGTACGGAGTCCAACAATCTGGCGCTCGCCGGGCTGGGTGGCCCCCATTCGCCGCTTCTGGTCAGCAGTCTCGAGCATGCGAGTGTGCTCGCGTTTGCTCAGCGATCGGAAAAAAACGGGCGGCGCGTCTTCTATGCTCCCGCCACTTGCGATGGAGTCGTCGACGTTGATGCGTTCACTGACCAGCTTCACCAAGCGTCCCGTTTGGCGGATGTTCTGCCCGTGGTTTCGATCATGTCGGCCAATAACGAGACCGGTGTCATCCAACCGATCGAGTCCATCAGTTCGGTCTGCCGAGCGGCGGGTGCATCGTTGCACGTCGACGCAACCCAATCGTTCGGCAAAGTTCCCTTCGACGTCAAATCGATCGATGCCGATGCGATCACCGTCACATCGCACAAATTTCACGGGCCGGCCGGGGTGGGAGCCTTGTGGCTGGCACCCGGCGTCTCGCTTGAACCACAGTTCTTTGGCGGCGAACAGCAGTTGACGACCCGTCCCGGAACGGAGCCGGTCGCATTGGTCATCGGGATGGCGATCGCTCTCCAACTCGCGGTGGATAACCAGTCGGTTGCCTGTCAGCGAATGAGTCAGCTGCGTGATCATCTTGAGGCCCAACTGTTTGACGCGATACCGGATTTGCTGATCCACGGATCGTCCGCAACACGTTTGCCATCAACCACTTGCGTGTCATTCCCGGGGGTCGATCGCCAAAACATGCTAATGGCATTGGACCTCGCCGGAATCGCCTGCAGCAGCGGATCGGCGTGCAGCAGCGGAAGCAGCCCACCGAGTCATGTTCTGCAAGCGATGCGGGCCGAAGACTGGGCAATCCGGAGCGCTATCCGCTTCAGTGTGAGTCGTTTATCCACAATGCAAGAAGTCACACAAGCAATTGAACTCATCTGCCGTGTTTACAACAGGTTAAGAAGCGGATCGATTGTGGAAAACTAAGTGGAAAACTGACTTGAATTATCGACGATGTTGTTAAAATGAGGGCGACACGCTCGAACCACCCCGACTCGCAATTGCCGACCGGACGCCGTGAATCTTGCTCTGCCCTCAACGAATGTGACCTCTTTCGCACTGGAGCGACCGCTGCTGCGCAGCCGTCCTCGCGAAACGTCGTTGATGACGAGTGATAGCTTTCCGTACTTTTTCACGGGCTCTGAAAATCGTCTCGTGGCATACATCTGCCAATCAGAGATGGTGGTCGAGCTCTCGCAGCCGGTCCTGCTGCTTGGCCCCAGCGGCAGCGGAAAGTCTTCGATTGCGATGCACCTTGCATCCATGCTGGCAACATCGCTCGAGCTCGGTGGTGACGCTGAAGCCGTCAGAGCCTTGTCGTCCGTAGATTTTGCTCGGCTCTATGCGGAAGCGGTGGACGCGGATGATCTACCGCCTCTTCGTCAGGCTTTCGATTCGGCTCCGATCCTTTTGATCGATGACCTTCAGTCAATCGCCGGGAAGAATGCCGCGCAAGACGAGCTGGCGATGCGGATCGATCGCCGAACATCGATGGGGAAGCCCACGATTTTGGTTTGCAAGCGTCTTCCATCGGAGACTCGGGGCATTCGCCCACAACTTGCCAGCCGATGCGTGATGGGACTGACAGTTCCGATCCAATTGCCATCCGATGAAACGCAATTGGCGATCCTGCGTGATCTGGCACAACACCGTGGATTGGAGATTTCGGACGATCTACTGGGGTTGTTGTCAGCCGGACTGAGAAGCGATTTGTCGGTTCCCGCGTTGTTTTCCGCGATGAAGCAAATCGAGTTGTTCTGCCGAATGAACGATTGCTCGGTGAACGTGGCTGCCGTGCAAGCCGCCATCAATGCGAACGGCGAACGGAACTCGGTCGATCTATCGACTATCACTCGGACGGTCGCAAAGATTCTCGGCCAACGCACGAAAGATTTGCGCAGCGGGTCTCGAAAACAGTCGGTCGTACGGGCTCGATCGCTCGCGATGCTGCTGGCGCGGCAGCTGACCACTCATTCCCTGGATGCCATCGGTGACTACTTCGGCGGTCGCGATCACTCGACCGTCCTGCATGCGATTCGGAAGACAGAGACGTTGCTCGCACAGGACGCCGAGCTCAATCGGATGATGCACGAAGCGTCTGAGAAGCTCGCTGCGTGAAACCATGGTCGGTCGCCTTTCGCCCCGCCAAAGTAGCGTGAGGGACATAGCAAGGGGGGCAGCTGCAAGAGGCGCCGCTTAGCTCGGGCCCATCGTTTCGCCGGCCTGGAGTGATGCCAAAGACTCAGCCAACAACGCATGCGTCTTAGCCGTTTTCCGGTGGAAAATCCGTTCGTTTGCCGTCTGGCTTCCGTTGGCGAACGTGTTGGAAATTCGCCTTGGCTGGCGGCACTGTCAGTGGATGCTGTTTTGCTGACAGTTCGCAAACGCTTGACTGACCAAATTCGGACGTGTTATCCACGTTCGTTTTCTCGCTGGAAGTCCTTCTGGCAAAACGAGTTGGATCAATTGGATCCCGGTCGCTGACAGCGTCGACGCCCGGATTAAGACGAAGACGATTTATAAAGAGAATAAGAAGTAATAGTGGGACCGAAGCGTGCTACCGCAATCGATCGAAAGCGTTAAAACATGGGACGCAACTGATCGAAGCTACTTCCCTTGGCGTCTCCCGTTATGAAGATCTCCTGTTCCCGCGAACCATTGACCAATGCGTTCTCTCTCGCGGCCAGCATTGCTCCGTCTCGCTCTCCGAAAGAGATTCTGAACAATGTCAAGCTGACCGCCTCGGGAGGCAAGGTGGTCCTGACAGCGACCGATATGGAGGTCGGCATCCGAGTCGAAATCGAAGAGGGAGTCGAAGTAGAAACGGAGGGCACCGCGTTGCTACCCGTCGTTCGGACGATGGGGATCTTGCGCGAGAGTACCGACGAGCAACTCGGACTCGAAACGGATGACTCGGGGATTTTGGTTACCGGCAGCCGCAGCAAGTTCACGCTGCCGGGGAGCAATCCGGATGAATTTCCTCCGGTGGCTTCGTTCGATGAAGAGAAATACCACACGCTTCCCACGCGTTGTTTTCGTTCGATGGTCCGGCGGACCGTTTTTGCCACCGACACCGAGAACAGTCGTTTCGCGCTTGGCGGCGTATTGTTGGAACTCACCAGCGACGACGTTGTCGCGGTCGGAACCGATGGCCGGCGACTTGCCAGCA
Source organism: Planctomycetota bacterium (assembly GCA_039821235.1). Taxonomy (GTDB): domain Bacteria; phylum Planctomycetota; class Planctomycetia; order Pirellulales; family Pirellulaceae; genus Stieleria. Next base: position 24,490 of record JBCBOO010000034.1, read on the forward strand.
TGCGAGGCGAAGGCGAATCGGTGGGCGGGCACGAAACGTCCGGCATGAACACCATCGTCCCCACCCGTGCCATTCAGTTGATGGAGCGAGCGGTCGATGATTCGTTCGAGTTCGTCGATATCGCGGCTCGCTCCAGTGACCTTCTATTGCGAACCAGTGGCATCGTGATTTACTCGCGATTGGTGGAGGGACGTTATCCGAACTGGCGTCAGGTCGTGCCGAAACGCGACAACGCCGTGCAGTTGGATTTCACGGTCGGGCCTCTCTTTGCGGCTCTCCGACAAGCCGCGATCGTGACCGATAACGAAAGTCGCGGAATCGACTTTACGTTTGGCAATGGGACGTTGCGTCTGGAAGCCAGCACCAAAGATGTTGGGCAATCGCAGATCGAAGTCCCCGTTCCCTACGACGGCGAGCCGGTGACGCTGACGATGGACCACCGATACGTGGCCGACTTTTGCAAGGTCCTGGATCGGGAACAGAGTTTTCAGTTCGAATTTGAATCGGCCGCTTCCCCCGCATTGCTATCAACCGAAGATGGCTTCACTTATGTGATCATGCCGATGTCGCGTGACCGATAGGATTTCAACCACGAGCCGCCTCGTGGACTTTGGTATGCTGTGCGGAACACCCTTTTTCTCATACCCGTTGCACTGCGAGCTTCGTCGTGAACCTATCCAACAGTCAGCTCGATCAACTCAAGCAATTCACCAAAGTGGTCGCCGACACGGGCGATTTCGAATCGATGCGGGAGTTCGCCCCGCAGGATGCGACGACCAATCCGTCGTTGATTCTGGCGGCTTCCAAACAGCCGGAATATGGCTACCTGATTGAAAAAGCCATTACCGAAAACTCGGGTGCCAACTTGTCGGGTGAAGCGCAGCTTGCAGCGATCATTAATCGGGTCTTGATTCTGTTTGGGCAAGAGATCTTGAAGATCGTTCCCGGACGGGTATCAACCGAAGTGGATGCTCGGTTGTCATTTGACACGCAAGGCACCATCGATTTGGCCAAGCAGCTGATTGGCATGTACGAAGCGGAGGGAACCGAGCGAGACCGAGTCTTGATCAAGATCGCGTCGACTTGGGAAGGCATCCGAGCGGCCGAAGTACTCGAACGCGAAGGCATTCATTGCAACTTGACGCTGTTGTTTTCTCTTCCACAAGCGATCGCCTGTGCCGAAGCTGGAGTCCAGTTGATCTCGCCGTTTGTCGGACGCATTTACGACTGGTACAAAAAGTCGACCGGTCAGGAGTATCAGGGTGCTGACGATCCCGGTGTCCAATCCGTCCAGACGATTTACGAGTACTACAAGAAGTTCGGTTACAAGACCGAGGTGATGGGTGCCAGTTTCCGAAACGTTGGCCAGATTATCGAGCTCGCCGGCTGTGATCTGCTGACGATTAGTCCGTCGCTGTTGAGCGAATTGCAGGACGCATCGGAACCGATCGTCAAGAAGCTCGATGCGGCGGCAGCGGCGACGACCGATCACGAGAAGGTGACCCTTGACGAGAAGACGTTCCGATTCGAACTGAACGAGGATGCGATGGCGACGGAGAAAACGGCCGAGGGAATTCGACGTTTTGCCGCGGATATGGTCAAACTCGAATCGTTGATCAAAGAGAAGGCGTCAGTCGCCATCTGATGAGTCATTGACGGTGAAATCGAACCGAGGTCGGGAGACGTCTGGACGCGTCCAGTCGATGGGAAATCTTGTCGGGCAGTTGATGTCACGGCGAGGGTACGCGTCCGTTGCGGAAGTCAGCCAGTTCGAAGCGGCGATCGAGCGAGCCGTCGGAAAGCCACTCGCGGAGACGCTTCGAGTCGGTAAGTTGAACCGTGGCGTCCTACGAGTCTTCGCGCCCGACAGTGTGACGGTTCAAGAGCTGGTGTTCCAAAAGCGTCAAATATTGAAGGCGATCTCGGAAGTCGTGCCGGACTCGAAAGTTTCCGATCTACGTTTTTCGGTGCTCACCACCTAGTTTTCCGATAACGACTTTTCCCAGCCGCGTGATTTTCGATTGATTGACGAAGACGAATCCGACTCGACCAGTCGAATACCACTCTGGATCACGCTGATTGCAATCGCGGTCGGACTGGTGGGCTACGTGTGGCACTGGTCAGCTCCATCGATCCCGGCACACCTCACGTTTGACATCGCACAGTTGGTTCTTGTCTCCATTGTGATTTGGCAGGCTTGTGATCCCTTTGCCGATGCAGCCCAGTATCTCGGCGAGCGGTGGCGGATCCCGAGTAGCGTGCGAGGAGCGACTCTTGATGCGATAGCGAGTTCGTTGCCGGAGTTGTTTACCGGATTGTTTTTCGTAATCATCGCGGTTCAGGCGGGAACACCGGTATCGGCGGATCAGGGCGAGGTGACCGGCGGCGATGGATTTGGTGCGACGATCGCAACGTGTGCCGGATCGGCGGTCTACAACATGATTTTGATCCCGGCTTTCTGTGGGCTGACCATCGCGGCGACGCGGAAGGAACGTCCGACGATCCAAATCGATCGCCAGGTAATTTTGCGAGACGGCTTAAGTTTCTTGATTTGCGAAGTCGTCTTGGTGGTGTTTCTCTTTCAAAAGCAACTCACCTGGCATCTCGCGGTCGTGTTACTGACGCTCTACGGCGGTTACCTGTTGTGGCTCGGATGTGATGCCATGCGATACCGTCGAGCTCGCCGCGCCGTCATTGATCGACACCTTGGGCAAGGGCCGATCACCGATGATGAATTGCACGACAGTTTGGCGGCGGCCGGAATTAAGCCAACCTCCAATTTGGTCCGTCGCGTCCGCCAAGAACTTGTCGATTGCGAAGACGCTGATCCTGAATCAGGTGGTCATGCTTCTTCCTCAGACGACGAAGTCGAATCGGCAGGCATCCTTTTCGGATGGCGTGAAATCGTGTTGACAGGCAAGACCGCGGCCGCGTTGTTGGCGGTTTCGACATTCGTGACCGCCATCGCGTGTTATTGGCTGGTGGAAGTCACACTGTCGATGGCCGAACTGTTGCAAGTGCCAGTCTTCTTTGTCGCGGTGATTGTCGCCGCCGCTGCAAGCAGCGTCCCCGACACGTTTCTGTCCATTGGGGCAGCAAAACGAGGCGACGATGACGGCGCGGTCAGCAATGCGTTTGGTTCCAACATCTTTGATATCTGCATTTGCTTATCAATACCGTTACTCGCAGGTCTTTGGATGCGTGGCGGTCGGCCGATCGAATTGCAAATCGATGGTCAACCGATGCCGGGGCTGTTTGGATTGCAAATTCTGTTGTTAACTCTTAGTGCGATTACGCTAGGCGTGCTTTCGCATCGACTGGAACTCACGCGGAACAAGTCACTGCTGCTGGTGGGTTTGTATCTCGTCTTCATCGGCTATGCCGTGATCGGCTCACTCAATCCGTAGTGCGTAAGCCCTCGTTCGTTTCGCTTGAATCAAACAATAGATTGCTTGAACGCCACATGAACGAAGCGAAAACGCCCGCAGATCTACCGGCCGATTGGATCCAAGCCGCGGATGCCATTTTGAAGTGGCACTGGCAATCTACCGAGATTGCCGGGCAGCAGTGGCCGCTCGCGGTCGCGACGGACCCCGACGCGATGTTGATCGAGGCTTGTGAGCGTCAGGATGCTGGGGAAAAAGGTGTCATTGACCCGTTTTGGGCAACCACTTGGCGAGCGGCGGCGGGATTAGATCAGTTCCTTGATCGTCTGGACTTGTCGGGAAGATCCGTTTTGGAACTCGGATGTGGAACCGGACACGTCGGTATCGGGGCAGCGCTTCGCGGAGCGACCGTGTTGCAAACCGACGGTGTCGAAGACCCGCTTCATCTTGTGCGGATGAGTCACTTTCCGCTCCGCGATCGTTGTCGGACCCAGCGACTTCGATTTGGGGTGGATCACGTCGAGGAACGTTTTTCGTTCATTATCGGCAGCGACGTGACCTACCTTCGTGAGTTATGGCCGGAACTACTGGAGTCCTCTCGCGAGCATCTCGCCGAGGATGGCGTGCTCCTGCTGAGTGATCCATTTCGGATCATTGCCAGCGAGTTCCGAGAGTGGATTCGCAATCAACCGTGGGAGTACAAAGAACACACGGTATCGCTCGCGGATGATCGGCAGCACCCGATCCGTGTCATGGAGTTACGTCCAAGAACGGCATAATCACCCGATAAGTGACTACTTGCCGGATGTTGCTTTGATGTACTCCGCGTACCGCTGAGCGACCTTCGCTTCTTCAGCATCGCCACGATGAAAGACGAAACGGTATCGAAACGTCAGCTTCTCGCCGGCTGCGAGGGTTAAATCACCGGTACCGTCGGGCTTCTTTTCGAAGTCGTGAATTCCGAACGGGTTGGCGGCGATCAATCCATAGTCACGCGCGTGCCACCAAGTCGGATGTCGTGGATTCAGCTCGTGATCAAAGATGGCGACGCCGGTGACTTGGTTCTCAATCGTTCCCCAGTAATCAACCCAGGCGGCTCGCTTGCCCCAAAGTTCACGGTCGCGTTGACCTTCACTATTGATTGCCCGGCCATCGGCGGTGTGATTGCCGATATTCGGCTTTGTCGTGAGCCTTAACATCGGATGCGTGCGGATTCCCATGGTTCCTTCCTTGGTATCACCGATCAGCACTTCGCCCGAGGACGCGATCCACGTCACTTCGTAGTCAATCGTGCGAGCATCTTCGTCGCCGGCAAAGGTCAGACGTCTTTCATCGCTGCAAACGGTTTCACCATCGGAGGCAACCCAGTCGTTGGTCGTCACGATGGAGTCACCTTCGAGTTTGACCGACGTGGTGACTTGGGTGCCGCTGTTCTTGATCGGCTTCTCAGGGTCCGATTCGATCCAGAAACGCACCCCGGCAACTTCATCGTGGGTGTACCAGAGCGACTTGTGATGAGGATGGTCGGTCGCTTCATTGTCAACACCGTTGACGATCGGATAACTGCGAGTCATCGGTCGCTGGCCGGGGCCCAAAACGGGAAAGAGAATCGGCTTGGCAAACCCCTTGTAGTGGTATTCCGTGAACGGTTCCCCATCGAGCGTCACGGTGACTTTCGATCCGTCATCCGCGAGTTCGACATCCGCCGCATGAGTGCATTTCGGAAAGTGAAACGTACAAGCGATCAGTAGTAGGAGGGAGACGCAGAGTTTCATCTGGCGATGTGTCATGGCATCAATTCTGGTGGGAGGACGGAGGAGGAGGCCCGGCGAAGCTGATTGTTTTCAGCCATTGTATCCAAGAGTCGCAACACATTTTCGTGTACTAGGAACTGCACGAGAGCATGCTGCAGCCGGCTCGGTGCCTTGCCCATTCGGGACGTTTCTCCGCGTAGGCTTCTTTGCCGACTTGTTCGGTGTACGGACGTCTCAAGACTTCGAGCAGTTCCTGCACGCCAGAGTGATCGCCGTTTTCACTTTTGTCGATCGCGAGTTGAGCAAGGTAGTTTCGCAAGACGTAAATCGGATTGACCCGGTTCATCTCAAGACGTCGTTGCTCGTCACTCACAGCGGTCTCTTGGACACGATGGCGATAGCGAGAAATCCAATCGTTGGTTTTCTGACGCACTTCATCGGTCAATTCTTCCGGTTTGTAGTACGCATCGGTGAGGTAATGGCAGGCATCGTTTTCGGAGGCAACGGCAGGCTCGCATGGCACGTTTGCGAGGGCACGATAAAAGAGCGTCATGTCGGTTTCGGCCAGCTGGAGGAACTGAAAGAGGTCCGCAAATAACTCGGAATCGACTTCGCTTTGAAACGTGCCGATCCCGAGTTTGTCACACATCATCTGGTGCCAGTTCGATTCAAACGTTTCGACAAACGTTAGCAATCCCGGTTGCAGCCGCTCCGGATCATCGCCCACCAACGGCAGCAAAGCACCACCGAATTGAGCCAAGTTCCACTGCGCGATTTGGGGTTGGTGACCATATCGGTAACGCCGCCCCTCAGCATCGGTTGTATTCGGAGTCCAGTGTGGGTCGTAGTCTTCGAGCCAACCGTAAGGACCGTAATCGATGGTCAGTCCGAGGATCGAGAGGTTGTCCGTGTTCATCACACCGTGCACGAATCCGACTCGCATCCAGTGCACCATCAACTCCGCAGTCAATCGACAGACTTCGGCGAAGAAGGCTTCGTAGGTCTCGGGTGCGGGTTCGCCGAGCTGCGGGAAGTGATGCCGAATCGTGTAGTCGGTCAATTGCCGGAGTGTTTTTGTATCTCCTCGGCTGGCAAAGAGCTGAAAGTTCCCAAGCCGAACAAAAGACGGAGCGACGCGGCAAACGATGGCGCCGGGCTCGAGCTTCGGATTTCCGTCATAGAACATGTCGCGGTTGACTTTGTCGCCGGTGAGAACCAGCGACAACGCGCGAGTGGTTGGTACCCCCAAGTGGTGCATCGCTTCGCTGCACAGGAATTCACGCACGCTGCTACGCAAGACGGCCAGTCCATCGGCGAAACGAGAGTACGGTGTCGGGCCGGCGCCTTTGAGCTGCAGTGTCTGGTGCTGACCATGAATATCGATGACTTCGCACAAATTGATTGCTCGACCGTCACCAAGTTGGCCGGCCCAGTTACCGAATTGGTGGCCGCCGTAACACATCGCGAACGAATCCATGCTCGGGTGCATCGCGCTGCCACCAAAGACATTGTCAAATTGGGGTGACTGAACCAGCAATTCGGCTAGGCCGAGGTATTCGGCGACCTCCCGTGAGTACGCCACAAGTTTGGGATCGGAAAATCCTGCCGGTGAAACGCGAGAATAACAGGCTTCGTAAACCTGCCGAGTCTCGTTGGTGGGTTCCGGATCGGCAGGCAGTTCTCGGGTGAATCGATTGTCGAACGAGAGGGATTCCCATTCGCCAAGCCACTGGTCAACGTTTCTTAATGTGCTGTTCATGGGGGCATATTAGCCACTTAGGAATGGGTGAATGGTTGCGGGTGGATTTTGCCCCGAATTGCGTTCTGCCCAAAACACTTTTCGGTGACTATCCTTTCGGGCTCGCGCCGGTCGTTTAAGAATAGGCCGGTCGAGAATCCGCTCAATTTCAGGTCCCGAGTCAATTTGCTGTGAGAGAAGGAAACGCGTTTGATGTCCAACGATGCCGGTATCTTTAGTGGATGCATTCCCGCTTTGATGACGCCCTGTGATTCCAGTGGGCAACCCCTCTACGATGCGCTCGTGGAGAAGGGCAAGGAGCTGGTTGAACGGGGGATGCGCGGAATTGTTTACTGTGGTTCGATGGGCGATTGGCCGCTGCTTTCGGATGCTCAGCGTCAAGAAGGCGTGCGACAATTAGTTGCCGCGGGAGTTCCCGTCGTTGTTGGAACGGGGGCGCAGAACCCTGCCCAGGCTGCCGCCCATGCCGCCCACGCACAAGAGGTTGGTGCGGCGGGTCTCATGGTGATTCCTCGGGTTCTCTCTCGCGGTATTTCGCCGGCCGCACAACGCAGTCACTTTGCAGGCATCTTGAAGGCAGCCAGCGAGTTGCCATCGGTGATTTACAACAGCCCCTATTACGGTTTTGAAACCAAAGCGGACTTGTTCTTCGACCTTCGAAGCGAATTCAAGAATCTGGTGGGATTCAAAGAATTCGGCGGCGCCGATTCGCTCACGTACGCCGCCGAACATATCACCAGTGGGCATCCTGATTTGTCCTTGATGATCGGCGTTGATACGCAGGTTGTTCATGGATTCTTGCGGTGCGGTGCGGTTGGAGCTATCACCGGAGTTGGCAACGCATTGCCCACCCAGGTGCTTCGATTGGTGGAACTCTGCCAGCAAGCGGCCACGGGCGACGTCGAAGCGAGGCGGCTTGCGATCGAGCTTGATTCGGCAATGGCTGTCTTAGCAAAGTATGACGAGGGCCCGGACTTGGTGCTCTACTACAAACACCTGATGGTATTGGAGGGCAACCCGGAGTACGCACATCACTTCAACGCGGAAGACCAGCTGAGTTCGTCACAAAAAGCCTTCCTCGAGTCACAGTGGACGTTGTTCAAGACTTGGTGGGAGGCTTGGCCTGGCCGAGCTTGATCGTCATGGGCAACGGCACTGAAGACTCAATTGAGTATGTGGATTCGCATACCGAGGGAGAGCCCACGCGATTGATCATCGCTGGTGGTCCCTCGCTCGGGAACGGATCACTCATGGAGCGACGCCAACGTTTTGCCACCGAAGCTGACGATTTCCGGCAAGCGGTGTTGTTGGAGCCACGCGGGTTCGAAGCTATGGTCGGCGCTCTTTTGTGCGAACCCGCTGATCCCACTTGCGCCGCCGGAGTGATCTTCTTCAATAACAGCGGCTACTTGAACATGTGCGGCCACGGTGCAATTGGTGTCGCCGTTTCACTCTTTCACCTGGGGCGAATTGGGAAGGGAAAGCACCGGCTGGAAACTGCCGTCGGTGTTGTCGAAGTGGATTTGCAAACGCCAAATCAAGTTTCGATCGAGAACGTGCCAAGTTATCGCTACCGCAATGACGTGGAGCTCCAAGTGAGCGGGCTTGGTCCGGTCGTCGGAGACATCGCCTGGGGAGGGAACTGGTTCTTTCTCGCGAAATCCATCCACGAGCCTCTTACGCTTGAGAATTTGGACCGATTGATGGACGTTGCGACCGCCATCCGACAGGAAATCGATCGTCAAGGCATCACGGGCGCCGATGACGCCGAAATTGATCACATCGAGCTCGTCGGAGAGCCCCACGATTCTGACGCCGGGGCGAGGAACTTTGTTCTTTGCCCCGGGGGAGAATATGATCGATCACCCTGCGGTACCGGCACCAGTGCAAAGGTGGCTTGTCTGGCAGCGGAAGACGTGTTGGCGGAGGGTGAAACTTGGATTCAGGAGAGTGTGATCGGCAGCCGATTTGAAGCCAGTTATAGAACGACTCATTCCGAGGACACCTCAACGTTCGAGCGTTGTGTTGTTCCCACCATTACCGGTCACGCGTATGTGTGCGGCGAAGGACGAATCCTCCGTCACCCAGAAGATCCGTTTCGAAATGGGATTGTCGGAGCCAAGACGCTATGATTGAGAAAAGTCGTGATTCGGTGATCGTTGTCGGTGGTGGTGTGGTGGGAATCGCCTGCGCCCATTACCTCAACCAAAGTGATTTTGATGTGACGGTGATCGATAAAGGATCGATTGCATCGGCATGCTCGCACGGAAATTGTGGCTACATCTCACCCAGCCATGTGCCACCGCTGACCGAACCCGGTGCGATCAAGATTGCACTGAAATCGCTGTTCAATCCGAAAAGTCCTTTTCGAGTCAAACCGAGTTTCAGCCCGGCACTTTGGAATTGGATGTGGCAGTTTGCGAGACGGTGCAATCACCAACAGGTTCTCAGTGCCGGCAAGCATTTGCAGTCGATTCTTGATGCGTCGTTGACCGAGTACAAACAGTTGATGGCGACGGAAGCATTCGATTGTGAATGGAAAGAGAATG
>JBCBOO010000350.1:0-5749 GCA_039821235.1 Planctomycetota bacterium
TTCTTGGCGTCCCTGTTGGCATCCGAAGGCGGATCGACAGCCGTTGCTGCGACCACCCGGCTGGCCGATTCGGAGGCGAGGCAAACCCGAGTCGCCGTCGCGGTCACTTTTTCGGATCAAGGCGAATCCATCGGACTGGTGGAATTGCTGTTTCACGATCCTGTTTCCGACGACGGTCGCCGGGGTGTGGAGAGATTGCTTGCGATTACCTCCGATCTCTTTGGAACCTACTTTCAGCAGGAACGACTTCGCAGACTTGGTACGGCGACCGATCGCTGGCGGCAGTTTGAGTTGCTGGTCGGGCGTGTTCACGCAAGCTTGAATCTCGACGAAACCGCCAGTCAATTGGTCAATGATGGGCGTGTCTTTGTCGAATGCGATCGTGTTTCACTGATGGTCTACCGAGCAGGGCGACTACAAACGGTCGCCGTCAGCGGTGTCGACTCGTTTGAGCGGCGTTCTCAGTTGGTGCGAAACATGGAGGCGCTCGGCGAAGTGGTCGCGCGTAGCAAACGTTGGCTTCGCTACCAGGGTGACACCCACGAGCTTCCCCCACAGGTTCAGGAGGTGGTGTGTGATTATGCGGACGTGTCACACGCGCAGACGATTGATGTCGTTCCACTCGTCGCAAGTTCATTGCTTGATGTCGATGGTGTGGCATTGGAGCCGGAGGATCCGTCGCCGGTTGGAGTTTTGCTTTTCGAGCGTTTCGATTCGCCGCCGGATGGGCAAACGGAACAACGCATTTCGCAGCTGACCAACCTTGGTTCCATCGCCGTTCGCAATGCCATCGATTACAGCACGTTGCCGTTCCTGAGCTTCTCGAAAGCGACACGCCTGGCGACGCAAGCCGGTTGGCTTCGAGCAAAACGAGTTTGGTGGATCACACTGTTCTCGTTGCTCACCGTCACTACGATCGGAATGATCCCGGTACGGTTTTCCGTCGGTGCACGGGGTCTGCTGCAACCGTGTGTTCGACGCGACGTGTTTGCACCGATGGACGTGGAGGTCATGGAGGTGGCGTGCGATCACGATGCGCTTGTCAAAAAAGACGACGTTCTGCTCCGGCTCCGCAGCCGACAATTGGAGCTCGATTTGCAGCGAGTCAAAGGTGAGTCGCAGACGACACGCAAGCGTTTGTTGGCCGTGACGTCGGCTCGAGTGCAAGAGGACTCGGATCCGGCGGATCAATACCGCGGTCGTTTCGCGGCGGAAGAGCAAGAATTGCGTGAAGTGCTCGCCAGTCTCAAGAAGCAACTCGCGTTACTGAGAGATCAGCGGGATCGATTGGTGGTTCGCAGTCCGATTGAAGGTCGTGTCTTGACGTGGGCGCCGACGGAATTGTTGGCCGACCGCCCCGTCGCGCGTGGGCAGTTGCTAATCAGCTTGGCAGATACTGGCGGCGACTGGGAGTTGGAAGTTCAGGTGCCTGACCGAGAGATCGGTTGGATCAAGGAGGCAAAACTCGGGGAGCAGCCTCTGGAGGTTCGTTTCGCGCTCGCCGCGGGCGGGGAACAGATCTTCAAGGGAAAGGTCCATTCGATTGCGGGTCGGACTGAAATCGACCAAGACGGCGAGGCGGTCGTGACGGTTCGAGTCTCGGTGAATGACTCCCGAGCTGCTTCGTTCCGTTCCGGTGAAACCGTCTTTGCGGATGTGGACTGCGGCCGTCGGAGCATTGCATTCGTCGTTTTTCATCGCGTCATTGACTCCGCTTGGCGTTGGCTAACGCTTTAGCATCGCTAACGAGCTCGAAACTCAACCTCTACGTCACAAAACCTCCTCAGAGAAGCCCGATGACCAAGCTACTTCCCTTTTTGATCGCGGTGGGATCGATTTGCATTGTCGCCGGTTCGAGCCGCGGGCAGACCATTGATGTGGATTCGGCACTGATCCGTGTCATCGATGAAGTCGAAGTACCGTCACGAGCGACCGGCGCGCTGGCGACCTTGCGTATGCGGGAAGGCGACGTTGTCAAAACCGGCGACCTTCTTGCGCTAATCGATGACACGGAAGCCAAGCTCGCCATGCAACGCGCCGAGTACGAGTTGGAGATTGCCAAGCACTTGGCGGGTGACGACGTTTCCATTCGTTCTGCGGTCAAGCAGCAACGGTTTGCGGTGGCGGACTATGAGCGACGGGCAAGAGCCAGGCGGGCGGAGCCGCGCAGCATCTCGGAATCCGAATTGGAACGAGCTCGTTTGGAGTCGGAGCAGGCGCAGTTGGAAATCGAGAAAGCAGAATCGGAGTTGCGAGCCGCAACGATTCGGCAGCGTCTCGCATCCAGTGACCTTGAAATGGCCAGGCGCAACCTGGAGATTCGCCGCATCACGGCACCCATCGATGGCGTCGTTGTGGAAGCAAAACGAAAAGTGGGCGAATGGTTGCAGCCGGGCGAAATGATCTTTCGAATCGTTCGAACGGATCGGCTGCGCGCCGAAGGATTCGTTCGCGCCAGTGATGCGGTTCGGGGCTTGCAGGGCTGCACCGCAACGTTGGTCCCTTTGGATGAAACCTTGACTCGGAACGCGGTCGGTGCGACGAAGCACACGGGGACAATCACATTTGTGAGTCCCGAAATTGATCCCGTGAACGGTCAGGTTCGCGTGTGGGCCGACTTTGACAATGCCGAGGGTCTTTTGCGGCCCGGCCTTCGCGCGAAGATGACGATTCAAACTGGAAGAGCCGCTCGAGTGCCGGAGGGGAATCGTGAATTCAAGTGACGCGGCCGCCGACGCCGGTTTGGCAATGCGTCGGCGGAGTGATTTGGAAGTCTACCCACAGCGGTTACGGTCGCGGCGTATCTGGGTCGTGAAAGATCCCGTAACGATGGAGTACTTTCAGTTACGTCGTGAGGAGTTTGCGATTTTCTCATGGCTTGATGGTCGTGCGAGCCTGCAACGAATCCGCGAGCAATTTGAAAAGCAGTTTGCGCCCAAACGCGTCTCTGTCGCAAGGATTCGATCGTTTATCGCATCCCTGCATCGCAGCGGGCTGGTCATTTCCGATGTGATCGGCCAGGGCGATCAACTTTCATCGCGCGCGGAGTCATCGCGTCGAACGCGCCGTCGAGAAGCGTTGTTGAATCCTCTGGCGGTTCGGTTCCCAGGTATCAATCCGACTCGGTTTCTCGACTGGCTCTATCCGCGTGCACGTTGGGTTTATACGCCGGCTTGTTTCGTTGCCTGCGTCTTGTGGGTCATCGCCGCATTGATGTTGACGGTTGGTCAGTGGTCACAATTATCATCGCGTCTCCCTGAATGGGACGCGTTTCTCGCACCCCGCAACCTGCTATTGCTGGGCGTCGCGATGGCGGGGACGAAGGTTCTTCACGAGCTGGGACATGCGTTGACATGCCGGCACTATGGCGGCGAGTGTCACGAAATGGGCATCATGCTTTTAGTGTTGACTCCGTGTCTGTACTGCAACGTCAGCGATGCTTGGAAACTACCCGCTCAGAAACGAATTGCGATTACCGCGGCCGGCATCGTGGTGGAGATCGTTCTTGCTGCCAGTTTCGCCATCCTTTGGTGTTTAACGCAGCCCGGTGTCCTCAATACCCTTGCGTTGAATGTCATGCTCGTGTGTTCGGTTGGCACGCTGTTTCTAAATGGAAATCCGCTGCTGCGTTACGACGGCTACTACATCTTGTCGGATGCCCTTGCCTCGCCAAACCTTTGGCAAGAAGCATCCGCCCGCTTACGCCGAAGAAGCTCGATACTGTTTTTGGGGATCGATCCGGGACGTTCCGTCTCCGGTGAAGATCGTTCCTGGCTCCTGTTCAGCTTCGGCGTGGCTTCCTTGATCTACCGAACGGTGGTGATCGCTTCGATTCTCTATTTGCTGTATCAGACGCTTCAGCCGTACGGGTTTGTCATTGTGGTTCAGCTTGTTGCGGCATTGCTTTTGTTTCGAATGGTGATGGGGCCCGTTCAATCGATCTGGCGAGCCATTACCAATCCCGCCCATCGCCAACAGTTCCGGCCCCGGCGGTTCATTGCCGTCTCATCGATGCTGATTGCCGTCGTCGTGTTGCTCGTCTGGTTGCCGGCGCCTTGTCGAATTAACGCACCGGCGATGATTCGTCCGCTGGACGCTCGGAAAATCTACGTCAAAGTGCCCGGCGCGATCGTCCATGCGATTGAGGAGGGTGAGGCGGTTTCTCGCGGGCAAGTTCTCGCTTCCCTCTCGAATCCGGATCTCATGCTCGAGCTTGAGCGAGTCACGGGGGAATTGCGCCGGCAGGAATTGCGAGTTCGAAGTCTCGAATCATTTCGCGGGGAACAACGGGTGCTTTCCAGTGAGCTGCCGGCGGCCAAAGAGGAACTCGCTGATTTACGTGATCGCCTGCAGCAACTGCAGCAAGACGTCGATGCGCTTTCCATCGTCTCACCCGTTGCCGGCACCGTTCTGACACCTCCAACGGTCAAGCAAGCTTCGCAAGGCCACGGATCGTTACGTCCTTGGCAGGGAACGCCGATCAGCAAACAAAATCGTGGGGCACATCTTGAGAAGAAGACACTGTTATGTCTCATCGGAGAACCCGAGGCTTATGAAGCAGTCGTCTATGTGCATCAATCTGAAGTGCAGTTTGTCCGAGAAGGGCAGGCCGTCCAACTTGATCTCGCAATCGCTGGAACAGCGACACTCGAGGGTATCGTCGTCAAAGTTTCAAAAGCGAATGCGTCGCGGATACCGGCTCAATTGGCGGTGAACCAAAAGATCCCGAGTGAGATCGGGGATGGCGGCGACGCGACCCCCGAGGACACTTGGTACCGGGCACATGTGCGACTGCACGAGCACGGCAACCCGCTCGTCATTGGGGCGATTGGGAAGGCCGAGATCAAGGTGTCTCCACAGCCGTTGGCCAAACGACTGGCACGGTGGTTCTTTCGCTCATTCCGACGCGTTGCTTAGGAACGCGAGTCCTACTAGGAATCGGTCTTCTCTTGATCCTGCCGCTTTTCTTCGGCGGCCATCTCCCGGGCCTCACTGAGTGCGGATGCGACCAATCCGGTCGGTACGGCGACTACTCCCAGTCCCACCAGCAACATCAGGGCGGTGAAACACTTCCCGCCCGTCGTCACTGGGAATGCATCTCCGTAGCCGACGGTGGTCAGCGTCGCCAGCGACCACCAGAGGGCGGCGAAGATGCTGGAAAACACCTCCGGTTGGGCTTCATTTTCAAAGTGGTAGATGCCGGCTGCCGCGAGAAAAATCAGCATGCTCGTTAAGCAAAGGTAGACGATGATCTCGTCACGGGCGGATCGCATGGCTCTTTCGAATCGTCGCAGCGCAAGGGTGTATCGGGTCAGTTTGAGAATCCGGAACAATCTCAACAGCCGTAGAATGCGTGCGTAGCGAAAATCGAACCCGGTGGCCAACCAAAATGGGAGAATGGCTGCCAAATCAATCAGCCCGTAAAAGCTGGTCGCATACCGGATCCGGTTCGGTGTGGCCCAGATGCGAATCAGATACTCGATGGTGAAGATCACAACAGTGATCTTCTCGATCAGCTCCAGTGAGAATCGTTGCCGAGGTGTTAAATCGGGAAGTGTTTCCAGTGAATAGGTCAAGATGGAAACGACAATCAGCGTCTGGATCGACCAAGCCAGTGCGCGCCCCACCGGTGTGGTGGTATCATTGAACAACTCATGAATTCGACGACGGGCGGACGGGTACGACATGACAGCGATGGAACAAAAGAGGGGTGTGCCGTTGGGACGGCATGTATTGGTTGATTTCGCCG
>JBCBOO010000351.1:0-5705 GCA_039821235.1 Planctomycetota bacterium
GACGCCAAGTTCTCGCTACGGTTTACCCGTGAAGCACGAACGCTGGCGAAACTGAATCACAACAACATCGTTTCGGTCTACGAATTCGGCAGCGTCCAAGACACGTACTTCTTCCTGATGGAATTTGTGGACGGTCCAACACTTCGCGATGTCGTCCGTGCGGGACAACTTGAGCCGAAACACGCCTTGTCGATCGTTCCGCATCTTTGTGATGCCCTCCAGTATGCTCACGACAATGGGGTGATCCACCGGGACATCAAACCGGAGAACATCTTGCTGACGGCCTCGGGTACGGTGAAGATCGTCGATTTTGGACTGTCTCGGTTGCTGGGAAATACGGGACCTTCGCAAGGTCTGACGGCAACCAACCAAGCGATGGGCACACCGCGTTACATGGCGCCCGAGCAATTTGAAGGCGCTCATCAAGTGGATCATCGCGCCGACATCTACTCGCTGGGCGTTGTTTTTTATGAGTTGCTGACGGGAGAGTTGCCGATCGGTCGTTTCGCGGTGCCGTCTCAAAAGGTCTCCATCGACGTGCGTTTGGACGAGGTCGTCTTGAGGACTTTGGAAAAGGAACCCGGTCTGCGCTACCAAGCGGCGAGCGAGATTAAGTCGGACCTACAGTCCATTGCCGAGACGAATGATCCGGCACTTGCGGTGACCGAAACTACGTCCCGCGCCGCCTTCCCCAGCGAAAGAACTTTCGAGACTCGATCTCAATCGAGAAACTCCGCCGCCGACCTCGATCACCAAGCCTCCGCGGCAAGGCTTTTGTTGACGCGTCGCAACCTGATGGACCGGGTTCGAAAGTCACTCGGGCCGCTTTGTCGCTGGCAAGTGATTCAGATCATGTTCGGCGTCGGCTTCATCGCACTGGGGGCCGCATGCTGGGCTCGTAATACCGATGTCCCCCATCGGCTAGTCTCCGGTGTCGCATTACACGTGTTCGGAGTTTCCTGGATTGCAGCTGCGGCAGGTGTGCTGACGCGAGTGAAGCGTGTCGATTACTCCCTCCCGAGTGACGCGGTTCGCGAGGGCATCTCGGGTGCGCGAGACCTCTACCTTCGGGTTAGCCTCTTAATCGGATTTCCCTGGTGGTTGATGTGGATTCCATTGGCGATCGCGATGGGCTTCGACGCAATGATGTATCCCGGGGCGTTGCTACCGTCTCTGGCGATTGGCATCGTCGGGTGGGCCGTTTCGCTTTGGATTTACTTCCGGACGGTGAATTCGAAGCATTCAGACCTCGAAATGCGGAAACGAAACATTGCCGGGTCCAGTTTTTCCAACGCGTTGAAATTGCTGGATGAAATGGTGGAATCGGGGATTCGATAGGTCTCCCGGCCGAATCGGAGCGGGTTCGGCCGTCTGGAAGACTTCTCGGGGTTTTCGTCCGGGAAGGAAAGTTTTTATTCCGACCGCCCCAAGATCCGGAAGTTCGAGCCGAACAATAGGCGAAACACGAGCCCAATCCTGAGTGTGGCTCACTTCCGAGGCCAATTTTGGGGAATAAATCCATGCTGAAGAAAGCTGTCGTTGCTGGCGGTGCCGTTGTTCTGTTGTCGAGTCTCGCCGTGGGCGTGCCGCTGAGCAGCTACACGCGTTGCGGAGTGAACTGGATCAAGGATTCAGCTAGCGAAGCCATGCCGCTGGAGTGGGAGCTCAAACGAGCTCGACAAATGATCACCGACCTCAAACCTGAGATTGGCAAAAACGCCAAGCGAATCGCACGCGAGCGAATTCAGGTCGCGAGACTCGAAAAACAACTCGACGAAACGGAAACCAAGCTGGCTAAGTCGGAAAGCGACATCCAGCGTCTGACGTCTGACTTGGACGGCGGAGACAAGTACTTCACCTACGCCGGACGGACTTACACGTCGGTTCAAGTGAAGGAAGACCTTTCAAGCCGCTTCAAGCGATTCAAGACGCGGCGTGCCACCGCAGACAAGCTGCAGGAAATGTTGTCCGCTCGCCAGTCCTCGCTTTCGTCTGCTGAGCAGCGGATGGAAGAGCTGTTGGCGGCGAAGCAACAACTCGAAGTCGAAGTCGAGAATCTGCAGGCACGCGTCGGAGCACTGCGTGTCGCTCAAACCGCCAGTGAGTTTAGTGTCGATGACAGCCATCTGTCGCAGACCCGCTTGCTGCTGGACGACATCTCGACGCGAATCGAGGAAGAAGAGCAAACGCTCGCGGTCGATCAAGAGTACTTTGGCGAAATCGACTTGGATGATTCCGGCGATGAGAACCTGCTCGAAGACATCGCCGCGTACTTCGAAGGTCAGGACGACGAAGAGCCTCGCGCTCTGGTCTCGATCCAAATCGACTGAGTAAGCTCTGGCAAGCAACTGCTTGACAGCGAGAGCCTGATGGCAGGTGAAAGAATGAGCCGCGAATGACTCGCGGCAGAGACTGTGTAACGTGTGATGACTCGTTCGGCAAAAACTCGGATTGAAGCTGCGAAAGTTGATGAACACTCGCCTCGAACAACCGCCTCAGCAATCGAAAGCCGCCTGGCGGCTCTGGGTTGATCGCTGTGGCGGTTTTGGTTTGTTGAACGACGGTGTTGTCAGGCTCGGTGGCAAGCGGCCCGACAGCGACGTCGAGATTCAAGTCGCGGCGGACTGGCGACGCGACGAAGGAACGCTCGTTCGACACGGCAGAGACTTCTTTTGGGTCAGCCGAGAAGGGAAACGCGCTCTCGCTCGCGACAACCAAGCGTTGCCCATCAAGGGCACGGCGGAGATCGTGTTTGCGACGCCTTCGCCACTGAGTGGAACGGCGGTGCTTTCGTTGAAACCACCGCATCGATTCGACGGTCACTTGGATCAATGGTTGCTGGTCGAGCGAACGGTGCTGATCGGACCGGATGAACAAAACCACATTCGATGCCCGAGCCTTTCCGCGTCAGCAGTGCTCGTTTTCCGCGAAGGGATTTGGCAGGCAAAGCAAAAAACATCCCCCGGCGGAAAGGCCGAGTGGGTCTCATTGGAGCCGGGGGCCCGGCAATCGATCGGTGACATCGACCTGTTGTTGGAAAAAACATGAACACGCTCGTTAGCGGATCAGGACTGGCCAAACGCGATGATTGCGGGATGACAAAGATGAAACAGAGGCTGGCTGATCGAATGAAAATCAAGCTCTTTGGACGAGGCCCTAAGAATGTCGAGGCCGCAGCACCGGAAAACTCGGCACTCAAAGGCGGTGCTGACCGCCCCGATTTGCCCGCGGGTGATGCGGGCGCCGAGGGTGGTAGAATAGACTGGGTTGACGAAACGATCGCTGGAACGCCCAACGAACCCAAGTCCATGACCTTCACTTTTGCCCCCGGAGCACAGCCGCTGTCGCCGTACACGATACGGCGTGGAGTCGGTATTGGTGGGTTTGGCGAAGTCTATTTCGCGGTCAGCGAGGCTGGTAAAGAAGTCGCGCTCAAACGCATTCAGAGAAACCTGGATATTGAGCTTCGGGGCGTCTCGCAGTGCCTTAACCTCAAGCACCCCAATTTGGTTTCGCTCTTTGACATCTGTCGAGACGCCGACGGAGGTGCATGGGTGGTCATGGAATACGTTGCGGGTCAGAACCTGCGACAGATCCTCGACCAGCAACCCAGCGGGCTCTCGGAACAAGAAGCCGTTCGGTGGTTCTTAGGAATCGCATCCGGCGTCGATCACCTGCATGGTGCGGGCTTGGTTCACCGAGACCTCAAGCCCGGGAACGTCTTTGATGACTTGGGCATCGTCAAAGTGGGTGACTACGGGCTCAGCAAATACATCTCCGCGTCACAGCGTGGCGGGCAAACGGAAAGCGTTGGCACATTCCATTACATGGCACCCGAAATTGGAAAGGGAAACTATGGACGCGAGATTGACATCTATGCCCTGGGTGTGATCCTCTTCGAACTGCTCACCGGGCGCGTTCCGTTCGATGGTGAGAGCTTGCATGAAATTATCGTCAAACACCTCACGGCACTTCCCGATTTGGCCGGAATCGGGGAGCCGTACCGAAGTGTCATTTCGCGGTCGATGGAAAAGGACCCGGCGAAACGTCCTTCCACGGTCGAAGAGATGATCGCTCCGCTGGGTCTACGACTTAACGAACCGGCCACAATTGCGTTGGGTGCGGCCGGCTCGGTGGGTGTGAAGGAACCTACGAGTCCGCCACCGGCGCCCCACGTCGACGATCCCGTTTATTTCGCGGATGCGATTCCCGTCGGAAAACGGGTTCCACCACAGCCCGATCCGATTCGCGGTACCGCTCAGGCGGCCCCGTTTGCCTCGCCCGTAAAAGCTGTCACGAGCGGGAAAGAAGACGAACCACTTCTCCGTGCGGTCAAATCGTCTTGGCGTGACTTCCGCATTTGGTGGAGTTCACTTGATCACTCTCCCAAAGCTCGCTTCTGGCTGGGGGCACTGATTGCCTTTGTACTTTTCGTCAACACGCATTGGTTGCTGCCCGTTCTATCGATGTTCGCGGTCATCTATGTGCCGTATTACGTCGTTCGACAAATGGTTCTTCATTCGAGCCAAAAGCCTAGCTACGCCCGAGCTCAGACGTTGGCTTCACAGACCGTTGCCAAACCCAGGCCGCGAACAAAACAACAGTGGCGATACGAGGTGCGAAACTCGTTGCGGAACAAGCCTCTAGTGAGCCGGGCCGCGGAGCTGAATACGTCCTGGATTGCCAGTGGACTGACCGTCCTGGTCATGACAGTGATCGCTGGCGTCATTGGCCTGCGAAACGGCAACTTTGATGCGGCCGATGTCGCAAATTACTTTTGGTCCGGTTCGGTCGTCCTTTTCGGTTCCGCCTGCCTGCTTGCTCTTGGGAAATTCTGGGAACCCAGTGAAGGCGAAGGCCTCACGCGACGCGTCATTCAGTCCGGTATCGGTGCCGGCGTCGGGCTCGTCGCTTTCGCGCTGCTACAGTTCTTCTTGATTCCGGAAACCTCCCTTTACAGCGAAGTCTTCGACGGTGATCTACCGCAAACGCTTTACCACTCCGATGGGACCATTCGCGCCGCCGGGATGATGGCGCACTTTGCCTTGCTCTTCGGTGGCATTCGCTGGTGGAAATCCGTGGATCCTCTGCGTCGCACTCGACTGAGCTTCTGGTCGACTGCCGTGGTCTGCGTCGCGGCTTGGATTCTCCACCAGTTCTTGCCGGTTCCTCAGCCGCTTGGATTGATGGTCGCCGGTGGCTTGTCCATCGCCACCCAGATGTCCGCCCCGTGGATCAATCCACGCAACTACGTCATTCGGTCGGGTCACTATGCTCCCGGCAATGTGAATGCTAACGACCCGCACGCCAACGATCAGAGGGTATCCGCATGAAGACGCTACAAGTTCCCGTGCTAGCCACCGTCATCGTCGCCTTCATCGCCAGCGTCGGCTACGCAGAACAAGTTGCGAACTCCGATGACGACGCAAAGGCGACTGCCGCCGCGGTCAGTGACTCGTCCGGCGAAGGAGAGTCGGATGACAACGCATCAGCGGATGACAAATCGTCAACGGGCGACAAATCGTCAACGGACGACAAGTCATCAACGGACGACAAGTCATCAACGGATGACAAGTCCGATTCAGCGGATGACAAGTCCGATTCAACGACGCCGGATACACAATTGGTGGACTCCGATGACAGATCATCATTACCAACCATTGAGCCTCTCGCGAATCCGGAATCGCATGACAGTTTCGATTCCG
>JBCBOO010000352.1:0-5590 GCA_039821235.1 Planctomycetota bacterium
CCCGGTCGTGGGTACCAAGATCGATTTGGACGACGGTTCCTTCCACGAAGTCGACTCGTCGGAAAAAGCGTTCTACACCGCTGCCCAAGGTTGCTTCCGAGAGTACTTCAAGCAAGCGTCGCCGAAGTTGCTCGAGCCCATCATGAAGATGGAAGTCGAGTGCCCGGAAGATTTCCAGGGGACCGTCGTGGGTGACATTATTCGTCGCCGTGGGATCATGAGCAGCAACGATATCGTCGACGGTAACAGCATTATCATCGCCGAAATTCCGCTCGCTGAGACCTTTGGTTACTCGACGGACCTTCGAAGTATGACGCAGGGCCAAGGTACGTTCACGATGGAGCTGGAAACCTATCGCGAAGTCCCGTCCAACGTCCAAACGGAAATCATCGAAGCGAAGCGTCAGGAAAAGGAAGCGAAGTAGTTTCCTGGGCTGCTTGCTACGCGCCGGGCGTCCAGCCCGGCTTGGGTGATGTGTGAATCTTTGCCGAGCTATCGCTGGATAGCTTCTTGATCTCTTCGGTCACCTCTGCCACGTGTTCGGCAGAGCACAGCGGTTGGAGGTTGACGCGGAAGGAGAGCGTCTCTTCCGGTTCTAACCTGACCACGCGATCTTGTGACTCCTCGAACGAGCGAACGTTCGGGTAATTGGTCGCAGGCTCCAGCCCCGTCACGTAGGCGTCTTCGAGTCCGCCCGTGTTCTTCCAGAGAACGAATCGCGGCAGTGTTTTTGTATTATAAGACACTGCCAGGCCGTGCTCCGACGATGCGTTTCGGAGCAACGTCTTCGTGAAATGGTCTTCGTCGCTGCGAAGCGTTGCAAAATAAACCCGTTCGTTGTAGCCCGGTTCCGGGCCGCCGTAGCGACTCCATTGCTCGATTTCATCGGCCGACAGTTTGTCTTTCGGCGCGAGTTCTTCCACCGCCGCCAGCAACTCCGAGCCGTCGTCCAAGCAAGGTAGTCCGACATTGACGTGGTAGAGCATCTGGACGGTCGTCGCGGTCGACCCTTCATTGGTCACATCATCCAGCACTTCCACCAGTCCGCTGCCGGCGTGAATTCGAAGGCGGCTTCGCAGTCGAAGGTTGCCGAAAAACAGACGGCTTTCTCGGACGTTTCCGATCAGATCCAAACGGCCCGAAGCCTCGTTGACTTCGATTTCCAATCCGTCCGCGGGTGTGTTCGCGATGCGACCGTGCAGCGGATGCAATAGGCGTCCATGGTCGTCATGCTCGGGGGCTCCGTTGCTTTGCAATCCGCAGCGAACCAGCAATTCGTCAAACCCCGACAACCATCCAAGTCCGCTCGGTTCACTCACGGGAACCAGTGACGGATGCACAGGGCCATCGACGGGCGACTGCCAGCCGTAGGAGATGCCACCGGATTCGATCCTCCAAATTCCCATGCCACGCGTCGGCAAGACATCGACGGCCATTTTCGAATTCTCGACGCGTACGATTTCGACGCCGTCGGCACGACCTCCTTGAAACCTCCCGTGGCGGCAACGCACCGCTTCCTCGCCGGTCGTGAACTCGATCGCAAGCGGCGAGTCTTCGTCCCAGCGGACCGATTGAAACCGATCTGCGATCGAACGTGCGGTTAGGGTCTTTGCCATCGTGGGGGACCATTCGAATTGTTTTATTTTAGCTATCGTCACGTGTTCTTGTCGCACGAAGCGGCAGTCAATACAACATGCGGGCGGAGATTCTTCCGCAGTTCGCTTCTTTGCTCCCCCAACGATAGATTCATTCATGACAGATGTGAAGCTCGACGAAGGTTTGGTAAAAGGCGATTCCGTCGCTTCGTTGTTGCAATCCGCAATGGATGCCGGAGAGGGGCTGCTGCGGCTGACGCCGACGTGGGTCCCTCGGTCCTTCCTGCATCCGGGACGACGAATCAAGCTTCACCCGGGCGACTACTACCGCTTCGGCGCCGACCGCGGTGGGATCGACGAGCGTTGGTTTGGAAGCACCACCGATGCCGCGAACGACGGTCGCGTGTGGCATGAGGGGCAGAGCTTTGTCTTGTTCGAAGGCAAGAAGTTTCTGTTGAAAGAAGCCGTCGAAGAACGTGGGAATGATTTGGTCGGCGAAGCGATCTATGGGAAGTACGGCCGCTGGCCCGTCTACAGCAAGTTCTTTGACAACATGGGGCCGATTCCGCATCACATGCACCAGTCGTTTGACGACGCGGCGCTGGTTGGGCAAGAAGGCAAGCCGGAGAGTTACTACTTCCCGCCGCAAATGAATAACGTCGACAACAATTTTGCGTACACGTTCATGGGGCTGGAGCCCGGAACGCAGCCCGAGGACGTCCGGCGATGTTTGGAGGACTGGAACGCCGGCGACAACGGCATCCTCGATCTGAGTCGTGCGTACCGATTAAAGCGGGGAACAGGCTGGTTGATTCCTCCCGGGGTCTTGCATGCTCCCGGTTCGCTTTGCACCTACGAGCCACAGTGGGGCAGTGACGTCTTTGGCATGTACCAGTCCATCGTGGAAGGACGCTATGTTTCGTGGGACTTGCTCGTCAAAGACATGCCCGAAGAGAAACATCACGACTTGGATTTCATCGTTGGCCAACTGGACTGGGAAAAAAACGTCGACACGCACTTCAAAGAGAGCAATTACTTAGAACCCGTTGTCGACCCGAATCGCAGCGGTGATGGCTTTGAGGACAAATGGATCGTTTACGGAACCGTTGACGGACAGCAGCTGTTCAGTGCAAAGGAACTCACGCTCGCTCCCGGCGCAAAGTGCTTGTTGAAAGATCCTGGTGCGAGTAGTTGGATCACCGTTCAGGGCCGAGGGCGAATCGGCTCGTTGGACCTTCAGACGCCGGCCATGATTCGTTTCGGTGAAACGACGACGGACGAAGTCTTTATTTCAAACGTTGCCGCCACAAACGGCGTCGAAATTGAGAACCTGGGCAGCGAGCCGCTGGTGGGTCTGCGATACTTTGGTCCCGATACACACGGTGACCTGCCAAAAGCAGGTTCGTAGTGCTATCGCCAACGTTCGAGGATTGGGCCGCATGTGCTTGCGGGCTGTTGATTTTATTTCTTGCATTTGAGAACTAAATCACAACCCGAAACGTGAGCGAGGGATGTCCGCTGGTCCCCATCGGTTCATAATTCCGGCGAACTTGCAATGGCAACCACCGGCCCTGTGGGCCGAAAGGCCTGACTGCAGCGGATTGAGATCCCTCCCAAACGAAACGAGATTCGATGATGAAACTTCACAACGCAATGTGGCCCGGCTTGGTTGGCAAGGGTGATGAACCGGGCCAGGAGCCACCGATCAGTCTTGAGCGAATGCTCGACCTGACCGCGGCCGCCGAAGTCGACGGACGCAAATTCGATGGCATCGACTACTTCCTTTTTCTGCCCCACACCGATCCAAACGCCAGCGACGATGAAATTCGTGCGATCGCGGATTTGATTCAGTCCAAAGGATTCTCCGTCGGATCCGTCGTTGCACCGGTTTGGCCCGGGACGGTGGGCGATTCCGCGATGGGCGACCAAGAACAGGTCGACAAGTTCCTCTCGGCTGTCAAAGTCGCTTGCCGGATTGCTGGGATCTTCAAAGAGCACGGCGTTCGGCAATATGGCGTGATTCGAATCGATAGCGCCGAATTCGGCGTCGAAAAATGGCGCAGTGATAAAGCTGCCAACACCGAGAAGATTGCCAAGACGTTTCGCGAGGCTGCCAAGATCGCTGCCGATCACGGCGAGCGACTCGCGGCCGAGGGAGAGATCTGCTGGGCGGGGATGCACAGCTGGAAAGACATGTTGGATCTGCTCGAAGCGGTTGGCATGCCCGAGTCACTGGGCTTCCAAGCCGACCTCGCGCACACGTATTTGTACCTCCTGGGCTACAACGCTCCGGAACATGCCCTGCTGCAGCCCGGGTACAGTGACGAGGAGTTTTATGCGGCCTATGAAACCATGACGGACAAGCTTCGCCCCTGGACAATCGACTTTCATGTCGCCCAGAACGACGGCGAAGTCAAAGGCGCCGGTGACCACGACAAGACCGGCAAGCACTGCCCTGCAGATGATCCGAATGGAAAACTCGACATCGTTCGTTGTGCCAGCTACTGGTTGAAAGACGCCGAGTCTCGTGGCATCAAGCACATTTGCTGGGACGGTTGCATGTTCCCCAACGAGGTGTTGGAACAAACATCGACTTGGAACACGATCTTGGATGCAATGATCAAAGTCGACCAGTCACTGGCCTAGCAGGCTGTCTTTGCTGACGCTGTCGGTGACTCCATCAGCCCACACTCGAACGGCATCGGATTTTCCAAGCACATTACTTCCTCTCCCAAACTCTCACACGCACCAATGAAACCACTCAACATCGGAATGGTCGGTTATGGGTTCATGGGCCGCACGCATAGCAACGGCTACGCACAGGCCAACCATTTTTTTGACCTCGAATACAAGCCCGTTCTCAAAGCGGTCTGCGCACGCAACCAAGAAAAGGCGCAGGCTTTTGCGGACCAATGGGGCTACGAATCGGTCGAAACGGATTGGCGAGAATTGCTACGCCGCGACGACATCGACGCCATCGACGTATGCACCCCCAATAATCTGCACGCCGAAATCTCGATCGCTGCCGCAGAAGCCGGAAAGATGGTGCTGTGCGAAAAGCCAATCGCGATGGATGTCGCCGAAGGGGAGCGGATGTGTGAAGCGGTCGAAAAGGCCGGTGTCGCAAACATGGTCTGGTACAACTACCGACGCGTTCCAGCGGTCACGCTCGCCAAGCAACTCATCGACGAAGGTCGACTCGGACGCATCTTCCACTACCGCGCGAACTTCCTGCAGGACTGGACGATCAACGAGGACGTGCCCCAAGGTGGTGCGGCGACTTGGCGATTGGATGCCGATGCGGCCGGCAGTGGTGTGACCGGTGACCTGCTGGCACACTGCATCGATACCGCAATCTGGCTCAACGGCGGGATCAAAGACGTCTCCGCCGTCGCGGAAACGTTCATCAAAGAGCGGACGCACGCCGAAACCGGCGCCAAACAAGCCGTCAAAATCGACGACGCCTGCACGTTTCATTGTCACTTCGATAACGGCTCGCTCGGCCTCTTCGAAAGCACCCGATACGCTCGCGGTCACAAGGCTCTTTACACGCTCGAGATCAACGGGGAGAAGGCATCGATCCGCTGGGACCTTCATGACCTTCATCGCCTGGAGTACTTTGACCACAACGACGATTCGATCGTTCGCGGATGGCGCAGTGTCCACATCAGCGACGGAGATCAACCTTACATGGGCAATTGGTGGGTGCCGGGTTTGAACATCGGTTACGAGCACACGTTCATTCACCAAGTCGCCGACTTCCTGAAGTCACTGGAGACCGGAGAGACGTTCGAGCCCAGTTTCCGAACCGCCTTGGAAACCCAAAAGGTCTGCGACGCCGTTCTCGCAAGTGCCGCCGAACGAAGCTGGAAAGACATCTAACAACGTACGACAGGCTTCCAGCCTGTCGAGTAAGAAAGACAGGCAGGATGCCTGTCCTACGGCGGTCGGGAGACAGGCAGGATGCCTGTCCTACGGCGGTCGGGAGACAGGCA
>JBCBOO010000353.1:0-5558 GCA_039821235.1 Planctomycetota bacterium
GCAGCACCAAAGCCTTAAGCAAGGTCTGGTTTGTAGCCGGCCTTCGCGAGAAGCCGGATCCACGAACCGATCCATGTTCTGGTGAACAGAGGCTACGCTAATTGTGGATCCTGGCCAGGGATGAGGGCATACGCCGTAGTGAGCGTACTAGCGAAACCAAATCAGACTGAAGGTGGCTCCGTGGAATGACACTCGCGATCGGCCAGCCGGATCACCGTTCTGGTTGGCCGATTCGAGAACCTCGTCCAGCTTCAGCCCGCGATAGCCAACACTCAACTGCAGTCGTTCAAAGATTGGCAACACCGCGTTGGATCCAAATTCGGCGGCATAGGTCACATCGCTTTCCTCGACACTGAAACGAGGTTCGTTGACACCGTCGATCACGATCGCGTTGTTAAATGCCGGACCGCTTTGCTGCATCGAATTGTGCAGCAATACCAAATTCAGGAACCCATCAATCCACAATGGACCGATGCTCTTGCCATAACCGATGCCGGCTTGCGGTCCAAGCATGAAGTTCTCGGCTTCACCGAATGAACGCTCGGTAACGGCGGGGTTGATGCCGGCTGGGCGGGTGAATTGTTCGTCAAACGAATCACTGTAGCTCAGATAGCGCAGTCCCAAACGAAAGGTCGTGTCCAGCGTCGGATCGGTTGCCAGGTTCCACTGCAAACTCTGCAGGTTGGCTTCGTAGCGGACGTCGGCACTGATTTCGGTCAGGTCGTTCGGATCTTCCACTTGTCCCGTGGCCGTCCAATCTCCGACACCATAGTAGCCGAACTCACCTCGCCAGTTTTCAGTCAAAAGCGCCGTCGTTTCGATGTAGAACCCGCCGTCAAAACCATGGTTCAGCGACTTAGTGAAGAACGTGTCACCGGTCCCTGAGTCGACCAGTTCGGTTTGAAAAGCGCTGCCTTCGCGAGCCATGAAGATGACTCCCATGTCGACTAGCAATGAACTGTGGTGCGGCTCGCACCAACTCCGAATGACGGGATCAAATTGTCGATCAAAACTGGCTTGAAGCGGTCGGGGTGTCGCGTTTTGCGCAACGACCGATTCAGCCGAGATCATCGCCGACCAGACCGCCGGTGTCGCAATCACCAGTTGAGAAACATTTCGATTCATCGGGTGGTTCCTCGCGAGACCGGGCGATTGGGGACAAGTTGACTGTTGGAGACGTTGAATTGCGGTGGTGAATTTGAAAGCTGGAAAACCAATCGTTGGGCCGGTTCCAACGTTGGTTGCAACGACAAGGCTTGCTGACATTTTGCGATCGCGACGCCGGCGTCACCTTCGGCTGCTCGCAGCACCGCGATGTTATACGCTGCCGCCGCTGGACCGCTGACCTCGGCGAACATCGCTTCGGCTTCGTCGAAACGCTTTTGCCTGGCCAATGTCATTCCTAGGTTGGTTTTGGCTCGTTCATGGCCAGAATCAAGCTGGATCGCATCGCGGAAATGCACGGCCGCCTTGTCGTACTGCGATCGTTGATAGTGAAAGAACCCATAATCATTAATCAGGTCTGCATCTTTGGGTGATGCGGCCAGTGCGGCTTGATACTCGCGTTCGGCTTTGAAGTACTCACCCGCCCGGTCGTACAGGACGGCCAGGTCACGTGAGATACCGGACAAATCGGGCTGGTGTTTCCTGGCCCGTTCGAACATGGCGATCGCGTCGCCGGTCAGGCCCTGGTGCTTGAACGTTTGGGCCGTTACCAAACATGCCCGCGCGGCTTGTTCGGCGTCGATGGTTTTCGCCAACCGTCGATCGGCCTCCTTGTTCTTCGGCAACGGATTAATTGGTGTTGCCGCTGGCGTTTGGCTGGCCATCGGCGGAACAAGCCTCCGCGACGAATCGAGCCGAAGCATCGAGCATCCTTGGCTAGTTCCAACGAATAGCAGCACGCCGACAATCCATGTCAGCTTTCGTCGTTGCGACATCAGAACCCTCCTCCGCCACCACCAGATCCACCGCCTTGACCGCCACCCTGTCCACCAGCCCGGCCGCCTTGGCCGGTCCCGCTGGAAAACCCGAATCGTCGGCCAAACGTATCGCTGTATTGTCCGTACGCTGCCGATCGTCCGATGACGATTCGCGATTCGAGGTTGCTAGCTAAACGGGCCAATTGCTCCGGCCCGATGACAGGTACTTCGGTTGGCTTGGACGGATAGTTCGTCCCGTTGGCATCGAGTCCATGCGATGCAGGCGTGATCGTGCCGGCGTAGTTCGCGCCGACTTGTGGCAAGTGCAATACCTTGTTGGTTGGTCCCAGGTGACGAATCGGCACGGTGGGTTCTCCCGACTCGATGCGAGCTTGCAAGACAACCATTGCCAGTTGCACCATCTTGCGATAACGCTGTGCGTCGAGGTCCGAATCACCTGTCGTTTCGATCACGATTGGAAACGGCTCAACCGCGAGTCGCGGCACAACTCGATTGAGGTGAAAGGCGAAGTCATCAGCCGGTTCGGCGGTGTCTTCGATCCATTCAAAATCATAGAAAACAAAGTCGTCCGCTTCGGCCTGGTAACCCATCACGCCAAAAAAGTTGTTCGTCGCCGCTCCGATATCAGGCGGCATGCAACCGGCTGGATAGTCGGGGCAGGGCTGGATGGCGTTCTGGACGACCTGGGCCAGCGTCGGTTTCTCGCAGGCCGCTCCGGAACAAGAGTTCCCACCAAGGGCACCGGAACCCGCGAAACCATGACGGCAGGTTTGGCAGCCGTTGCAGGACGAATTGCCACAAGTTTGTCGCGCAATCGCGTCGCCGGCGGTGCCGCACCCAATTCGTCCGGTGTGCTGGCAACCGACCAGCATCGAAGTGGCGATCGACACCGACCCGGTCATCAGTACAACCAGAATGTGGCGGCGAAATTTCGCGCCTCGTTCTACGACAGTAACAAAATGGTTCTTATTCGACATCTTGGAACTCCAATCCGACGGCGGGAGCGTTTTGAGACGGCAATTCGTCGGTGAACGGGTTGCTCGGTCCAACGTTCTGTCCAGGCGGCAGGGTGTATGCGGGTGGTGACATCGGACCGACGCCGGAACTGGAATCGCTCAGCGTGACCCCCGCTGCAGTGGACATGAATTCCATTTGGTCCAGGCGTTCACGGCCGGATCGTTGCACGGGGTCGTGATCAGGAGTCCTCGCAACATCCAGTGGACCGTCGGTGTGCCCTGAGGGACCGATCAATACGCATTGCTCGCAATGATGGTACGCCTTCATTCTCGCCCAACTGGTCCGCGCCGTACTGCGATAGTCATAATCTCGCCGGCCTTCCAAACGCCCGCCAACATAGAACTCCAGATCGCTCGGCTCCGTGATCGTTTCACCAGGCAGCGAAGGCACCTCGTGTTCTTCCAGGGCTGTCACCAACGATGGAGTCACGACGATCAACAACTCACGTTCGTTATAATTCGTTGAATCGTTGCTGAACAAACGCCTTAGAACCGGCAAATCGCCCAGCAGTGGAGTTGCCTCGGTGCTGGCATCAAACGTGTTTTGCACCAAGCCCGCGATCGCCATCGTTTGATGTTCACGAAGTTCGATCACGGTCGAGACGTTGTTCGTGCTGATGTTAGGCCCGGCTGCCGACGTACCGGCGACGGAACTACTGGTCGCGTTGATCGTGACGCGGATGCGGTCCCGGTCGATGATTTCGGGCGTGAAGTTTAGCAGGATACCCGCAAAAACCTGGTCAAAGGCCTGCAACACAACGCCTTGCCCACCGGCAAAGTTGTTGACAGCTAATTCGGTTCCTGAACGAAACGTGGCGGTTTGTCCGTTCAAGGTTACCAGATTGGGTTCGGCGAGGGTTCGAGACAAACCAAGGGTGCGGATCGCTGAAACCGCGAGCGAAAGGTCACCACGTTGACTTGTCAAGCCGCCGCCGGGAGTCAACGTATTCACGTTGTCGGGCAACAGCGACGCGAACGAAAGACCGCTGCCAATGTCCAGGTTGAAATCGGCACCAATGGCCCGCAACGCACTCCGATTGACCTCTGCCAACGTCACGCGGAGCTGGATCTGTTGTTCGCCGATGATCCGCAACATGTTGATGATGTTGGCATTGTTTTGACCGCGTCTGCCATTGCCGCCCAAAATGTCGGCGAGTTGTTCCGGGGCCGTTTCCAAATCGCCATCGACGCCAACGACGACCCGCACGTTGTTCGCATCCAGATTCTGTTGACGGTTGTTGATCGCTCCGGCAACTATTTGCAAAATCTGCTGAGCGGTGAACTGGTCGGGCACATCACCGCTGATCACCACTCGGGTTCCCACAAGTGTTAAGCGAATCCTAGCACGCGGGATTGTCCGGTTGATGTCCTCCGCCAAGCGGTCAAAAATCTTTTGTCGTGTTGCGCCGGGTCGGTAGTCATCTACCACTTGAATGATGTACGACAGCAGGACCATCTCGTCACTGTTGGGATCATCTTTGAACCACAGATTTAAGACCGTTTGGCCTTCGGCCAATCCGAAAATCTGCAGCTCTTTGGGCGTGATCAATTGGTAGTTTGCGATCCGCTCGTCGCCAACCTGAATCCGGGACGGAGCGACGTTCAGGGGAAGCAATTTGGGACGCCCTTGAATCACGTACAGAACCTTCTCCGGTTCTAGCGGCGGCTCGACATACTCTCCAAACTTCGCTTCCACCTCCGCAGTCGGCTCGGGCAATTGGCTTAACTCGACCGCCTTTTGCGGTAGTGCCAGTCGCTGCAGTTCAGTCGGAATCAATCGGTCCCCAGGTGCCGCACGGTTCGCCGGCGCAATCTGATCCGAAGGCGATACGCTCGGCTTCAGTCCCGGGATGCCATCGGTCTGAATCGCTTGCTGTTCCAACGAACGCTCAAAAAGCTGATCTGGCAACTGAGCGACTCGAGCGACCGGCTGGCCAGCCTCGATCTTCGCTGGTCGACCAAGCGAAGGATCACCGACAAAGCGAACCGCATCGGCCCGTGTCCCGCGTCGCAGAGTGCCCGGAATTTCGAGTGTCCGGGGCAGATTTTCGCTAGCCGGATTCTGCGCTGCGGCGTCGGTGGCGGCCATCAGCAAGCAGCCGGCCCACATCATTGCCACGGCGATGAACTGACGTCGATGCTCGGCGGTGCAGGTCGTGAATAGATTCACCATCGACTCCAAACGAAGAAATGAACAAGCTCATCCGGGGCCGCCAAAACCTCGAGACACTCGCGGTGGTTGGCGAATTCGCAGAGGGGCGGGCAACGACTTCGGTTGGATGACTCGGAGGAAACCGAGTGATTTGACGATCCTGCCTAATGACGTGCGAGAGAACACAGTGCGAATCCTCCCCCGACAGTAAAAGACCGACCAATCCTAAGGAAGCATTCGGAAACAACTCCGTCGTTAGCGGAGCCGAGCGAGCCGCTCGGTGCGTCACCGGAGGGCTTGCGCCCTGCCGCTACCATCTGAAATGCCGAAGTTGTTTCGGAACGAGCCCTGATTATTCGGCGGGGCGGATTGGCAGCGAAGCCAAGAAATCCCGCATCACCGAGCAAACCGGCAAAATCATTCAACTTTACCAGCCGGCTTTCCGAT
>JBCBOO010000354.1:0-5535 GCA_039821235.1 Planctomycetota bacterium
ATGTAGGTCCCCGAGAGCTTCCAGGGCGTCTACGGCGGTCGGCGCCGACTTCATTTCGTCACGTCGATCATGCACCGTCGCGTAGTGGACGCCGGCCAGTTCCGCAAGATCTTCCGTGACAAACGAGATCGGCGGTAGATCGGTGGACTCGATCGTACCCTTGCCGAAAAGGACCAGATGAGTCTGCGGCTTGAAGAACGGCGGAAAGAGGAAACCCAGCAGTGCGACGCCCAACAACGCCACCAACAAAATGACGGAAAAACGACGTGCGTCTCGCGCAAACCGCTCTCGTCCTTTTTGCTTGCGACGTGACTTCCAGGAGTCTTGCTGCACTGCCTGCATCGAAATCCATTCCGCTGTTTGCAAAGCTCAGGCGAAAGGATGACCCCTCGTCGCTTCAAGCAACGCGCCTCAGCATTCTCCCATGTGAATCACGATCCGTCGTGACTCGGTGGCTGCCGTAAAGTGTATTTCGGCACTCCGGCTCGGTTTCAATGAGGTGCCGGCTCTCTTGGTGTATGTAACGGCTGGACCGATTAGAGGGCGTGCGATTGCCGGTGAGTTTCCCGGTTAGCCGGATTAGATAAATTCGCCAAGGAACCGGTTGTAGTTCTCAGCATTCAAAGCTGCGAATTGCGTATTCGTCTTGGCATACCCCAAGCAAACATCGACGTCATAACTCAAGTCGTCCGTCCCACCCACTTTGTGCGTCAGTTCGTGATACATCGTTTCGGCGAGATCGTTAACATTCCCATCGTGCGTCTTGGGAACCATCAAAACGCGCATTCCGCTGCCGGCGTGGATGGTTCCCGCAAAGGCATCTCCGGGCCCATCATTGCGTACCATCCAGACATAACCACACAATCCGCCGGAGGATTTGTCGACGGAGTTGCCCGTTGCATCTGCAAACGTAATTCCACGCTGTGTCAGGGCGTCATTCACTTCCTTGATGATGGATGCCACCTTCATCAGGTGGCTGTTTGAACCTGTCGAATCAAACCACTTGGAAAAGGCGGTGAGATCACCTGCCAGCATTGCGTCGTTCGCGTTTTTTGCGGCTCGTTTCAAGACGTCCACTGCTTTTACTAAACGCTGTTCGTCGCGTGCGCTGAAGCCATCAAACCGAATTGCCATTGGAAGTTTCCTGTCGAGAGACGCGCAATAAAGGAAAGTTTCTCGCGAAGCCACCCGGGGATCCGCGAATCGTTCCGGCAAGCCTACGTCACAGATTCGCACGCGAATTCGGCGATCTTGGAGGACAAAAAATCACCAGCTTTCCCACTGCGGGACCGGTTTTCATGGATTTTGCAAATTCCACCGCCCTCAGCATGGTGAACGGCAATACACTCAATGTCCGGGTGGTTATCATTCACCCCACCTCCCCGGCTGGAACGGTCGCGTTGCCGCGGAATCCCCGTTTGGGCAGATTCAGTTCTAACAATGAAGGACTCAATCGCCATAAGCTGATTTACAGGTTTCCAAACCCACCGAAGGCAAACAGTTCGTCGATCGCGCGTGTTTGCAAAAAGGATCGAGGGCCATGAATCGCAAGCCAAAACCTGAACCAGTGCCCGAGAATCCGTCATTGGAATTTTCTGTCGAGCAAACGCTGGACGGTACCGACAGCGAGGCGCAGAAAAGTACCGAAGAACAGGTGACCATGGACGCTCCTGTCACCGAGATCAATGCGAAGGAAACCGATGTCGATCGATCGGACATCAATGCCGACACCATCGAGTACACGCCGGTGCCCGAGGACGACTCGTCGCTCCAACCCGCCATTGGCAAAGGAGTCGTGCCTTCGAAATTCCTTATTGATGAAACGACCGGACTGTCAAGCGAAGGCGGTGCGACGGTGCTTAGCGGTCACGAGGGTGTTGGGGGGCGAAAAGGAAAGTCACTGGTCGGTAGCACGATCGGTGACTATCGCATTGACGCGGAACTTGGTCGTGGTGGAATGGGGGTGGTCTACAAAGCCCATCATCTAAACCTGCGGCGTGACGTGGCCATCAAAATGATTCTTGGCGCGGCGGCTTTTGATGCCAAGGCAAGAAGTCGATTTGATACCGAAGCCCGCGCGGTCGCCAGCCTTCAACACCCAAACTTTGTGCAGTTGTTTGAGTTTGGGAAGATCGATGAAAGTCCGTATTTGGCACTTGAATTCATCGATGGCGGTACGTTGGTGGATCGAACAAAAGACTCGTCGCTCGATCCGTTGGAAGCGGCCAGGATTGTCCAAGAAATAGCCCTCGCCATGCAGGCGGCACATGATCAAGGATTGCTGCACCGTGATTTGAAGCCGGCCAACGTGCTTCTCACTCGAGATGACGTACCAAAGATTTCTGATTTCGGATTGGCGAAGGAACTGGCCAACACCGACCAGGGCGAGACGAAGACCGGGACGGTGATGGGGACGCCAAGTTTCATGTCCCCCGAACAAGCCAAAGGTCACAGCGCGGAACTGACCGGCGCGACGGATCAATATTCACTCGGAGCGATTCTCTATGCGTGTCTTTCAGGGCGTCCACCGTTCATGTCGTCGACGGCCATCGACACCATCACGCAAGTCGTGCAGAACGATCCTGTGCCGCTGCGACAGTTGTCGCCCGGGATTCCCGCCGACCTCGAGACTATTTGTCTGAGAACGCTGCAGAAGGAACCGGAAAAGAGATACGAGGATTGTGCGGCGCTCGCAGAAGACTTGCGACGATTTATTGCTGGCGAGCCCATCCTGGCAAGACCCATTGGTCCGCTTGAGAGGACTTGGCGATGGTGCAAGCGGAATCCACGCGTCGCCGTTCCGTCCGGCGTGGCGGGTGTCTTTATCATTGCGACGGCGCTGATTTCATCTTGGGCGTGGGCCACAACCAGTGCCCAAGCCGCAATGATTGCCGCCGAACGCGATAACGTTGTGAAAGAACGCGACGAGGCACAGAAACAACGCGACGAAGCGACGCGACAGCGGATTCTGGCCAACCAACAACAAGCCGTCGCGGAGGAAAACAAAGAGCTTGCCGAGAAGCAGGCGCAGCTCGCACTTCAGAACATTCAGTTTGTCGTGACCGACGTCGACACACTGCTGAGGACTCAGCCAGGTATGTCCGACTTGCGGATCAAGGTCTTGGACGCGGTCTCGGAAAAATGGGATGAAATCGATGTCGGTCTTGCCGGCGGCATCCGCGGGGAGGCGATCCCGACCCTGATGGCCGTCCGCCAGCTGATGGCCGTCGCGTTTAAAGACCTCGACAAGCTGGAGGCTGCCGACACTGAATTTAAAAAGCTGCTGGCGATGTGTCGTGAACGCATCGCCTTGAAAGGACGCAACGATGCGACACGAAGCAACTTAGCCAAGGTCCTGCTCGCGTCATCGGTGTTGCCACGACGCCAAGGCGATCCGCAACGCGGCATGGAGATGTTAGAAGAAGCCGTCGCATTGGTCGAAGAGATCCTGGAGGACCCACAACCGCAAGAGGGAAGCCCCAGCGAGAACGAAATCATTGAACTGTTGGGCGCGGCATCCCAGAATCTAGGTCTTGAGCATCTTCGCGAAGGAAAGATGGCGGAAGCCGAATTGGCATTTAGCAAGGCACTCGATGCGGGAGAGCGTGTGCTGGCCAATATCCGTGGGGAAGACGGCTATGATCAGCTGGACGACAACCAAAAAGACACGAAGACGGCGGCCAAGCAAATTTCGCTCGACAAGTCGCGACTGGCGCTCGCCTACATCCGACTACGCCTGGGCAAGACCGCCGAGGCGCTTCCACTGTATGAGTCGGCGATCGAAAGTCGGAAAGAGATATTTGATCGGCGGCCCAAGATGCTGATCATGAAAATCGAGCTGGCCGGCCATCTGAAAATGTATGGCAAGTCACTCGTTTGGTTACGTCGACTGCCCGAAGCAAGCCCGGTACTGCGCGAAGCGTTGAAGCTTGCCGAGGAGGTCGTCGATGCCGATCCGGAAAAGCCTGCCAACCGACGTGCGCTCGCCGACACGCTGTATTTCTTGGGAGCACTCAAGCGACATGAAAAACGTCCTGACGAGTCACTGAGTTTCTTCGAGCGTTCGCGTTTGATTCGCGAAGAGCTTTATGAAAACTCGGACGATGAAAAGAACGCGATTGCGTTGATGCTTGCCGAGGCAGCCGTGGGCAATGCTGACGAAGCGAAGAAGCTCTCCGAGCAACTCGCCGAGGCCGCGGAGAACAACGCCGAATTGCATCTGGAGCGTGCCAGGGCCCTCGCGGCGATTGCCGAGCAGGCGCCCGAAGCCCAGCGAGAAAAGCTGCAAACACAGGCGTTGGAAGCCCTCGCACTGTCGCTCGATCAGGGTTTTGCGGATCCCTTTCGATTGAAAGTCGAGTGGGAATTCGAAGCCTTGCAAGCGAACGAGAAGTTCAAAGAGATCCTGGCCCGCATCGACAATTGATGTTCTAGCTACGCCATTAGATCCGAGAAACGCTGTCACGGATTCGGAGCCCCGCATCGCAAGCTCTGATTCCTGCTGAAAGGTTGACCTGGGTGCTGTTGTACTCGCTTTGGAAAAACCCGACCGAATGCAGTCGGGCGCCGGGCAGATCCACCTTGGCTTGTCCAACCGACTGGATTTCGAATGTGACGGAACTCGCGTCGGTCGATGAATCCGAAGCGTCGAAGCGTTCAATCTCCACCGTCGATTGTGGAAACTTCATCAGCCGGGTCATCTCGCCTAATTCGCGATCGCTCCGCCATGCTGGCCATGCTGCTGCAAAGCGAATGAGAGGATCGTCCGGCCGCCGAGAGATCCAGTTGTCGGGGTCAACCCGTACCCTTGTCTCCGCAGTGGCTGAGAGAATTGGTCGGCCATTAGACTCGGATAGCCAGACGAAACGGGGTGCGGAGGTCCGGTCGGCTGTGTCTCGCCCTACGACTGAGTTGGCAATTTGCCTCGGCCGAACGGGTGTCTTTGCATGAATCAGAACCAGCAGCCGTTCGCGTACTCGCTGCACGAACTTCGGTTCTTTGTATCGCAGGCAAAATGATGTCACAGAGGAGTATCCCGCCGGGCGTCTCGTTGCACGCGGCGGTTGGTTCGGCGCGAAGTCTGCCTCTACGACCTGCTCTCCGCAGCGAAGCTCCAGTGACGTCGAGTGTTGCAACTCGCCCAGCGATGGAAAAAAGTCCTCTCGTCCCGACGTATTGGTCACGCGAAGAAACCCATAAATGGGATCAGGAAACTTTACGGAGTCTGAGTCGAGGATAATCTCGAATTCGACACCTGATGGAGACTCACACTTCGCACTACCGGTGAGCTGCGTCGCTTGCAAAATGCAAACCAACACGCAGCCGGTTGGGATGGTGCCAAGTCGTCTCCACGATTGGGCGGGATTCGATCGGTTCACGGCGATAACCTCTGAAATGTCAGCCGCTTGCTTCAGTCTGGTCGTTTGCGGCTCTGCAAATCAGGAAAGGGGAAGAATCAGGAAAGGCGAAGGGGGTGGTTTTAGCGAAACACAAACTGCTCACGTCGTCACTGGGGGATCGAGAGCATGCACTGGG
>JBCBOO010000355.1:0-5516 GCA_039821235.1 Planctomycetota bacterium
GCTGTGCAGAAGCTGTTGTTTGCACGAAGCCATGCTGTGCAGAAGCTGTTGTTTGCACCAAGCCTTGCTGCACGCAGACGGCTGCTTGTGACAAGGACGGTTGCAAAGAGTCGCCCTCGGATGACACTCCTGCCGACGAGACTGCTGAGAAAGAGTAGTCGGTCTCGCTAGGCTCGAGACGCTCATTGCGTCCGGCGGAATCTCACTCGCTCTCCCCGATCACACTCGATTGGGGATGGCGAGATTGGCCGAAGCATCTGCACAGGCATCCGTATCGGTGATTGAGCAGGTGAGCACCCACGAGCAGAAATCCGTCGAGGGGTGTCAGCCAAGGAGAGATCAGGGCGGCAAACTGGCTCGTGGCGGACGTCTGCACGTCCATGTTGCGGTGCTTTACTCGCCCTCTGCTCATTTCTTCGTGCGAGCACCCGGCTTGCGTGTGAATGGAACGACCGGTCGCTTCATTTTGCTATCTTGGTCTCGAAAGACCCATGGCTCCCACAGTCTTCGGACGTCACGCCACTGTTCGAGACTTCGTGTCGGGTACCAACCCGGAGTGCCGTTTGTTGTGAAATCGTAGTTCGACGCGTTAATGGCAGCCCATTGGCCCGTTGTCATGTCGTCGGGGCGAGTCTCGGGGAAAATACCCTTCGCCCGAAAGTCGCTCGTGACACCGACGTCTTGGATGACTTCACGACGCCATCGATCCAGCTCGGCAAGCAATTCTGCTTTGATGTCCGCGTAGGCGGGATCTTCGGCAACGTTGCGGGTTTCGTGGGGGTCCGTTTGTAGATCGAACAACTCGACCGGTGGCTTGTTTGACGCCATGAACGCCGCTTGCACCGGCGTCAGTTTGCCTTCCAAATGAAGCACGTTCATCTCGGCAAGTGGCGGGTAGGCACTTTCTTTGTAGAAGCTGAGTTGGCAATAGGCCCGTTCGGGCATCAAGTTCAAAATCAACTTGTGATTCTTGGAACGAATACTCCGCATCGCATCGTGCGTCGTGCCCATTTTGTCTCTCGCGGCGAACGTGTAGCGACGCTGTTGAATGTCCTGACTCAGTAGACTCATGCCGTGAAGTGGGACCGGAGCGTCCACACCGGCGGCTTCCAACACCGTCGCACAGATGTCGATGGACATGACCAAGTCGTCACTCACCGTGCCGGGTTTGACTTTACCCGGCCATCGCATAATCATCGGTATGCGAGTGCCTTCGTCGTACAGGAATTGCTTCCCGCGGATGTGACATCGGCCGTGGTCTCCGATGAAGAAGACAATCGTGTTTTCGGTGAGCCCTTCGTCGTCTAAACGCTGTAGCAGCGCGCCGACCTCTCGATCGACAAGTTGCATCTGCTCCAGTCCATTGGCCCAGTCGCGCCGAATGAAATCGGTGTCGGGATAGTACGGCGGAAGTTCGACGTCCTTGAGATCGATGGGTTGTTCGGGATCCCGTTTCCAAGGGCGATGAGTTCCTTCGAGTGTGATTCGTGCAAAGAAGGGCTGGCCGGGCTTGCGGTTCGTCCAGTCTTTGGTGTCGAGAAATAGCTCCTCACGTTTGTCCGGCAAGAAGTTGCAATCCGTCTTCCGGCTCATCAGGCAGGTAAAGTACCCGGCATCTGCGAGGAGATGCGGAATGGGACGAATCCCATCGGGAAGTGGCTTCTTATCCTCCGTCCGATGCTGCTGGGCACCGATTCGGTTTTGGTGAAAGCCCGTCATCATCGCCGAACGTGAGGTGGAACAGACGGGTGACGTTGTGAAAGCACGTTCGTAGCGGACGCCCTGCGACGCAAGCTTGTCGACGTGAGGTGTCGAAATCCCTTTGGTGCCGTAACAGGATAAGTCTGGACTCCAATCTTCAATCGTGATCCACAAGACATTAGGGCGAGTGTCTGCCGCGTAAGAAAGCGGACCGCCAAGGCAGACCAACAACAGGCAAAGGAATCGGAGTCGATCAAACATGAAGTGGTGTGGGAGAGAGGGAGGCTCATTCGGGGCACATCAGTGTAATAGTGCATAAAAGTGCTGTGTTTTGGTTTTTGGTACCCGTTTTCGGCTCGATCGCCCCCCGGTTCGGTGATGCGAGCGCCGTTGGCTCAGTGACAGTAACTGTTAGGTTTATAGCGTCTATTGCGCCCTCGCCCCGGAAATGGAATGAGATCGAGTGCCGGCGGCATCGTGGTCGATCTTTCCATTGACGTCTCATTCCCCCCCTCTCCGGTTGCCCCGATGCTTCGAACCATCGCTTTCGTTGTGGCTGTGATGGCTTCGGCAACACTTGCGGCGCAAGAGCCAACCTATCGGTACTGGGAGACCGACTGGTCGTTCGACGAGATCAGCGTTGATCGCCTGACCGATCGTTTGGAGTCAATCGGGATTGAGCTACCCGTGCAGCTGCGCGGCACCGCGTCGGTTCGATTCGAGGTGTCCGTTCCGATCAATGCGCTGCGCACTTGGCAGGCGTATCGTTTCCAGGGAAACGTTAGCGTGATGAAGTTTCAGGCAGATCAACTGAAGCTGGATCAGTTTGCCGCCAGCGTGGACTACCGCGACGGGAAACTAACGCTCAACGATTTGCTCTGCATCCAACCGGGAGGTGGCAAGGTGCGGGGTGATGGTTCGATGGAACTCGTGCCGAAAAAGGTTTTTGATGCCCAGCTAAAACTGGAGAAGGTGCAGCTAGCACCGATCTTGAAACTGGCGAGCGAACTGCAGTCGCCGATGTTCGAAAAACTCGCCTCCGGGGTTCTCAGCGGGAACATGGCGATCGAAGGACAGGTGAATCAGTTGGATAGCCCACTTGACTGGACGGGCAAGGGAAAGGTTGAAGTTCAAGACTGGCAAGCTCCCAACGGACAGTCTTTCGTGGTCGCAATCGATTCTGTTGAGCTGCGTGAACGTCAGTTTGACTTGTCGCGGCTGACGCTGAGATCACAACGGTCGCCCCAGCTACAGCTGCTTGCAAGAGGGCGACTCGATCTTTCGGAGAGGCCGACAATCGATGCCGAAGTGTTCGCCGATGATCTGCCACTGACGTCCGTGGCTTCGGTCATCGCGATGGGGCGGTCCGATTCCATTTCAGGCAAGCTCGATTTGAAGGGAAAGGTGTCGGGATCTTTGGCAGGCGATCCCGGGACACCACTGACGGCGGATCTCTCTATTGCATCACCCTCGTTGATCATTGCGGGAGTGGATTTGGGAACCATTGAGCATGAGGTGCGGTGGCGTGAGGGCGAGGTCACCGTGGCGCCCCGAATCAAATCAGCGGAGACCGTGACGCCAACGATTGGCGAGTTGAGTTTGCGGTACACAGATTCGGCTGATGCGTTGACCGTCGATTTGGTGCGGGGGAAGCTCTTCGGCGGGGAATGGGTGGGTGGTGCGCGGCTGTCCAAAGATGGAACGGCGGATCACCAGTTGAAGTTCACGATTGATCAAGTAAAGCCAAGAATTCGACTTCCAGTATCTGTTGGAGCAAGACGCCCTTGGTGCACTCTCGCGGCCAGCGGCAAAGTCGACTGGACAGTGCCCGCTGGAAAAATCGATGTGCCAGCGACACATCACGGTCAGGTGGATTTGCAGCTATCGCAGGTGGAGTTGGATGGGCAGGCACTCGGAGACATTGCCCTTTTGTTTACCGCACGAAACCAACAACTCAAGGCGTCGGGTACGGGGCAGATTCTCGGTGGTGACTTTGAATGGAAGACCGTTGCGTCGCCGTCCGCCGAGACATCCTGGGAAGCGTTACCGAGAGCATTTGAAGTCGCCTCACTGAAACTCAACGGCATTGAGATCGCCGCGTTGGCAAAGCTGACGGGGGTTGCGCCCGGGTTTGTGAGTGGGACGCTTGAGAGCGAAATTGAGTTGCGTTCGCGGGAGCAGACTTGGGAGGCCCAGGTCGCTTGGGAGATGGAATCGCTGCGACTGAAAAACGAATTGGTTTCACGTCGCTTGGTGGGCGAATTGCTGATGGGGCAGACGGAGATCGTCCTCAAGTCTTTGAGCGGCTCGTACGCGGGAGGACGCATGCAAGCGAGCGGCCGCTGGGCAATAGGGGATGGGGGTGAACGTCAAGTCGAACTGAGCTTGCGTGGGTGCGATGGCAGCCGTGTCCTTCTTCCGATTTCGCCGGAGGTGGCGAAGTCTTTAGGTGGCAGGGTGAATGCCAACTGCGTAATGCGAGCCAAAGGTCCGCTCGAAAGCTTATCGGTGCGGGCAAGCGGCTTCGTCGATGTTGAAAAGACGACGATGTACGACATGCCGCTTGGTAATGCGCATGGGCCGTTTGAAGTTCTCTTTCATCCGTCCACGCTGCGATGGCGATTGGACTTGCCGGCGGTGCAATCCAAGCTCGCCGGTGGTCGGCTCAGCGGTGGCATGCATCTTCGTTCCGCTTCCCGTCCGAGTCGTTTTCATCTCGACAGTCAGTGGCGAGTGGTTCACGTTGATTTTGAACAGTTGCTGAGCACCTATGCGGGAACGAGCACGATCGGACAAGGGGACGTGACCGGCGAACTGAAACTGCGAGGACGCGATATACGGGGCAGCAACGACTTGTCTGGTCGGTTCCGATTCATTCTTGGCGGGACGGATGCCACCGCAGTGCCGGGACTTTCTGCGGCCGGCGCGTTGCTGGGTGCCGGATCGCTTCCAGGAACTCGTTTTAGCGTCGGTCATGCTACCGGGCAAATTGCTCGGAACAAGATTCTGTTCGAAGAGATCTCGCTCGCATCGGATCGCATCGGTTTGAAGGCGGAGGGCAAGCTGTCGATCGACTCACAGCGAATCGATGTGCGAGCACAGCTAGCGACGGGAAATTTTCAAGGGCAAGACATCCTCTTGAATCTCGCGGGTGTCGCGGCACCACTTGGGCAATTCAATCGAATCATCAGCGATCGGACGGTCATTTTTGACGTGGTCGGCCCGACCCGGGATCCCATCGTCCGGCTGCTGCCCGCCGAGACGTTTCGGGCCAACGCGGAGCGATTCGTGATTCAAGAAGCATTGGGTGCCGCTGCCGCAAACTCGCTTCTCTTCGATTGATGACGAGCCCACCAGCAAGAAACGGCCACAAGCCCAAACATCTAGCAGTCCAGGCGAACGCCGTGTCGCTCAATTTAAAAACGAAACGTTGACGAAGCACTGGTCGATGATGCTGATGTCAGAGCCATTGATGTGAATCTGTGACGATCGTTTGGGATTGTTCAATCCTTGTAATTGGTCGTGTCGAAGACGTGAGCATGCGATACGCCAAAATGTCCCCTTTGATTTTGTTGGTTTTGCTGGCGCCGGTTTTGATCGCCAATGTCGGCTGCAGCGCCCTCGGTTTTTCGGCCGTGCCCGTCGCCCACTTGATGACCAGCGACACTCGGAGCGTCTTGGAACAGACGCAGGTTCGGCCACAGGTCCCCCGTGAATTGGCGAAAGAGGTGCGTCCGGACCATTTTGTGCAACCGGGCGACGAAGTACTGGTGGACGTCTTGGAGTCGGAAAGCAATGCACGAATTCCAACCGAC
>JBCBOO010000356.1:0-5500 GCA_039821235.1 Planctomycetota bacterium
CGGAGATGGCTCGCGCAATATTCTTGATGGTCGTCCCGCTGGAATCCGAGCAACTCGGCGGGTGCGAGCAAAACGATCAACGAGATGTTGACGGCTCCCACCAGCGAATTCGCGACAACAACCTGCTTTGATCGGTTGGGCTCACCCGAGTACACGGATTCCAGCGGGACGACCATCAAGAATATTGCGCGAGCCATCTCCGACGCTGGCGCCGCACCAAATTCTACGACTCGAATCGACTTGATCAATCGCAAGATGATCGAAGAGGGCTACAACACGAACTATGCCGCGTCATGGTTCATGCTGCGAACCGAATTCGAGCTCGATAGCGAAGGTAACCCGACGGCGACCAATGGTTGCGTGATGACGGATCCGGCCGTCGCCGATCCTCGAGGCGTTCATGTGACGAAGGGCCCACTGCGTCTGAACACCTTGGATACGGCTCGGCCCACGTCTTCCACGATTCCGTTGCTCTGTGATGCGTCTCCCTCGGGCATCTTGCAAACGGCGATCGGTGAAATCCCAGGCGGGACTCTTTACACGACCCCGATCGTTGGCGTCCCCGTCGGCAGTCGCAACCGCATCGACACGACGGGTGATGGAGCGACGGACGCGAACAACCCGTTCTACTTGAGTGTGCCCGACTTCCCCAACGGACCGCTGACCACCAACCGGAATGGCCCCGATGGTTGGATCAAGTACTGGAACTTCAATACCCGCCAGGACTACAGAGGCATGATGCCGTTGCACCTCGGGATTGCGAATTGCTTGATGGCCGATGGCTCGGTTCAGGCACTCGTCGATGCGAATAATGACCAGTACATCAACAATGGATTTGATGTCTCAACGTCGCCCGGTCAAAGCTACTGGACCAGTGACAAGGTGGAAGCAGACAAGCTGAACTTGGCCAGCTACTACTCGCTCCGGTCCGATGGCCCGATCGACTGAGGCCTGGCGTCACGCACTGGCCCTCTGTTGATCAGCGGGCCGTTGGTTAGACTCTTTGCGTTCCAATTTGTTTGTTTCGCACCGAGTAAACCGCCATGCAACCACAAGTCACCCGATTCGGGTCGCTTGACTCCTATGTTTTGGACGGCGGAGAATCGCCCTCCGCACTGGTGGTTCTGTGTCACGGGTTCGGCGCCCCGGGAAGCGATCTCGTCGGCGTGGCGGATGCGTGGCGTCAAGTTTTGGGCGACCGCGGAGCGAGAATCCGCTTCCTTTGTCCCATCGCGCCCATGTCATTGGCCGAGTTCGGCATGCCGGACGGTCGAGCGTGGTGGTCGATCAACATGTCGCGGCTGATGGAGATGGTGCAGGCCAGCCGATTCGAAGAACTCCATCGTGAGACGCCACCTGGAATCGACGAAGCTCGGGAAGCGCTCGAGGGTCTCGTTCAGGCCGCCCGCGGAGAACTCG
Organism: Planctomycetota bacterium; assembly: GCA_039821235.1. Classification (GTDB taxonomy): domain Bacteria; phylum Planctomycetota; class Planctomycetia; order Pirellulales; family Pirellulaceae; genus Stieleria. The sequence continues at coordinate 1,420 of JBCBOO010000356.1, forward strand.
CCGAGCAGCGCGGCCTGCCGCTCCAATCGATTCCGCTCGCCCTCGGCGGTTTTTCGCAAGGTGCGATGTTGACGATGGACACGGCGCTTCGAGGATCAATCGATCCGCCACAAGTACTGATCCAGTTCTCGGGGACCTTGGTCTGCCAACCTCAATGGACGACCGCAATGTCCAGACTGGCTGAAACGCGCGTCTACCAATCTCATGGAACCCAAGACCCGATTCTGCCTTTCACTTCGGCCGAGCGGCTCCGAGACTTGCTGGGTGCCGCCGAAATCGAAGCTCGCTTCCACGCCTTTCCGGGGCCTCACACGATTGACCCCGACTCGGTTCCCGAAACGGCCCTGATGATCCACCAGATGACAGAAGCGGAAACGAAATGAATGCGTCCCGACGTGTCAGTCGTCGCCCTTTGCCGAGCGAGTTTGAAAGCGATTACCACGCCGATTTAATTCGGCGTGTCGAAGGTGATTGCGTGATGAAAGTCTTGCACGGCCAGCTCTACTGGATCTGCGAGCTGGCGAGCAGCCTGAGTACGGAACAGCTGGACCGAATTCACCCGCCGTATTCCTGGACAATTCGGCAAGTCTTCGAACACTGCACGAACACGGAACGCTTGTTCGGTTACCGGATCATGTGTTTAGCCGATGGTACGGAGCCGGACCTGCTTTCCTGGGATGAAAACGCATCGGCGGACAGCCGATTCGGCCTCGGCAACTTTTCCAATCTCATCACGGAACTCGGCGAGCTCCGCAAAGGCAACCTTTCGCTTCTGGCTCGGCTTTCACCAAAGTGTTGGGATTGCTCAGGAACCACTTCGGGCGATCGTGTCAATGTTCGAACCGTCGCTTGGCTCGCCGCCGGCCACCTACAACACCACTTGGAAATCGTCGAAAAGCGGTGTTCGGTGACTGCGAAGCGAAGCGGCCCCATGATAGAGTGAAGGATTCGCGTTTTTGTGTGACGAGAAAAAGTGCCAAGTCTCTTTTTCCGTGCAGACCCTTTGTCGAATTTCCTCCACGGCCCATCCATGTTTGTCGATCGCGTCCAAATTGAACTGCATGCCGGCCGAGGCGGTGATGGATGTGCCAGCATGCGTCGCGAGAAGTATGTGCCACGTGGCGGCCCCGATGGAGGTGACGGAGGTCTCGGTGCCAGCCTGATCTTGGAAGCCAAGCTGGGCGTCAATTCGCTCTCCGCCTACGCCAACCGCAAGTTTTTTCACGCCCCCAAAGGACAACCCGGCCAGGGCGCCATGCGACACGGCCGCAGCGGCAAAGATCAGGTGCTGCTCGTTCCTCCGGGAACCACGGTGATCGACGCTGAACAGGGATTCGTGATCAAAGATCTGAAACAACCCGGCGATTCATTTGTCATCGCACGTGGCGGAAAGGGAGGCAAAGGCAACGCGCATTTCAAATCCAGTACCAACCAGGCGCCTCGCCAGTTCCAGCGTGGCGAGGAGGGTGAATCTCGGTCGGTGATCTTGGAACTCAAATCGATCGCCGATGTCGGACTTGTTGGTAAACCAAACGCCGGAAAGAGCACGCTGCTCGGCCGGATGACCAGCGCCCGACCCGAGATTGCCGACTACCCGTTCACGACCAAGCATCCCAATTTGGGCATCGTCGATGTCGACATGCAGCGTTCGTTTGTGATGGCCGACATTCCCGGCCTCATCGAAGGTGCCAGCGATGGGATCGGCCTGGGGCACGAGTTTCTCCGTCACGTCGAACGGGCGGGCTTGCTGGTTCACTTGGTGGAGCCCGAACCGACGGATGAATCCGATCCGCTCGCGAACTATCAAGCGATCCGTTCCGAACTCGCACACTACGATCAGTCGCTGGCCCAGCGCGATGAGATCCTTGCCGTCACCAAGGCGGAATTTGACGAGGCCAAACCGGTCGCCGAAGCACTGCGTGAGCAAACGGGTAAAGAAGTCTTCTTGATCAGCGCAGTGACCGGCGAAGGCATCGGCGAATTGACCGAAGCGATCATGAGCCGGGTGGAAGATCGACGCAACGCGATCCTCGCCAGTGGTGAATCCCTGGTCCCGCTTCGGCAAACCGAAACAGAAAAAAAGAAACGCCGCGTACCGCCGCACTTGGCCGGGCCAACGGCGAATCTTTCAAACGATTTGCAAGCGAAGGATTTTGAGTCTGCCGAACCGAGTGAAGAGAATCCGTGACGGCAAGTGCTCGAAGATTGGCCGTTGATGTCGGCAACACTGCGGTCAAAGTGGCCTTCTATTCTGATTCCGGATCTCTCGTTTGCAGAGCTTTCCCGATCGCGACTTCCAACTGGGTGGACGCCATTTGGACGGGGCTGAAGCTGGAACCAGCAGCAGATCAATTCACATGGCTGGTTTCGTCCGTCAATCGCGCGGCAAGCTCTCGCTTGAAGCAGGCCGTCTTGCAAGCTGGTTCACCCGCTCGCCAAATCCAATGGCTGGATATCACTCATCGAAACGTTCCCTTGCCCGTCGCGGTGACCGAACCGAAACGCCTTGGCGTCGACCGGCTACTCAGCGCCTATGCCGCGTTCAAACGCTTTGGTGAACCGGTCTTGGTGGTCGATGCCGGTTCCGCTGTTACGGTGGATCTTGTGAGTACCGATTCGGAAGGGCAAGCCATCTTCCGTGGCGGTGCGATCCTGCCAGGGATTTCTTTGCAGTATGCAGCTCTCCGGAGCGGCGCCGAAGGACTGCGGCAGACCGAGCAGACTGTCGGCAAACCCTCCAATCGGAATACGAACCGATTGTTCGAGCCTGGGCGCAATACGGCTTCGGCGATTCATGCCGGCATCTTGGCCAGTTTGGTCGGAGCGATCGAACGGTTGGCTCGTGATTTCCAACTGTCGATCCAAGAGGCGGACTCCCATTCAAAGACCAGCTCTCCAGCCGAAGTGGAAATCATCCTCACCGGTGGCGATGGCCCCGTGATCAGCGAATATATGCGTGAGCAACACCGGCAGTGTCCGCATCTTGTTTGCCGGGGACTGCTGGATCTCGATCCTTCGGCAGAATCGCACCCGCCCCAATGATGCAGACATAAAAAAAGCCCCCGGTCCAGTACGAGATCCTAGGGGGGCGGAGGATAACGTGCTAACGGACCGGGAGCCGGTGGATCAATGCTTAATTGGTTCGACAATGGTCTCCACATCCATGCTTCAACCTGCCGAACGCGACAGCACTCATTGTCTCTCTCGCCAAACCGGATTGATCCATCAATCCAGACTCAGTGAGGTATCCGCAGCGACGCCGCAGTGCGTAAAAACGCATCACAGGCCACCCGTGCAGGATCTAAACAATCGAGTACCGAACTCGCAGCTGGCGTTACCAATCAGTTGGTGATGCTTCCCTGCGATGGCCGAAACATACGGGGTGCACTTCTTGGCGGTCAAGCCGGATCAGGACAGATCGATCGATTAAATCTTGAGCCAAAATGCTAGCATTTCTGGATGAGTTTAGACGGGTTCTGAAGTGGCAAGGTTTATCGCAGTCTTGATCACGCTAAGGATTGCAGGAACCACGTTTTGTTTCCTTTTCGAGTGTGACCCGAGGGCGCGCGAGGGCAAGCACTTGACGAAAGTTGTTACTTTGTTGTGGTCAACACCGTATCGATATGTGATATTCCTTCGTCAGTCACCTCCCTCGCGGTAATGGATTTCAACGATGGCAAACAAATCGACGAACACAATCGTCAACAAAGCATCTGCCGCTCTCGCCGGCAGCCCCTTCCCCGAGCTGCGTGGACTCAGCGTCCAAGCCACGCGGATCGACGGGCAATCGGAAGAGCTGCAGCTTCGTGGCCGAGTGAGAAGCTTCTACCATAAGCAGCTCGCTCAAGAAGCGATCTTTCCGATCGCAGGTACGATGCAGGTCGTCAACGATCTGGATGTCAGCAGCTAGCAACGGCTCAACAGATACATCTGTCGTCCGCCGTCTTGCATGGAGGTGACGACGACCTTCATTCCGTCGGGACTGGGACAGGGATGTAGGTCACAGCGAAACGGACCTCTCTCGGGCTGATGCCCAGTGAACGTCGCAATGGGCGTCACCGTTTGGGATGCTTCATCGAGT
>JBCBOO010000357.1:0-5468 GCA_039821235.1 Planctomycetota bacterium
ACCTGGTTGCCGCGCCGGCGCATGACTTCGCCGATTTGGATGCCTCGCTTGGCACTATGCTTTCCGGGCACGAGCCGTTTGTGATCGTTGCCCTGAAGCCAGCCGGGCGAGAACCCACGAGAGAAGGAGAGTTCCATCTCGCGCTGATCGTTCTCATCCACAGTGACTCGACCTTCCCGTGCGGCCTGATCGATCATTCGGCGATAGTGACCGGTCAGATTGGCGACGTATTCTGGAGTCTTGAGCCGACCTTCGATTTTCAGCGAAGCGACTCCGGCACGCATCAGTCCGACGATCGCTTCATAACCCGCGAGGTCTTGGGGACTCAGTAGGTAGCGGATGTCATCGAGTTCCACATCTTTGCCGTCACAAACGACTTCATAGGGTAGCCGGCAGGCTTGGGCGCACTGGCCGCGATTGGCACTCCGGCCGCCAAGTGATTCACTGGTCAGGCACTGTCCGGAGTAAGCGACACAAAGCGCGCCGTGAATGAAGACTTCCAGCGGCATTTCCGTCGCGGCGGCGATCTTGGTGATCTCGGCGACAGAGAGTTCACGCGCGAGCACGGTTCGTGCGAGTCCCAACTGCGACGCCGCGGCGATCGTCTCCGCACTGGTGAGACTCATCTGTGTGCTGGCGTGGATTTCCAATTCGGGGCAAACGGAGCGAACGATCCGGGCGACCCCGAAGTCCTGCACCAGCACCGCATCCACACCGCTGCCGGCGATTCGTTCGATGACGGGCAACAAATCTGGCAGCTCAGAAGGAAACACCAGCGTGTTCATGGTGGCGTAGCCGCGGACGCCACGCGAACGCAGCAGCGACATCAGCTCTGGCAAGTCATCGACGTGGAAGTTCTTGGCGCGATGCCGTGCGTTGAAGCCACAGTCCAATCCGAAGTAAATTGCGTCGGCGCCGTTTTCGATTGCCGCCTTGGCACAATCCCAATCTCCAGCCGGCGCCAGCAACTCCGGGATGGACGAGAGTCGAGGGAGAGAGTTGTCGGTGGCAGGGGGTGCGTCGCTCATGCCTGAAGTATTGTCGAGTCGAGACCTGCTGCGTAGGGGAAAACCGTAGATGAAACCAACGCCAACGAATGCCTCAACGGCCTCTCCGGGCGAATTGCCAATTCACACCCAACGCCTGCCAGGGTTTCTCCACTGGGTCGGCGTTGGGACGCTGACCGCGTTCGTCGCGGCTCTGATGCCGGCAAGTTGGTTCGAGTGGTCCACCGAGAAGCTGAATCTAGGTGAGTTCCCCGAACAACCCGTCGCCTATTATCTCGCGCGACATCTTTCAATGATGTACGGCTTTGTGGGCATCGCGCTAATCGTGTTTGCGCGACGCCTTCGACGCGATCACGATCCGCGCGATCACGAGTTGGCGGTTCTGCTCGGCTACGGCGTGGTCGCTTTCGGAGCGTTGCAGGCCGTTCTCGATCTGCAGGCGGACATGCCGAGTTGGTGGACCGCGGCTGAGTCGATCAGCACGGTACTTGGAGGCTTGCTGATTTTGTGGCTTGCCAAACTTGAGTCGCCAACGAGTTGAGATGTCAGACAATCGTGGAAAGTGAATGCGGCTCAATTCTCAAACGAATCGCCGAGAAAGCACTCGGCGGAGCTACCGTCCTCCGACGACCAGGAAGGTTGGGTTGAGCGACTCGAAACGCACTCGGTCGAGTTGCTGTTGTCCCCTCGCGATGTTGATCATACGCACATCGGCGCGAAACCCGGCTTGCTCCATGACCGCTTGGACAGCGACCAAGTTATCCGGGCTCGAAACGCTGACCACCATGCGACCGGTTTGGAGTCGCTTGGCGGCACCGGCAACGAGTTCGGGCACGATTCGGCCACTACCACCGACAAAGACCGCGTTCGGCGTCGGCAAGTCCTTCCATGCCGCGGGCGCCTGACCGTGAATCGGAACCAATGCGGGAACGTCAAATCGGGAAGCATTCTCCAGAATCAAATTGAAGTCTTCGGCGTCCATTTCGATTGCGAAGACTTGACCCTCGTGAGCAATGCCCGCCGCCTCAATGGCAAGTGCTCCGCTGCCGGCGCCGACATCCCAGACGATACTGTCGCGCGCGAGTTCCAGTTCCGCTAGCGCGATGCAGCGGACTTCTGCCGGCGTGAGTAAACCTCGTTTGGGGCGTGATTGCAGAAACACGTCGTCGGGATTTCCGAACAGCCGAAGCCTCGCCTGTCCATTGGGCAGGTCTGCGACACCGCTTCGGCGGATCAACACCATCACGTTGAGAGGCGAAAAGGTCTGCCCGCGGATGGACGCCAAGTCACCTTGCGTGACGGTCTCGTTGGGTGTCCCCAGGTTTTCGCAAACGAAGGCGTTGAAGTAGTCGATCCGCCGATCAAGCAACGCTTCCGCGACGACTCCCGGGGGATTGGATTCGGTTGTGAACAGCCCCACCCGCTCGGCAGAGCGAATCACGTCCACCACACGATCAAGTGGTTCGACGGCGAGGTTAGTCAGGTACGCATCGTCCCAGTTTTCTTTCACGCGCGCAAAAGCAAGCTGCATGCTGCTGACGTGCGGAACGATTTCAAGTCGTTCCTTGCCAATCGTTTCCGTAAGATACTGCGAGATCCCGTAGAAGAGTGGATCACCGCTTGCCAACAAGACCGTCGGGTTCGGCGGCAGTTCTTCCAAGCACGTCGAGAGCGTTTGGAGACCGCCGTCGCAGCGGACGCCTTTCGACTGCAGTGCTTCGGGAAGGGAACTGAGCAAAGCAGTCGATCCGACAATTTGGTCGACCGAGTCAATCAACGACCGGGCGTGCCCGGTCAAGCCTTCGAAACCGTCGTCACCCATTCCGACAACGTAAATCTTTGATGACAAGCTGCTGACTCCGAATACATCTCGATGAAGCACTAGATCTTGTCGATCGCCCGGACGATTTCATCGACGGAGGCTCGTCCGCCGTGAGACTTGCTCACCTTGGACCACAGCACTCGCCGACCCGGGCCGATCACGTAAGTCGCCGGGTAAGCCGTTTCACGACGTGCGTCCCAACGGAGTCCCCAAGACGTGATCATCTCCATGCCGGGGTCACGCACCATTGTGAACATCTCGGGGATTCGGCGCGAACCGACGAACTGCTTGGCGTGGCGTTCCAAGTTTAGCTCCGGCCCAGGGTAAACCAGAACAACGCGCTTCGGTTTATTACCCAGCTTGGTGTCCAACGTGCGAGAGCGGTTGATCAGCGAGCCGACTTGTTGGTTGCAAATCCCGCATTGGTATCCCGGATACCCGCGTAGCACGACGACGACGACGGGGCCGTCCTTGATCAACTCACTCAGGCTGACGTACTCATCGGAGCCTTGGACCGCCAATTCGAAATCGGGTGCTTGGTCACCGACGGCGAGTGCACCTTGCGAACCACCCCGCTGTTTGGCGATCTGCAGTGGCTGCGCGAAAACCTCCGCGCCGGTGCCTGCCACGGCAAACGCGACCAAACACAGATAGACGGCGGACTTGGACAGTGAGACGGAGAAACGTTGGCACATGGAAATCAGGCTCCCGCAAGGTATTGGTAACTTTGCCCGATGCTCTGGATCGGGTCCGGCGATTGATCCTGTTCCACATGACATTCGTGCACACCGATTTCTTCTGCAAGACGCATCACGGCTGGCATATCAATCGTGCCGTCACCGCATTCCTGAAACGCATCCTTGGGGACTTTTCCTTCGTCGTGAATCACGGGAGTCTCGGCTTTCAAGTCCTTGAGATGCACCATTGTGATTCGTCCCGCCAAGCGTTTCATCAGATCGAAGGGGTCGAGCCCGCCGATCTTGGCCCAGAAAACATCGAGTTCAAAATCCATGAGTTGGGGATCAAACCGTTCGATGAAGATGTCGAAACCGGTTTTCGTTCCGCCTTCGAAGGGACCAAATTCGAACGAATGGTTGTGATACGCCATCCGCATGCCCGCATTTCGAGTGGCTTCGGCGGCTTGGTTGGCCCGCTCCGCGATACCCTTGCACTGATCCGCCGTTTGGCGGGAATTGCGATCGATGTATCCGAACACGAGGTGACGCAGCCCGATTCGCTCGCCGAGCTCAATGGTTTGCTCCACGGTCAGACCGTCTTGCTTTTCAAGCGATGCGATGGACTTCCAATTGATGAACGCGCTGTGGACTCGCATCCCGTTGTCGCGTGCGATCGCGGCGATCTTGAGCGCCTCTTCATCGACATTCATCAGCTCGACTTGCTTGTAGCCCGCCTTGGCGACCGCTTTGAGTGTGCCTTCGGTGTCCTGATTCATCTGGTCACGGACGGTATAGAGCTGCAACCCGATTCGATCCATGTACGGCAGCGACGCGGATGATTCCGCCGCCCAGGAGTTCAGCGGTGATGCCAGCCAACTGGCGAGCGAAACGGCAGCGGTTTGTTGGAACCAGGCACGGCGGCCGAGAAAGTGTCGGTGGGAATTCATGGGATGGGATGGGGTCGGGAGGGATGTTCTAGGGGCGGTTACGCTTTTCGCGTTGTCGACGGCTGTGTGCCTCCAGCGTCCGTCGTTCGGCTCGGGTCAGACTCTGTTCGCCCGAAGCATGGATTTTAGCCAGAATCTGATCCACCTCCTGATTTTCTTTGTGGAGCTTCGTGTCCGGATCATGAAGCTTCAGTTTCGTGCGGCGAACGGACCGCTCGATCGATTTTTGGTAGCCGCTGAAATCCAACCGGCTGAAACTCCAGCCAAGCTTGACGTAGAGAAAGGCGAACGCAATTCCGGCAAGGTGAACCGTGAATGCGGTATTGCCCCGGTCCGCACCAGTCAGCATCGAAAGCGAACCGTACAGATTGTAAACGACAAAGATCGTCGCAACGATCCAAGCTTTGACGGGGAAAACCATCATCAACAAAATGTTGGTGTTGGGATAATAACAAGCGAACAGAATCGTTACCGCCATCACGCCACCGCTCGCACCGATGACCACGCCAAGCGGAACTCCCATCACCCAGTAGGTGAGGCAACCAACGATGCCGCCGGCCAGGATCGAAAGCAGGTAGAACTTCAAAAACTCCTGTCCGCCGATTTTCTGTTCGACGGCTCGACCGAAGATAAACAACCCAAACATGTTGAATCCAACATGAGTGAGATTTTCTTGGGCATGCAGAAACCCGTACGTCAGAAACTGGAAATACATCCACGGTTTCAGCAGCGTCTCTTTCCAACAGCCAAACCAAGGTACGAGCACACTGTCGGGGATGCCGTTCTTATCCGTGGTGCCGGTCACCATGTCGACCAGGAAAACCGCCACCGTGATGACCACCAAAATGATCGTCATGCTTTTCGGCGATTGGGAACGCATGTGGCGATCCCAGGGCGTTTCAGCGCTATCGCGGCCGTAGTCTCGGTCGTACAGTCCCATTCGTGTGACAATCAATAAAGGGGAATCGAAAGACGCGTCCTTACGGCGGACGCCATGGCAACCTTTCGCAAGGAA
>JBCBOO010000358.1:0-5426 GCA_039821235.1 Planctomycetota bacterium
GCAAACGCGGACCGGTAAACGAACCGGGATCGCTGCGGTCAAGATCGCTTGCGACTTGGTCAAAGAAGGCTTGATCGACGAGAAGGAAGCCGTCATGCGGGTTCCACCGAACGCGTTGACGCAGTTGTTGCTGCCTAGCTTCAAGACGACGGCTCGAAACGCAGCTGAAGTCTTATGCAAGGGCATTAACGCCTCGCCGGGTGCCGCGGTCGGTAAGTTGGCCTTTACGGCCGAAGCAGCTCGCGAGCGAAAAGATGCCGGTGAAAACGTCATCCTTGTCCGCCGGGAAACCAGCCCCGAGGACGTCGATGGCATGAGTGCCGCGGTCGGGATCCTGACCAGCACCGGTGGTGCCACCAGTCACGCAGCCGTCGTCGCTCGTGGTTGGGGCAAGTGCTGTGTCGCCGGAGCGTCCGACGTGCACATTGACGAAAAGGCCAAGAAGATCAAGGTCAACGGCAAGACCCTGGGCGTCAACGACGTCGTCAGCCTGGACGGCACAACAGGCGAAGTCATGGTGGGATCGGTGGAAACGCAGGAACCGAAACTGTCGGGTGACTTTGCCAAACTGATGAAGTGGGCGGATGAGTACCGCACACTCGCGGTACGGACCAATGCGGATTCGCCGAGCGACTCCAAGCGAGCTCGTGACTTCGGCGCCGAAGGCATCGGTCTCTGCCGAACCGAGCACATGTTCTTCGAGCCTGATCGTATCATTCACATGCGTGCAATGATTTTGGCCGAGGACGAAGCGGACCGCCGAAATGCGTTAAAGAAATTGTTGCCGTTCCAGCGCAAGGACTTTGAAGGCATCTTCAAAGCTATGAACGGACTGCACGTGACGATCCGACTACTGGATCCGCCGTTGCACGAGTTCCTGCCTCACGAAGCGGCAGCTCAAAAAGAGATGGCCGCTCAGTTGGGTGTAAAGCCCGCGGAAATCAAAAAGCGAAATTCGGCTTTGCATGAAGCCAACCCGATGCTTGGTCACCGAGGATGCCGCTTGAGCATCACCTACCCCGAGATCCTGGAGATGCAGGTTCGCGCGATCACGGAAGCAGCGATCAACTGCACCAAGAAGAAGATCGACGCGCATCCGGAGATCATGATCCCGTTGGTCGGTACCTTCCAAGAACTCGAGCTACTTCGTGCCAAGGTCGAAGAGACCATTGAGTCGACGAAGACGGCCAAGAAGTTCGAAGGTGAACTGGATATTCTGATCGGAACGATGATTGAAATCCCACGTGCAGCATTGACGGCCGATGCGGTTGCCGAGCACGCGGACTTCTTCAGCTTCGGTACCAACGACCTGACGCAAATGACGTTCGGTTACAGCCGTGACGATGTCGGCGGATTCTTGCCAGATTACATCGAGCAAGAAATCCTGGAAGTCGACCCGTTCCAGTCGCTGGACCAAACCGGCGTCGGCCAGTTGGTTGAGATGGGTGTTCAAAAGGGCCGCCAGACCAAGAAGGATCTCAAGGTCGGAATCTGTGGCGAGCACGGTGGTGACCCGGACAGCGTTGACTTCTGTCACCGAGTCGGGCTGAACTACGTCAGTTGCAGCCCGTTCCGAGTCCCGATCGCACGCCTCGCAGCGGCTCAAGCGGCGATCAGAAACGGCTGAGTTCTGACTGAATAACCGTAGGACAGGCTTCCAGCCTGTCTGATAAAGCTAAGACAGGCAGGATGCCTGTCCTACGTTGATTGCGAGACAGGCAGGATGGGTGGCCTACTTGATTGCGAGACAGGCAGATGCCTGTCCTACGTTGGTGGGCGGCATCGGCGTGTCTTCTGACGACGGTCTTCAATCGCTTGCACAAATCTCCGAGCTATACTCGCCCAGTGCTGGGCGACGTGGCTCGGCGTTCTGACCGGGCTTTCGAACCTCTGGCGGCCGGTCCTGACGATTGTGCAAGTTGGCGCGTGTCGTGGCTTCCAAACCTTCCGGGAACGACCTGAATTCGAAATGGCGTACCGAAGGTGTACCGCCACCGATTTCCTCGCGTCCTTCCTCGAAAAAATCGCCAAAGCGTGGGAGCCGTCCCGCGCCGCCTCCCGTCACCTCTCCGCCACCTCTGGCAACTGTTGCGGTCGAATCGGAGGAACAAGCCCCGACGAAAACCGCACGCACCTCGGCTTGGCTGCTGAGCGTTGTCGTGCATCTCGGCTTACTAGTCCTCCTTGCAATGCTGACGTATCGCTTGCAACGGGGTAATCAGGGCATCGCCATTGATGGCAGTTGGGGACAGGCGTCCTCCCAACCAGCGCTGCAAGTCATGGTGCTGCAAGACGAGGCGCCTGAGGCCGACGCGGTCCGTGAGCAAACGGCGGATCAAACCGAAGCGATTGAGATTCGGAGCAACTTGCCATCAATGACGGCGCCGACTTTGAACGAACCACCCGACACGGAAACTCAGGACGCAAGCGCAGTGCTCGCGGCGGGGTTGCGCACCAGTGGAGCGTCGGGACAGGATTCACGTCGCCCCTTTTTTCTCGGCGGCGGTTCGATGCGATCACGGCTTCCCGATGCCCGGCGCGCCCGCGGCGAGCGTTATGGAGCCACCTTGGAAAGCGAAGAGGCGGTCGAGCGTGCCTTGCGTTGGTTGGCCGACCACCAGCGTCCCGACGGATCATGGTCCTTCGATCTTGAACTGACACCTTGCAATGGTCGATGCCGACACGGGAAGCCATCGGACGAGGACACTCCGACCCCGTCCACGGCGGCAACCGGGCTGGCGTTGTTGGCTTTCCTGGGCGCCGGGTACACGCACCATGAAGGACCCTATCAAGAAACCGTCTCGAAAGGGCTGTATTACCTGAAGAGTGCGGCAGCGGAAACGCAATTCGGATACGACTGGCAGCAAGGTGGCAGTATGTACGGTCACGGGATCGCGCTGCTGGCGCTCTCCGAAGCGATGCAGATGACCAAGCTGCAAGGCGAATACGATACGGACCTCATGCGTTACGTCCAAAGCGGTTCGTTCTTTACAACGATGGCGCAGCACGAGAGCGGCTCATGGGGCTACACGCCCGGACGGCCGGGCGACACGACGTTGACTGGATGGCAAGTGCTGTCGTTATTGACGTCACAAAAGGCGGGCGTCCAACTGCAGTCCGGGATCTTCAAGCGCACACTTGGTTTTTTGGACAGCGTGCGTGCGGGTTCGAAGTTCGAGTTTGGCTACCGCAGTGCCGAACCCGAGCCGACAACCACCGCCATCGCCTTGGTCTTGCTACTACACCTGCGTAGTCAGCTGGGAATGACGTACTTTGATCGCGCGTTTGACAAGATCGCTGATTCCGGTCCGACTTTCACCAATGTCTATCACGATTACTACGCCACGATGGCGCTCCACCATGTGCGTCATCGCGACTGGGAGACATGGAACACGGCGCTTCGAGATCACCTCGTGGAGACTCAAGAACGCTCCGGGCATGAAGCGGGCAGTTGGCACTTTCAGGACAAGTGGGGTGATGTCGGCGGCCGCGTTTACACCACCGCCATGTGCGCGTTGACGTTGGAAGTCTACTACCGCTACCTGCCAATGTACGAGACACCGGAGCAGTTCCCGCTTTAGACTTCTGACTGCCCCGGTTTGCATCGTGCGAACAATCAGTAGGACAGGCTTTCTGACGATGCTGATTCGACAGGCTGAAAGCCCATCCTACGCTGGTTCGACAGGCTGGAAGCCTGTCCTACGCTGGTTCGGCAGGTTGGAAGCCTCTTCTACGCGATGGCCACGAAATCTCTAGCGACGTTTTCTTCGCAGCGAGACAGCACTGCCGCAGAGCAGCAACATGGAAACCATGGAGGGTTCAGGAATGGCCGTGATGGTGAGGGTTCCAGGCCTGCTCGTGAATGAAAAAATCGGATCGCCGGCAGCATTACCGAAATCGGATTCGTTGCTAATCGAAACGAGATACTGATCGCCCCGTGTCGCGGGAGCTGCCGTGCTTCCCAGCAAGTGCTCCACGTCGAACGTTGCCATTAAGCGTTGGGTGGAAAAGACGGCATCTTCAAAATTCGCCGTCAGGTCTTCCAGCACGAGTTCATCAGCCGTCACGCTGAATACAGCCGAATCGCCCTCATTGAAAACATCGCTATTGCCCGCAAAAACGTAATCGGCGTCCGTCAAGAACGCTTCGGACTGCATCGGAACAAACCGGAGTGTCGAATCACCGGTCTGCTCGAGCGGCGTGATTTCGAGGATCAAGACAAAATCAGCGATTGCCGCTGAGCCGCCATCCGGCGTGATCCCGACATCCAAGGTGACGCTTCCTGAACCGGCGGCAATCGTCGTGTCTTCGATCGAAAGCGTGAACTCTGCCAAAGCAGGTCGTGCGCTGAGCAGCAAGAATGCGAGCGGAAGGGCGAACAGCCATTTGAATTCGCGACAAGCCATGCCAAACTCTGAGTTGAAGAGAAGCGTTGAGTCGGTGGAGAGATTCACTCCGCCACCAGTACTTAGACGCTAGTTTCAAACCTCCCTAATTTCAAGCATTTCCCCGCCGGAGAGCACGGTGAACCCAGACGTCGAGACCGCACCGCTGCGAATGCAGCTCCGATTGACTTGGCTTGTGCTTTTGGTGCTGGCCATTTTTTACGTCGCGCCGCGGATTGTCTCGATGGTCCGGTGGGGCGGCGTGGGGGGAGAACCACGCGCCATTACGCCACGCGGCGACCTTGCCGACTTTGAGAAAACGACGATCGATCTGTTTCAGAACGCCAGCCCCTCGGTCGTTTATTTAACCACGCGTTCTCGAGTCGCGCGGCCTTTCTCGCGTCGATCCGTCGAAGTCGAGGCCGGCAGCGGAAGTGGATTTATGTGGGACGATCAAGGGCACGTCGTCACGAACTTTCACGTGCTGCAAGACGCATCTTCGGCTCGTGTCGTGATGTGGGACCAAACCTCCTACGAAGCATCTTTGGTCGGCGGCTCACCCGATCATGACCTGGCGGTGCTGCGAATTCGCGCTCCAGCGGAGAAACTGCGTCCGGTGCCGATCGGCGAATCGGACCCGTTGTTGGTCGGTCAGTCCGTGTTTGCGATCGGCAATCCCTTCGGACTCAATCAGACGTTGACGACCGGAGTCGTCTCGGCAAAAAGCCGAACGATTCAAAGCCCCACGGGGCGCTCCATCGAGGACGTTATCCAGATCGATGCCGCGATCAATCCCGGGAACTCGGGTGGTCCGCTGCTCGATAGCGCCGGCAGGCTGATCGGCGTTAACACTGCGATCTACAGCCCCTCGGGAACATCGGCAGGCGTCGGATTTGCGATTCCGGTCGATACGGTGAATCGGGTTGTACCGCAGATCATCGCGAACGGTCGCTACGAGCCTCCCCAGATGGGACTGCGAGTGAATCGCGACATCAGCGAAACCGTGACATCCCGTTTGGGTGTGAAAGGCGTCTTGATTAT
>JBCBOO010000359.1:0-5388 GCA_039821235.1 Planctomycetota bacterium
CCAATCGACCTTGATGCGCCGTTCGAAGCTCCTGTTTATCCCAAGGGGGAGGAATGCCGAACACGCCTACTGGAGAGCATGAAAGCTGACTTTTTGTTCGACGATCTGACCGAGAAAGATCGAAACCTGATGGTCGATGCGTTTCAGGGAGTGGAGGCACAAACGGTTGCCAATGCCTATGCGGCGATGGAGCATGAACTACAAATCGTTCCCGTCATCAATAAGATCGACCTGACGCATGCGCGGCCCGATGAAGTCGCCGATGAGATGATGAACTCGTTGGGAACTGATCCCGAGGAATGTGTCCGCGTTAGTGCAAAGACGGGCGTCGGTGTCGATGGACTGGTCGACGCGATCATTGAGCGAGTTCCACCACCGACCGGTGACGCGAATGCCACGCTGCAGGCGATGGTGTTTGATTCCAACTATGACGACTACCGGGGTGCAATCACGTACGTCCGCGTCATGAAAGGCACGGTCAAGAAAGGTCAGAAGATTTGTTTCCTTCGCGCGGGGACGACGCATGATGTCGTTGAACTCGGCCAGTTCGCGCCCCAACGGGTTGCCTGTGACGAGTTGACGGCCGGCCAAGTCGGTTACTTGATTTGCAACATCAAGAGTCTGGGCGATGTCCATATCGGTGATACCATCAGCATCGCTGGCGATAACGCGGCGGACCCTCTACCGGGATACGCCCGTCCGAAACGTATGGTTTACTGTGGGCTTTTCCCAAGCGACGGGCAGAACTTCAGTGACCTTCGAGACGCGCTTGAAAAGCTTGCGGTGAATGACCCGAGTTTCGAGTTCGAGCCCGAAACGAGTGATGCGCTCGGCTTTGGGTTCCGTTGCGGTTTCTTGGGGCTGTTGCACATGGAGATCGTGCAGCAACGTTTGGAAAGCGAGTCCGATGTGGACTTGGTTCAGACTGCGCCCAACGTGACGTATGAGATCGTCAATAAACGTGGCGAAACGACCATGATTCATAAACCTCAAGATGTTCCCGATCCGGGTGACATTGAGGAGTTTCGTCAGCCCATCGTTCGCTGCAATATCATCGTACCGACGGACTACATCGGCGCGGTGATGAAGCTCTGCCAAGAGCGACGTGGCATCCAAAAGTCACAGGAATACCTCGGGGCTCAAAGGGCGATGTTGACGTACGACATCCCGCTCGCCGAAGTCGTCTATGACTTGCACGACAAGATCAAGAGTTGCACTCGCGGCTACGGGACACTCGATTATGAAATGATCGGTTACGAGCCAGCTGATCTTTCGCGATTGGACTTCCTGGTAAACGGCAAGCGAGTCGATGCGCTGAGCATTGTTTGTAACCGAGGCGATGCCGACCGTCGCGGCCGAGCGGTCGCGAAGAAACTGAAGAGTGAAATCGATCGACACATGTTTGAGGTTGCCGTGCAGGCGGCGATCGGGAGCCGCGTGATCGCTCGCGAAACGGTTCCCGCGATGCGCAAAAACGTGACCGCCAAGTGTTACGGCGGCGATATTACACGAAAGCGGAAACTGCTTCAGAAACAGAAGGAAGGAAAGAAGCGAATGAAGGCGGTTGGCAATGTTGAAATCAGCCAAAAGGCCTTCATGGCGGTTCTCAGCGAGGCCGAGGGCGGCTGAGTCTTTGTTTCACAAGCGTGGCGACGGCTTCATTCAAGCTCTCCACCACGCTGACGCCGGCAAGGCCATGCTCCGTCGAATCGATTTGATTTGAACCATCGTGGACGACTGAAATGGGCAGGTCGCGTTGGTTCGTGCAGCAGCGGATCATAGCGATCGTGTCCCGAGTCGCATCGCGGGGCACGTTTCGGTCGAAGACGACGCTTGTCGGTGTATCGGCACTCGAGAGTCCGCAGAAGACTTCGAGGGCACTGGTGGCGATCGAGTAGTCCACCCCGGAATGGTCGAGTTCCTCGAGTTCCTCGAGGTTATCTTCGTCACCGGGAAGGTCCGCGGTACGGACCAGCAAGACGCGATCCGACGGCTCGGTGGCCGAATTGCGGTCGTTCGCATATCCGGCGGTCGTCTCGCACGTGGCCTGCGGTACTTCCCAGGGTTTGGCCTGGAACGCCCCATCATCGGCGGTTTCTGTGGAAGCGGATCGCAGAGAATCGAGTTCCTCGATGGCTTTACTCAGCTCTTTTAGTGCTTCGGCCGACTGGCCGGCCTTGAGTTTCTGCTGAGCCGCGAAGACTTTCTCGGTGGCATCGTCGATGCGATCTTGAAACTGTGCCAACAGCTCCCGGCGGACCTGATGTACCAGCTCTCCTTCGCTGGGTAGTTCCGCATCCTTGTCCAGCAGCTCGTACCTGAGAATCCGGATTCCTTTGGGAGCAAAGAGGCCCAGCTTGGCTCGGGAAGCCGAAACTTGCATCAGTTCGATCGTGATGCCAAGACCTGGGAAAACAATCCGTTGATTTATCTTACGCGTCATCAATAACATCGCGCAGTTCTCCTACAGAAGTGGGAACAGAGATCGATCCTTTCGACCTCGGTTCTTTGTCTAGGAGAAGCACTCTTGCTTCCCAGCGAGACAGTAACATATCGCGAAAGCGAAATTCCTCCAACACGGATTTGCAGGCGTGGCCGACAAACCGCTCAAGAGTCTCGATAGTGTGGATTGGCATTCACTTCATCACGCCTACGGAGAGGCTGATGACGTACCAGAGCTCATTCGAGGTTTGTACTCCAGCGATGTTTCAATGCAACGCAGGTCCCTCCAGGATTTGTTTGGGAACATTTGGCACCAGGGGACCGTCTACGAGGCGACGGCCGAGGCCGTGCCGTTCTTAGTCGATGCCTTGAAAAGAGCACCGCAGGCGGTAAGACCCGGCGTTGCCAGCCTCCTGGCATGTATCGCTGATGGGACGGGCTATCTCGCTGTTCATGCACAGAATGAATCGAGCAGATCGATGTGGGAGCAGATTCTTGAAACGCAAGGAAAGAAGCTATACGAGGAGCAGTCGCGCGAGCAAGAGACTTTGAAGCGTGTGAGGATTGCGACCGAGCCTGCGATTCCGCTTCTTATTCCCTTTCTCTCTGATCCTGACGCCGAGGTACGGTCATGTATCCCGTCCGCCTTCAAGGCCTATCCGAAACTCGCTTCAGAGACCGTTCCGTTGCTAGAAGCCGCTTTAAAGAACGAAGCCGATGAGTCTGTTCGGACGGAGATCGAGCGAGCACTGGTGAAGCTTCGTGGCTAACCGACAGCCTAGGAACTAGGTCGCGACGATGAAGAAACCGCTGGACTTTCGGCTTGAGCGAGTGAGTTGACGACCGTCTTCGCTGATCCAATCCAGTTGCCGGGTGGTCCAGCCGCTTTCCCGAAGGAGCCGGTTCATTTCGGAGACGGAGAATCGATGCAGAAACATGTCCTCCAGCCCGCGATAGGCGTAGTAGGAATCTCCGAACTCATGGTCGCTCGTGTGAAAGGCCCGCCAAGCGTCGCTCGCCAGTTTTCGCCATCCACCGGGTTCGCGGAGTGCCGCCCACTTGCGATGCACGTGCAAGACCATTGATCCGCCGGGTCGGACGATTCGGCGGGCGTGACGCAAGAACTCGATCCGGTGTTGCTGCCCGCGAATCATCCCGAGCGTGCTGAAGAGGCACACCGCATGGTCGGCAATCGCAGTTCGTAGTCCATCGAGCTGAACGAGATTGGCTCGCAGCGGCATCACTTCTGTGACGGTGTCGGCGACCGATTGTGACTGGATGCGAACGAGCTCTTCCAACATCGGTTGGCTGAGGTCGACTGCCAGGACGCGAAATCCGGCAGATGATAGCGGCAGTGAAACACGACCGTTTCCACATCCGAAGTCCAAAACCAACGGCTGTGGCGAATCACACTCGCGCACATCGGCCGATTTCTCAGGACATTCTCTCTCCGGCTCACGTTGTTCGCGCGCGACACCTTTTGGAGTGAGACGTGAGAGCACATATTCGACATCGAGCCGGCAAAGGGGGGTCTCGGCCACAAAGTCTTGATAGTGGCGTGCGATCGACCGCTCATGGACGTAATGCCATGTCCCCCGAGCCAGTCCGGGAGGCCGTGTCCAGTCGGGAGGCTTTTGAGATGCGTTCATGAGGCCTGCGATGGAGGTGTCGGGCCCTCGTCTGGCAATCGATGGCAATTGGGGTCATGGTGCGATGGCAACGCCATTCTTATAATTCGCGGCGACTCGACAAGACAATTCCCCCCTTTCCTTCGTCGGGACAAGACGGCTGCCGCAGATTTGCGGTGGCACTCTTCCCGCAACGCCAGGAGTTCTAAGTACAGTGGCTATTCGAGTAGCAATCAACGGGTTCGGCCGGATCGGACGTTTGACCTTCCGCAACTTGATGGAGCGTAGCGACGAGTTCGAAGTCGTCGCCATCAACGACCTCACCGACAACAAAACACTCGCGACGCTGTTGAAGTACGACAGCATCCACGGCCGGTACCCGGGCGAAGTGACCTACGACGACACGTCACTGACGGTCGACGGCAAGAAGGTTGTCGCCCTCGCCGAACGTGACCCTCGGCAGTTGCCTTGGGGCGAGCACAACATCGACATCGTGATCGAGTCCACCGGATTCTTCACGTCGCGAGCGACGGCAGAGAAACCCGGCTATGACAGCCACATCGAGGCAGGATGCAAGAAAGTCATTTTGAGTGCTCCGGCGAAAGATGGTGCCGACCTCACGTGCGTCTTGGGCGTCAATGATGACCAACTCACCAGCGACCTGAAGTGCGTCAGCAACGCATCTTGCACGACCAACTGCTTGGCTCCTGTCGCCAAGGTCTTGCACGAAACGTTCGGCATCGAATCCGGTTTGATGACCACGGTTCACGCCTACACGAACGACCAACGCACCCAAGACCAACCGCACTCGGACCTCTACCGCGCTCGTGCGGCAGCCTTGAACATCATTCCGACCACGACGGGAGCCGCGAAGGCGGTTGGTTTGGTCATTCCAGACCTGCAAGGAAAACTGACCGGGATCGCGATGCGAGTTCCCGTTCCCACCGGTAGCGTTGTCGACTTGACCGTGAACTTGTCCAAGCCTGCGACCAAGGAATCGGTCAATGCAGCCATGAAAGCGGCTGCCGAAGGACCGCTCAAGGGCGTGCTCTTCTACGCCGTCGATCCGATCGTCAGCAGTGACATTGTTCACGATTCACACAGCAGCATCTTTGCCTCGGACTTCACGCAAGTCTTGGGTGACAAGATGGTGAAGATCGTCAGCTGGTACGACAACGAATGGGGTTACAGCTGCCGAACGGCCGACCTCGCCGCGAAGATCGGCGGCATGCTCTAGGCCGCCTGGAATTCGGAATCGCTTCTGCGAGACCGTCGAGACGCATCGGCCGGTGGCAACTCAGTTGTCACCGGCTTTTTT
>JBCBOO010000035.1:0-32943 GCA_039821235.1 Planctomycetota bacterium
GGCGACTTTCGTGGACGCGAGTGGGCCGGCGCAACCTTCAGTCCGGATGGGCAATGGCTGTTTGCCAACATTCAAACCCCCGGCATCACGCTCGCGATCACCGGGCCCTGGGAGTCACTCGCCCATGCGTAACGGAATGACTGAGCGACTCGTCTGACAAGCATGACTGACAAGCCCACCCGACACAAAACGGGCTCTAAGGCATCTGGTTTGCCAGTAGCGAGAAAAAATTTGGACGCATTGAATTACTCCGCTATCGTCGACCTCTGTCGGGGGGCAATTCGTTGGGCTACCGCCATCCCCCCGCAGAGCACCTGAACGAATCGGAGTAAATCCAATGGGAAAATGGATCGGTCTTCTTGCGTTGATTCTTGTTGTAGCGATGGGCACCCAGCAACCGTCCGCCGCATCAAACGAACTGGGTCTCGATTCGACCCATTCCACCGTTTCCATCTCACCATTGGAAAACAGCAGCTTGGTCGCACAAACGACTTATCAAAGCAGCCAAGAATCGTCCGGTAGCAGCACAAGGGTCCGCAGTCGGGGCTTTGGCAAGCTGATTAAGTTCGCTGCGATCGGCGTGATTGCAATCGGTGGTTGGTTTCTGAAGTGGACGTTGGGTAGCGACTGAGGGTGCCAGTGGAAAGTCGCTCTTTGGGCAGTCGCCTTAGGAGCGTTTGGGGAATGCGGAAGCGGTGCCATACCAATCTGGAAAGGCTCCTGCTTTGACAGCCAGCAGAATCGCCTTGCCATGCTGGTGCTCAGGACCGTGCGTGTAGTCCCACTCCAATCGCTCTTCGTACGAGAGAATTCTCAACTCGGCTTGCGCGTCAGTGGCCCAGCGAGCGAGTTGATTGGGAGCGAAGTAATTGATCACCGCGTTGGCGGTTTCACTGACCGGGGCGAGGCTTTCCAAACCGGGACTCTGATCACTCCCGGGATCCTCGGTCGAGTGGACTTCGACGTAGACCACGCCACCGTCACGAAGGCCACGCACCATCTGTTGCCAAACTCGAACGGCATCTTCAGCCGAGATGTGATCCAAGACGGTCGTCGCACAGATCACGTCGAATGCGTCCGCATCGATCTCGAACTCGCAGACATTCGCGACAATCGCTTGAACCGAGGCGTCTAGTTCCGAGGCCGCAGCTCGTTGCATGATCCGCTCGGCACCTCGAGGGCTCAGGTCGACCGCGGTGACGGACAGCCCCGCTTTCGCCATCGCGATCGTGTCTCGGCCGGCCCCCGCTCCCAAATCGAGCGCCCGGCCTCCGCTGCAGTCAATCTGTTGCAGATAGCTGGCAAGTGGTCCCGAGGGGACATCGCCGTACGCTATCTCTTCGCGATCGTAGGCTTCAAAAAAAAGATCGTCGCTGGCGGGCATAGTGTGGCGTGTCCTAAAATCAGAAAGTTTTCTCGGCGAAGCCAATATCGGACAATTCCTGCCGAACGGCTACCCAGGTCCTCGTTCTACCCTTCGAACCGCGAACAACGCCAAGAAGCAAACCATGCGAACCGTAATGAAATGGTCTTGGTTCCTTTGTCTGATGCTGGCGGCGTTTGCGTACATGTGCGCGGGACTCTCGGAACCCGCCGACGGAGGCAAGACCGAATCAAAGATTGAGGCACAGCCCGCCTCTCGCGGGGGACTGCCCAACCTAATGCGTGGCGATTGGGCTTCGCTGATGCAAACAACTTCGGCCATCGATCGCGCACACGCGGAAATGCTGGAACAGAGCGGCCTCGAGGAAGCTCCCGTCGCAGATTGGCTGACCATTTGCCGCCGCATGTCGCTCGCCCTGGTCGGCAGTGGGATGTCACTCGAGGAAATCCGTGTGCTCGAACAACTCCCCGAGGAAGACCGGGAGTCGACCCATCTCAGCCGTTTGCTCGACGATCCCAGGTTTCACGACTACTGGGCGGAGCGTTGGACACGATTTTTAGTGGGTGCCGATGAAGGCCCCTTCGCGGTGTACCGACGACGCCGATTCCGTCACTGGCTGGCCGACCAGATCTCGGCCAATCTTCCGTATGATCAGTTCGTTTCCAAACTGGTCACCGCCGAAGGCCTCTGGACCGATCGTCCCGAAGTCAACTTCTTGACGGTGACTTTCGACACGAACGATGGAAGTCCTGACCCGGTGCGTCTCGCGGCACGAACCAGTCGAGCGTTTCTGGGGCTGCGAATCGATTGCCTTCAGTGTCACAACGACTTCCTGGGCAATGTCAACTTGGGCGACGTCAACGATCTTCGCGAAGGTCTGCAGACAGACTTTCATCAATTGGCGTCGTTCTACACGGCTGCGAAAATGAACGGTCTGCAAGGCATTCGCGCCGGCGATACCGACTACGAATATCAGTATTTGGATACCGATGAAACGGTTCCGGTTGAACCCGCGGTTCCCTACGGCGAGTCGTTTTTGCCTGCCGAAGGCGACTCTCGCGAACGACTCGCCGGATGGATCACTCATCGTGAGAATCGCCAATTCGCGCGTGCCGCCGTTGCACGTTTCTGGGCATTGATCTTTGGACGGGCGCCGGCCGAAGCGGTCGACAACTTGCCGCTCGACGAACCGCTGCCGGAGATGCTGCAACCGATCATCGACGACTTCCAGGAACACCGCGACATCCGGCGAACCATTTCTGCGATCGTCCAAAGCAGACCCTTCCGGCTGGATAGTCGCGCCGACTTCCAGATCACCCCGGAACACGAATCCATCTACGCTGCGTTTCCATTGACACGTCTTCGCGGTGAACAGGTCGCCGGCTCCATCGTGCAGGCTTCGAAAATCAAAGCGATTGATCGCGATTCTTCGTTCGTTGTCCAACTCATTCGTTTCGGATCCATCAATGATTTTCTGCAGCGATACGGCGATTTGGGCGAAAACGAATTTTCGAAGGATGGCATCACCATTCCACAACGCTTACTGATGTTGAACGGTGAAATGTTACGCGAGTCTTCGGGCGCCAACCCGGTGCTTTCGGCGACGTCGCACATCAACATGTTTGCCAAAGACGACCGGCAAGCCGTCGAGTCGGTCTTCCTTTGCCTTTTGAATCGATATCCGGCAGCCAACGAACGTGAACATTACGTCCGACGGCTCGCCGAGTCCGATGACCGCGTTTCGGTCATCGAGGATTTCTTTTGGACGCTTGCCAACAGCACCGAATTTGCCTGGAACCACTGACATGCATTCCAACGATCTACTCTGCAACCCGCATGCGCACCTCGCCCGCCGAACCTTGTTGGGTGCCGGTGTCAGCGGATCGATGTTGTCCTTGTTGGCCGGCAAACTCGCATGTGCGGAGACCTCGGGTCAATCCGATCCGTCCAAGCCCAAGAGCGTCATCTTGCTTTGGTTAGAAGGCGGACCGAGCCAATTGGAAACTTTTGATCCGCACGCTGGCACCAAGATTGGTGGCGACGCAAAATCGATCGGCACCAGTGTTTCCGGATTGGAGGTTTCGGACACGCTGGCCCGAACCGCCGAAAAGATGCACTTGGGCTCTCTCGTACGCAGCGTGACCAGCAAAGAAGGCGATCACGAGCGCGCGATCTACAATGTGAAAACGGGCTATCGCCCTGATCCAACGCTCATTCACCCTTCGATTGGCTCCATCCTCTGTCATGAGTTCGAAGAGCAACTTGATATTCCGCGGCACGTCTCCATCACGCCGGGCAATTCGCCCGCTACGGGAGGCTACCTTGGCCCCGTCTATGACGCGTTTAAGATGGGAGATCCCAAGAATCCGGTTCCGGACCTGAAGTCACCCATCGCCGACGAACGGTTCACGAAACGAATGAAGGACCTGGAACTCTTGGAGTCCAACTTCCGCCGCGGTCGCCTCGCAAAACTGGACGACAAACGAACGCTTCACAAGCCCGCCACCGAAGCGGCACTGCGAATGATGACGAGCGAACAAGTCGACGCCTTCGATGTTTCGGCAGAACCGGAATCTGTCAAAACTGCGTTCGGTGATACGTCGTTTGGACGAGGTTGCTTGGCGGCGACACGTTTGATTCGCTCAGGTGTCCGGTGCGTCGAAGTCACACTCGGAGGATGGGATTCCCATGTTTCCAATCACACACTGCAGTCCTCCGGCTGCGAAACGCTCGATGCCGCGTTGTCTGCATTACTGGGACACTTGGACGAACACGACCTCCTTGATTCGACGTTGGTCGTTTGTGGCGGCGAATTCGGACGCACACCCCAAATCAATCCCGCCGAAGGTCGAGACCATTGGCCCCATGGTTTCTCAACTTTCTTGGCAGGTTGTGGCATCCGCCGTGGCGGCGTCCATGGCGCCACCGCCTCCAAGCCAAAACTCGATCCTGACAAACCGCTCGCCGACATTGAAGATCCGGTCACAGTTGCCGACCTTCACGCGACGATTCTTCACGCGCTCGACATTGACCACGAACACGAATTAGACACTCCGATTGGCCGTCCGCTCAAACGCAGCGAAGGTCAACCGATCCGATCCATCCTTTCATAGTGCGGTCCTCTTGCCGAGCAAAAGACGTCTCTCGGATTCAAGCGGTGAGTGCAAGTTGTTGCCTTTGAAGATGCAATTCTCGCAACAACACCGCGTCGCCGAGAATGACACGCCAGTCCTGATCGTTGAGCGCCTCCGTCGCAAGCGTCTTGCGAAACGCTGTTAACACGCGTCGTCGTTCATCCGTACCAACGGCAACGCCGGCGCGACTCGCTTCCAACACCCGGCAGTGCAAGATAAAGAACTCTGGATCGGATAGCAGATGATCGATGATTGACTGGGGAGCCGAAGCAGTTCGGTCTCGAAATCCTTCCGCCACCGCCTCAAACAATTCGTGGACGCGTGGCGGCTTGCGTTCTTCTGCCGTCAGCAAAACTCCGCGTCGCGCTAAGAATCTTCCACAGGAACGACTCCCGAGCACGACCGCCAGTAGCGGAGAAAGAATCAATCCCGCCAACAGTGGCGACATCCAAAGCAACATCGCGGGAATGAACGAAAACGCCAGGAAGGCCAGCGAAGCACCGGCAAAACAATACCAGCCAAACTGTGTGACTCCGTCCCACAACGTGACCCTGGATTCATCTCGCTGTTGCGCGGTCCAGGCAACGTTGCGACCCGAGAGCGTTGCAAGGACGAAACGTGTGTGCAAAACCGCCATGATGGGTGCCAGCAAGACCCCGACCATGGATTCCAAGAAGGCAGAAAAAACCAGCACACCGCGTGATTGCGATTCTGTCGCCTTCGGCCAAGAGTCCCTCAAAGCCAGGAATTTGGGAAACAACAACATGACCATGATGCCCACAAACAACATCACCGGCCCGAATCCAAGGGTACTTGTTGACTGAGGTCCCTGAAGTGTCCAGGCTGCGAAGCTAAGTACGAGAAAGAGAATCCAGAGCGGAGACCCCAGATACGACATCAGACCGCCAAGGAAATGCACTCGCGTCGCACCTCGGAAACCCTCTGAGAAAAGCAGCCTTGTGTGTTGCAAGTTGCCCTGACACCAGCGTTGATCACGAATTGCATAGTCGACTAACGTTGTCGGGCACTCTTCGTAACTGCCCCCAAGGTCCGTTGCGAGACGTACTTTCCATCCACGCCGCACCAACATGGCCGCTTCCACGAAATCATGACTCAAGATGGCTCCCCCCAACGGTGCGACACCCGGTAAGACCGGCAGGTCCGCGTGTTTTCGAAAAGCATCAATTCGTATGATGGCGTTGTGACCCCAATAGTTTCCTTCGTCGCCCGCCCAAGCATCAAAGCCTTGAACGAAAACGGGTGAGTAGACGTCGGCCGCAAACTGTTGAAGCCTTGCGAAAAATGAGTGTCGACCGATCGGTTTCGGCGGAACCTGAAGGATCCCGAGCTGCCCATCTGCATTCATTCGCCGAACCATCTCGATCATTGTTTCCGCAGACAACAAACTGTCGGCATCCAGCACGATCATGAATTGATGATCATTTGCCCAGTAGGTACAGAAGTCCGCAATGTTTCCAGCCTTGCGTCCTTCATTCGCGGCACGATGGCGATAGAAGACGCTGGTTCGAATGTGTCGCTTGGTCCGTCGTTCGGCGCACAAGGGTTGGACCGACCTTGGATGAGAACCAAGCCTCTCCAACAGCTTCGCCCACACCCATTCTTCCTCCAACCATTTGGCGGGGTCTGTCGAGTCGCTCAGCACATAAAAGTCAAACTGCCCATCGGCATCCTGCTCGATCAACTCGTGCACCATCGCCTCGACGCGTGCAAAAACGTCCGTCGGCGACTCATTGTAGATCGGCACTAACACCGCACATCGAACCGAGTCATGACCGGCTGTTCGTTCACATTCATTCGGTAAATCCCGTCGTTGCTGGAGAACATCAAAACCGACGCACGCCACAACGAAGGAGAACGCGATCCAGGTTGTCAGCAACGAAAACAACGCCCACGCCAACCAGTGCAAACCGTTCGGATCCGAAGGAATCGCCCCATAGTAAAAACACGCCGAACCGCCGGCAGAGATCAAGGCAGTCCCTCCGGTTACCACTCGGCGAACTCGTTTGACTTGCATCGGCAGTTCAAATTTGTCTTGCGTCGTCATTTCCAACGTTCCTTGCGATCAGTGGATACACGACTGACTGGAACCAACCGCTTCACCAGCTGACATAAACCTGCCGAGTCCGAAAACAGCCAGGGCGGAGCATGCCAGCTGAAGCCACCATCGATGCCGGAGCGGCCCGATTAGTCGAGGCGTCCGGTTCGGACGCATCGGCTTCGGCGTTGCCGCAGGAATCACCACGTTGGTTCGTGAATGAAGTTGAACCATCATTCGCGTTGGCAACTGATCCCGCGGACGCATGATCGCCGGATCACCCAAGACACGGGAGAGTGACACGATGCAACACTGCTTGCCATCCTGGCACTGCTCGCCGTCACCGGCCCAAAACTCCTCGCTCCATTGGTCATGAAACCCGCGTACCTGATCAATCGCGGCTTCCAGACTTCTCTCAAGTAACTCCTGGTCACATTTCTCGTTTCCATTCGTCAGTTTTTGAAGTTGCTTGCCACGAGCGACACTGAGATGACTTAGATCGCGCAGGATATCCGGGTGTTGAATCCCACATCGCCTCAGGTATCCCGAGACAAACATGAGCGCGACGTCGTCGGCAGACATTCCCTCCGTGGCAAGATGGTCCGAGTCTTGATTTTGTTGCTCTGTCGTCATGGGATACTCCCCGCGATGCTGACAGGTGTTTTTTCTTTCGCGACGACAGCGACCTTGCGTGCATTCAAGAATGCACGCTTGTTCCCCAGGAGGAGCCACTTCGGTTCGCCACGTTCGGATTAGCTGAATAGTCTTGGCAAGCCATTCCTCAAAGAACCGCTTCGCCTGATTGACCTTCGAGGTGTCCTTTGATCGGGTCAAGTACCAAATGACAACAAAAGTGTTCGGCGGTGAATTGTCACGTTTGGCACGCCAACTTAGGGCCCCATATTGAACCCAAGCAACACGGAAAGACCTCCCAAGCAACCCACAAGATCCGCAGGAGCAATAACAACGCCGAAGTCAAATTCACAATCTAAAAAACTTGCCAACCCGCCAGTTGGTCATCGGCAAGGTTGAGGTGGATCAAAGACCTAGTTGAAGGTTGTACAGCAGGCCTGCATGTGGTCCGAAGTGGTGGAAGTCGCGACATCAGAGAGAGCGACATCCCAAGCGATTGCCCTCACAAAACGCAATGCGAAGAATCTCGAAATCAACCAGGCAACATCCTGCTTGCTTGATCCGATGGTTCCATCTCCTTCGATCACAAACATTCCATTTGTTTGGATTCGGTGCCGCTCTCGTCGCAAAAGAAAGAAGAATGTTAACAAAACACGTTCCCCGGCTTGCTGCCGTTTGCATCGTCACCATGTTACCGATTCGCGGTAGCGGTCAAGAAAACTCCGGCAAACCATGGGACTCGGCCATGAACGACTTGTGCGAAGTGGTCTCCTGGAACGACTTGAGAGTCCTTGCCAAAAGCGTCGCCGAGAACCCATATGTCAAACCGGGGCCGGCTCCCGAGTCACTGACAAACCTGACGTACGACGATTACATCAAGATCTCTTTTCGTGACGACCGCAGCATCTGGCTCAAAGAGCGGCTTCCGTTCTGGATGCAGACCTATCATCAAGGATTCGTCCAGCGAGACTCCGTCGAACTCTTTGAACTCTCTGTCACGAACGATCAGCAACGAACTTGCAAGCGGATTCCGTTTACCAAATCAGACTTCGACTTTGGAGATTTGCCTCCGACACTTCCGGAGTCGGGCCATGCCGGCTTAAAGATCTGTGGAAAATCATCGGACGGAAGACCGCGCGAGATGCTGTCGTTTCTTGGATCGAGCTACTTTCGTGCCTGCAGCGACAACACCGTCTACGGCGCCTCCTCCCGCGGCTTGGCGGTGGACATCGCGCTGAATAAAAACGAAGAGTTCCCCAAGTTCCGTGCCTTCTGGATCGAAAAGCCAAGTCGAACTCAAGACTCCCTTGTGATACTTGGTTGGCTCGATAGCCCGAGCGTCGCCGGTGCCTATCGCTTTTGTGTGCGGCCCCTTGGACGGCAGATGCAGATCGACGTTGAGTGCGAACTCTTCTTTCGCGCATCACCAGACAAGGTGGCTTACGCACCGATCACCAGCATGTGGATGTGGGGCGATGGCTTGTCAGCTCCGTCGCTGGACTTGCGACCGTCCGTGCATGACTCCGATGGCTTGCTGATCCACTCGGGCGATTCGAATTGGAAATGGCGCCCGCTGACGAGGCAGGCTTACCCGTCCGTTTCATCGACGAGGGTGGATGCCGTTCATGGCTTTGGACTAATGCAACGCGACCGTGACGAGCGACACTTCCAAGACAGCAACGCTCTGTATCACCGACGACCCAGCGTCTGGGTAGAACCCAAACAGCCCTGGAGAAACGGAAAAATTGAGCTGCTTGAGATTCCCGGAGCGCACGAAGGGATCGACAGTATCGGTGCTTACTTCGTTCCGGATCGCAAGCCGGAAACCGGTGAAAGTCGACGGCTCGAGTACACGATCGAGTTTAGTGATCACGAACCTGAGACCCACGACAGACTTCTCAAACTCACCTCACTGGACGTGGACTACCAAGGCCAAGGGACCGTTCAGATGGAACTGCGATTTGAAGGTGCGAGCCAAGAGACTCTTTCGGTAAAAAACATCGACCTCGCGTCGGAAGCCATGCGAGGCCAAGTGACGGAAACGAAACTCTCCACGATTCCCAACGGAATTCTGGCTCAACTGCTCATCGAAACTGATGGCGATGGGCCGGTTGAACTGGAATGGGTGCTCCGTTCCCGAGGAAGTCGAATTTCTGAAACCGTTGGCTACTTGCTTTCGCCGAGGCAACCCGAGTTCGTTTACCCGGCCGTCTACACCCGCCAGGAAGAATAACCGCGTTGCAGAATGAATCGGGCGCATGTAGCTTTGCAGTCTTCAAGAGACTCATTCGCAGAAGACCCGGATTGATTCCATCGACGAAACTGCACGTGATCGCCCTTCGATCTCTCAATCGTTTTTTTCGATCCCTTTTGTCACTAATTCATTGCCGGCGTGGATGCTAACGGCTTCGGTCGTGATGCCGTTTGCCGTGGGTTGTGACAAACAAACGGTGATTGTTCCTCTCACCAGCGTTTCCAATGCGGTGAGGAGCAATGACTCCATCGAAGCGATGGGCGACCTGCTATTGCACTGGCCGTACCTTTTTGCATTGGCCTATTCGCTGCTTCTAATCACAGTCGGTCTGATTCGACCGAAGCGATTGGGGCATTGGCTGCTTCCGCTGCCATTCGTGTTTCTGGTACCAATGGTTCTGCTCGGTTTTTTGGCAGTGTGGCTTGACGAATCGGCCCCGCAAGAACGAGTGGTTCTGGCACTTGTTGGAGCAGCACCACAGTCCGTCTTGCTCGCTTTCGTGATCCACTCGACGAAGAACCACGACACCGTGAAAGCAGCCGTTCGAGGACTGAGCGGACTCTCTGGTCTCTCTGCGATTTGGCTCTATTTCCAGGCGGTGGCAGCTTTCTCGAGTCGTCTTCTGTATGGATTTTATGTAAGCGTCTTTTCCTCCTTGGTCCTCCTGCTGACAACTTGGACGCTTTACACGCAAGGTGAACAGTCGCTGTCGGATACACGGAAACCACGTCGTCTCTTTCAGTTTCGGATTCGCACACTGCTGATCTGGACAACACTGATCGCGATCGTGATCGCCGTGCTAGAAATCGCCGGGTGAAGTTTGCGATCACTGGGATCGAAACGCCACACTCCGCCCGTCGGTTGTTATCCTGTCCGAGTGAAACACACCACCAGAAATCGATGTCGCAGAGACGTAAGACGAGAGAAGATCGCATGATTGAGAATGCTTGCCAGACGACAAATACTCCTTACCAGTTCCATCTACTGCCGTCGGCCGGATCAGGATCAGGTCCAACTCGAGTTCGGCTGGGAGGGTTGGTCTTTGCAATTCTGTTGCCGTTTGCATTGACTTTTGTGCCAGCGGCTTTCGCGCAATCACCGCGCCCCAACATTATTTACGTGATGGCTGACGACATGGGGTATTCGGACATCGGTTGCTACGGAGGCGAAATCCGCACTCCCAACCTGGATCGGCTCGCCGACGACGGCTTGCGTTTTACGCAGTTCTATAACACCGGCCGCTGCTGTCCGACACGCGCGAGTCTGCTGACGGGCTTGTATCCCCACCAAGCAGGTATCGGACACATGATGAATGATCGTGGATTCGAAGGTTACCGGGGGGAACTCAGTCGCAATTGCGTGACAATCGCCGAAGTGCTCAAACAAGCCGGTTATCGGACTTATCTCTCCGGCAAATGGCATGTCACAAAGACGATCGCGCCCAAACAGGAATCCGACAAACACAATTGGCCACTGCAACGTGGCTTTGATCGCTTTTACGGCACCATTCACGGAGCGGGCAGTTTTTTCGACCCGTTTACACTGACGCGAGGAAATCAGTTCATTTCCCCGTTTGCCGATCCCGAGTACCCCGCAACGACCAGCGGCGAAGATGTCTTCTACTACACCGATGCCATTTCCGATCATGCGTCAAAGTACATTCGCGAGCACCACTTTCAAAACGGCGATGAACCTTTCTTTCTGTACGTTGCCTATACCGCAGCCCATTGGCCCATGCATGCGTTGCCCGATGACATTGCAAAGTACGACGGTTTCTACGACGACGGCTATGACGCAATTCGAAACAAACGGTACGAACGAATGTTGGAATTGGGCGTGATCGATTCAGGCAGCACCACCAATTTTGCGATTCCCGAAAAAGCGAAGGAGCGAGACGCCTGGGAGTGGGATCGACGGAACATGCAGGTCTACGCGGCGATGGTGGACAACATGGATCAAGGCATTGGCCGGATCATTGAAGCTCTGCGTGAAACAGGACAGCTTGAAAACACTCTGTTCTGCTACCTGCAAGACAACGGCGGTTGCGCAGAGAATTACGGGCGTCGTGGAAAAGGCGGCTCCCGAGCCGAATCTCCGAGTCTGCCTCCCGTTGCAAACGAGACACTTCCCTCCGCAATGACTCCCAAGCAATCACGCGACGGATTTCCGATGCGTACGGGAAGGGCCTCGATGGCAGGCCCTGCCGACACAGCGATCGGTTACGGCCAGGCTTGGGCAACGGTGTCCAATACTCCGTTTAGAGAGTACAAGCATTACGTTCACGAAGGTGGTATCGCAACGCCACTGGTCGTTCACTGGCCCAACGGTTTCGATCGGCGCGGCGAACTCGAATCTACACCCGGACACTTGATCGACTTGATGGCAACCGCCGTCGACGCAGCCGGTGCCGAATATCCGGCAACCTTTCACAACGGCCAGTCAATCCGTCCCATGGAGGGTAAGAGTCTTCTGCCTGCGATGCGTGGCGAAAAAATAGAGCGGCAAGCCATCTATTGGGAGCACGAAGGCAACCGCGCCGTTCGCGTCGAGAATTTCAAGCTGGTGGCCAAGGGAGCCAAAGGAAAATGGGAACTCTACGACCTGTCGACTGACCGAAGCGAACAGAACGACCTCAGCGAGCAACGACCCGAACTGGCGAAAGAACTGGCGTCGATGTGGCAAGAATACGCGGAACGCGCCAATGTGCTACCGCTGAACCCCAAAGCGACGAAGAAAAAGTAGCGACCTATTTCCTAAGCAACGCCGGCCAGCGGTGGAAGGATGGAGACGGTCAAGAACTGTCGCAGCATCTTCACAAACTCCGAAACGTTTTCCTTTGACGAAAAACCAGACACGCCCAGCTCATACGCGTTGGTAATGTCTCGGCCATGATCCGAAGACGTCAACACAAAGACGACTAATCGGCTGAAGCGCGGATCATTCCGGATTTCCGTCAAGAACTCGATCCCATTCATTCCAGGCATGTTGAGATCCAGTACAACCACCAATTGCTCACTGGATTCATCGGATATCGTCTCACGAAGCAAGTCGAGCGCTTGTGTGCCCTCAAGTGCATGCAGCACCTGCCCTGAGTCAAAACCTTGGGCACGTGCGGCACGAAGGAAGCACTCGAAATCAAGATCGTCATCTTCGACCAAGAGGATACGTTTGGTCATGCCAATGCAAACTCCCGTGGTTGCTCGCCACGCTGCGACAAAGAAGCAGGCTCTTCCTTCACCAAGCCGACGTGCTTGGGCCATGTAAATGTGAACGTCGCTCCCTGACCGACCTTTGAATCCAGCTCGATGGAACCGCCGCGCTGCTCCACGTGCTTCTTGACCATCGCGAGTCCCATCCCGCTACCTTCGACACCTTGGGTAGCAAGACGCTGGTACATCTGGAAAACGCGTGCGTAATGTTTCGTATCGATACCCGGACCGTTATCGCTGACCGAAACACGTATGAACTTGTCCTGTTCGGTGCACCTGACCGTGATTCTGCCGTCCGCCCCTTTGTCGTTGTACTTGACGGCATTGGTCAGAAGGTTCAGGACAACTTGGCGGAGTGGTGTGGCGGCAGATTCAACGACCAAGTTGTTTCCAAACACCCGAATCCTCAATCCGTCCGGCACATCAAGCATTTCGACCGTCGCATCCAAGAGCGATTGAATGTCCACTGTTTCGGAAGCCTGATCCAACTTCCCGATCCGAGAGTATTCGAGAAGGTCCGTCAAAAGCGACTCCATCTTGTCGACACGTGACTCCATTAACAACAGATGCCTTCGCGACTCATTTGAAATGTCGTCTTTTGAGTCTTCGCGAACCCAACTTGCCAGATTTCGAATTCCTCGAAGGGGAGCCTTGAGATCGTGCGATGCGACGTACGCGAAATTATCCAATTCGGAATTGATTTCTTCCAGCGACGACGCTTTCGCATCGAGCTCACTTGCAAGCTGCTTTTGCCTGGAAAGCAATTGCTCCGTCTCAAGATTCTTCTCGCTAAAAACCTGCGCCGCAGCTGACATTTTTCCGATTTCGTCGTTTCGCGAAGTCCCGGGGATGGTTTCAAGACTTTGACCGTCCGCAAGCTTTCGAAAGGAAGACGTTAGCTCACTGATCGGATTGACAATGGATGAATACAGCCGGCTTGAAACAATCAACGCAAGAATACACGCGAGTGCACAGGAAAGTGTCGTCGTCAAGAAAGTCTGCGAGGAAGCCATTACTTGGTTGATGCGATTCCGCTCCAATTTCGCCCGCATGGTGTCCTGCAGCCGCTTGGCATAGTAGCTGAATTCAGAAATCTGACCTGCCATCACGACGTTCTCATAGTACATAAATCCGCGTGTGGCTTGCATCGCATGCATTGCCAACCGCCTGATCTCAACCGCAGCGACTCGCATCCGCACGAGCTCCGTGTCCGCT
The DNA here is from genome assembly GCA_039821235.1 of Planctomycetota bacterium. Classification (GTDB taxonomy): domain Bacteria; phylum Planctomycetota; class Planctomycetia; order Pirellulales; family Pirellulaceae; genus Stieleria. The sequence continues at coordinate 13,886 of JBCBOO010000035.1, forward strand.
AGATTCGTCTGGCCCGCCTGGTCAAATACAGACAAGAGTTCATCCGCCACCAGGAGATACTCTTCCCGGATAGCATTCCTCGGTTTCAAGAGATAACGATGCAGCAACGACTCTCCTCGGTGCAACAATGCCAGCGCTAACACCCTTTTAAAAGAGTCACTTGAACCGGTGTCGCGTGGATTGACGTGGACCTTGATGGTTCGCTGAAGCGACGCAACCCTATCAGGAATCACCGAGTGAACCAATTCCTCGCGAATTTCACGTTCTCGCGATGCCCGATCGAGCTGGAGCGAAAATTCTGCCACATGACGCGACATTTGAACCAATAGTTCTTTCGTTTCGGAGTTAACCTGCCGTTCGATTTCTTTTGTTCGATCTGCGATTTCGTTCGCAAGTTTGACGGCAGCCTTCCGCTTGGTCTTTGCGCCAGTATGGATGTAGCTTTCCGATGCGAGTTTGAGTTGATGCACGTCCTTGTCGATCGCAGCAACAGACTCAGCAACAAATCCAATCTTCTCGTGCGATTCGAACAGCGTTGTCAGCCGGTATTGCCCAATCAGACCCATAGCACAACAGACCACGCAAAGAATCATCTGGACGCCGCAGCCCAGCGAGATACGGGTTCGTAACGAAAGTGACTCCGTACATCGTTCGATGACTTCTTTCCAGCGTTTTCCGATTCGACTTGAAAAATGACTCATTGGCCTACCTACGATGACAGGAATTCATTCCAGCGAAGCAGGCTGTATTCGTACGAATTCATTACAGTGTTCCAGACCGCGACATTTGAGAGTCGTTGCTCATAGGATCCTCCATTTCGAATGTCACCTTTCCTGACGACCGTGTCGCCACTGGTCCCCGTCAAGTCTGATCGGGCAGGAAGTCCGTGGTACCAGTAGTCCAGCTCGTCCCGGCTCATGTACTTTGCGGCCCGTGTGGGATTCGAGATGTAGTAACCTTGCCGGGCAATAAACGCCCCCGGCCATCCCGACAACCACCAATTCATGAAACGATACGCCGCATCGGATGCCTCTTCCGAAAGCGCTGATGACATACACATCACACCCTGCCAAGCTCGATAGCCTTCTTTGGGGCAGGCATAAACACAGTCCACCCCCGAGCCTCGCAGCGCGTAAACCGCTGGCGAAAACATGCTTTCGATTATGGCTTCCCCCTTCCGCATCAATTTCACCGAGTCGGGAACGCTGTTCCAGACCCCTCGAAAATGCCCGTTAGCTTTTAGCTCGATCAATAAGTCAAATAGACGGTCCAGCTCCCTCTCGGTGAGGTCTCCGACGTTCTCGAATTGGATCGCGCCAGCGGCTTCGGCGGCCAAGGCGAGATCAAAGAGCCCGATCGTTGGCGCGTTGACAACCGCAACCCTTCCCGACCAACGAGGATCCAACAGCCAAGACCAACTTTCGGGCTCTTCGCCATAATGCACCAAACGACGATCGTATCCAAAAGAGTCGACGTTATGCACGTACGGAAGGAAGCTGAGACTCTCAGATTCTTGATTACCGAGCGAGCCGTCGGGCTGCACATAGAGCAAGTTGTGGGGAGCATCCCCCTCACCGATTCTTGCGTCTTTCGTTAGGCGTCCCGTTTTACAAAGTGAATTGACTTCGTCCCAATACTCAATTCGTCGGACATCGATCGGTGCGATCGTTCCGGCCTGCCAAAGCACTCGAATGCTGTTGGACCACTGCTCGTAGAGGTCGAAGGACTCGGGTTTTGTAGCCGCTTGGTGAAGCACTTCCGCGCTGCCACCCGGCGTGAACTCGATTTCGATGCCGAGGTCCGCTTCCGCTCGTTGGCGAATCGTTTCTTGAAGCGTCACATGGGTTCCGAGAACTCTCAGTTTGGGCCTCCGTGAACGATGGACCGCCGGCATTCCGTCGACCGCCTGCTGCGCTCTTAATCCGGTTCCAACGCAGCCTGAAACAACGGTTGCACCGCCCAGCTTCAAGCAATCACGCCTCGAGAGTTGTTTCTGTTTAGGACGCATGGCACTCCTGCAGACCGATGGTTTTTCGTGCTGCCAAGATCAAGTCTTGACCGGAATAGGGCTTCTTGAGAAAGAACGTCGCCCCGCATTCCAGCGCATGGTCCTGATCCAGCAAACTCGCAGAAACCATGATCACGGGTGGCTGCTTCCCAGGCTGCTTTTTTAACTCGTGGAGAACTTCCAATCCGTTCATCTGAGGCATCCGGACGTCCAAGATCATCACATCTGGTTCATAACTCGCAGCAAGCTCAAGTCCGGCTCTGCCATCAAACGCACACTTGGTTTCAAATCCGGCCGATTTGAGCCGAATCGCGATGCCACCCGCAATTTCTCGATCGTCATCAACGATGAGTGCCTTCTGTTTACACATCGACTGTCGCCTCCGTCTCCAAGATTTCCGCGAGACTCGTCATCAACGCCTCGGACTGGTCATGAATCGAAAACGGCTTGCAGCGTCCGATCAGCAGACTCGGCAATGGACATGAGAATCGATTTCGATTCACTCGTTGTTGCCGATCGCGCAAACGCAAGAGAAAGTCATTCAGTTCGCCGTCAACCACGGAAGCAAGGATCAGGAACCCGTGCTCTCCACTCTCAAGTAGCAAGTCATTCTGTCGCAACTCGGCCAACAGGAAGCGACACAACGCTTCACGCTGCTCGGCAAGTATCCCTGGGGTCATTATTTCGACCAGCGCCACTGTGTCCGTGGCTCGAGACTCCCGCTTTAGGTAGCCCAAGAATCGACGGGCGACCTCTTGTTCATCATACATTGGAAGTGTGAACGTAAACGTACTTCCAGTGCCTTCTTCGCTATCGACTCGCACCACTCCGAGGTTCACAGCGACCAACTCATTTACAATATTTAATCCGAGTCCGAACCCCTTCGTACTGGTGTCTGCGGCGTTTCCAAGTTGGGTGAACCGCTTGAAGATTGAATCGAGGTTATTGGCCGGGATACCAGGTCCATCATCAGACACGGAAATTATCACGTCGCAGCCGGATCCCTTCTTTACACAAATGGTGACGTTGCTTGATGCAAATTTTAGCGCATTGACCGCAAGATTGATCAACACACGGCCGGCTTTGGCGACGTCGCAGAAGACTTCCGGGAGATCCTGCGAAACGACAAACTTCAGATCGATGTCACGAACGGAGGCCTTCTGTTCAAGAGCCGGTCGGCAGTCTTCGATGATGTCGACCACCGAACGACGCTGCCGATTCGCTGAGAGCAATCCCGATTCCAGTTTGCTGATGTCCAACATGTCGTCCACCATGTTGCTCAAGTCACTCGCCCGGTCACCGATAATCTGCAGCATGCGGAGCTGCGACTCTGGTACTTCGCCCATCGTTCCATCAGCAAGAATGGAGGCGTATTCTTGAATCACGGTCAGGGGTGTCCGAAACTCGTGCGAGACATTCCCAACAAACTCCTGCGCCGTTTCGCACGATCTCTGAAGCTTGAGGTTCTTCTGCTTGATGACGTTTCGACTTTTGAGCAGCGAGTCCATCAACTGCGAGTTCTGATGGTACATCTCCTGACGCTGGATCGCGTATTGGATCGCGCGTTTGGCCAACTCGGGAGTAATCAGGGACTTGCTGAGGTAATCCTGCGCCCCCGCCGAAATGGCATCCAGTGAAATCCGTTCGGAATCAACTCCCGTCAGAACGATCGTCGGCGTCTCATTTGAGAACTGCAAGATCTTCTGCAGCGTCTCCAAGCCAATCGAGTCGGGCAATGCCAAGTCACAGAGAATGGCTGTAAACTGGTTTTCACGAAGCTCGGCCTCCGCCCCTTTCAAACAGCGACAGCAGCGAATCCCCCATGACGGCAGGGCCAACGCGAGCATCCGTTTGATGCTCAACTGATCCACCTCGTCATCCTCGACCAACAGAATGCGAGGAATGCTGCTTTTCTTCAATTCCCGTTCACCGCCGGTAGCATCTTGGAAGGAGTAGAACCGGGGTCGTCCAATCATCGATTTCTCAAAACGTAAAGTGGGGATTTCGAGACCGGCCATGGTTGCCTCTTGTGTGGTCCGCGAAGAACGCTTGCCGGACGAGACGAGGCATCCGTCTTCCTATGAGCTTTGTCAGTGAAATTAGTAGGCCCGGCAGAGAGGGAACTCGTCTCAAAGGTCGCGATTGAGGGCAATCCGCCAGCTTGATCGAGCTATTGCCGAGTCGGAAAACGACTTCAATTTTATCTCGATCAAAAATCCGTAGATCGGAGTGCATGTCGGAAAAACTTTCTTGGATTTCCGTTCTCAGTCATTGCACGTCTTTTCGTGTTGAGTCTTCCAATCGGAAACTGGAATCGAAGTAGCGTTCAGTGGACAGGCGTATCTTGACACAAGAAGTGCAGGGTTCACTGGCCACTTTTCACACTCTTCTTTCCGACATCTCGTTGGTTCAAATATGAAACGTCAACTCCGTTTTGAAGCCGTTGAGGCGCGGCGCATGCTTGCTGCAAACGCCTCACTCCCCCAAGAAGACACGCCCGTCGAAGTCGCGGGTCAAATGAACGTCAATGCTACGGCAGACGTGGGCGCCCTCGATGGCGTGGTGACCGCCCGGAGCCGACTGAGTTGGTGGAACCCGTATGATCGAGTCGGATTCTCGCTTGCGCGCGAAGCCGAGTTCAGTGTGAGCCTCTCCGGGTTCCGCAGCAACATCGATCTGTTCGTCACGGATGCTCGAGGCAGTCTGATTGGCTACTCGATGAACTGGGGAACGCAGGTCGATTCCTTTGAAGCCACACTTGACCCCGGGCAGTACTATGTCTGGTCGATCGCCCGGTCGTACTGGAGCACCGGATATACGATGGAGCTTGCTGCGGATCTCGTCCCGGAACCTCTCCCGGACCCGGAGCAGTTACCGGACGCACCACCAGGTGAAATCGAGCGGCTTCCCGACGTGGCTTACTTTGGTGGGTCAAACGAGTGGGGGCTCAATTCCGTGGGTGCTCCCGAGGCTTGGGCGGCAGGGTTTACCGGTGAAGGAATCACCGTCGCCGTGATCGATACCGGTGTTGATCTCGATCACCCTGACCTGGCCGGAAATCTCTTCGTCAATACGGGCGAAGTGGCGGGCAATGGAATCGATGATGACGGCAATGGTTTCGTCGATGATGTCCACGGCTACGACTTTGCGAATCGAGACGCGGATCCGAACGATGTGCATGGCCATGGAACCCACGTCGCTGGAACGATCGCCGCCCTGGACAACGGCTTTGGAGCAACCGGAGTCGCTCCCGACGCCACCCTCCTTCCCATCAAGGTCTTGGGTGACAATGGATCGGGAAGCTCCTTTGATGTGGCGGCCGGCATTCGCTATGCGGCCGACATGGGCGCCGACGTGATTAACCTGAGCCTGGGTGGGGGCTACAGTTCCGTCATCGAGTCCGCGATTGCGTATGCCGGTTCCGTCGGTTCGTTCGTCGTTGCCGCTGCCGGAAACGAGTACTCATCGGTTCCTGGTTTTCCGGCGCAGTTCAGTGGATCCTATGACAATGTCATTTCCGTTGGGGCGCATGACTCGCGGGATGCAATCGGTGCGTTTAGCAATCAGGTTGGCTCCAGCGGTGCCGTCCAGATTGATGCTCCCGGTGTGGGCGTCTTCAGCACCTACGTTGGTGGCGGATTCGCATCCATGTCGGGGACCAGCATGGCAGCTCCACACGTCGCTGGACTGGCGGCGTTAACACTTGCAGCCGACCCGACGTTGACTTCGGCCCAGCTACGTGAATTCCTGGTTTCCGGTGTGGTCGGCAATTCAAGTGGATCCGACTCCATCGGTAACGCCAGTGCGGTTTACACCGTTGCATACGCGGCGGGAGGAGCATCAACGACGGGAGCAGTGAACTCCAGCGGTTCCAGTCAAACCTCCTCGTCGAACACCTCCAATGGCGTCGGAGCCTCCAGCTTAGATCCCGTTCTGGAACTCCGTTCAAAGGACGACAGCCAACGATCCGACGAAAGTGATTCGGTGGACCGTGCAGAGCCATCTTCGGTCAATCGATCCGCCGCACCGGTGCAGCAAGACCAGCACCACGAACGCGATCAAGTACATCAGCTTGATTCAGCCTTCGCATCTTGGTCAAGCGAGTCGCTCGAGGACGACGCATCCTCCGATCTACGGTTGCTGACCGCGAAGTGATCTCGAGCGGTTTCTTTCCGAGATGCCACTGAGTTGCTGAACCAACGTGTCACAGCTGCTACGCTTTCGCTTTGGGCTTGCCCGCGGCGATAGCTGTGACACGTTTGATAATTGAAGAGGCGACTTGGTGGATTTAGTCTTTGGCATCCTCGCGATGCAATTCGGATTCCTTTCAAAGGATGACTTGGTTGCAGCCACATCGAAGTGGATCACGAATCGCTCACGTGAGTTCCCAGAGCTCCTTGAATCCGAGTTTGGACTGACGCGAGAACAACGGAGGCTTTTGGAAGGATTGGTGCAAGAGCACCAACGTCTCCACCCCGACCAGTCGCTGGCGGAAAAACTGACCGGAACCTCGATTCGAGAACTGACGGTCGAACTCGAGAAGCTCGACGACTCGGAAGTGGACCGCACGCTGGCGGAAATCTCGGCACTGAACACTGCCGCTTCCGACAGTGATTTCAGTTTTGGGGACGACAATTGGTCCGCTCCCATTGATGCGTCCAGCCGTTTTCAGATCTTACGGCCTCATGCAAAAGGCGGGCTGGGTGCGGTCTCGGTTGCACAAGACACACAGCTCAAACGGGAAGTCGCCGTCAAAGAGATCCTCTCGAACGTCGCAAAGAAAGAAAGCAGCCTGGCCCGCTTTCAGCAGGAAGCCGAAATCGCAGGTGCCCTCGAACACCCGAACATTGTCCCGGTTTATGGGCTGGGAACGTTTGAAGATGGACGGCCGTTTTATGCAATGAGACTGATCCGCGGAGACAGCCTGAAAACCGCAATCGCCGAGTACCATGCCGCACCTGCCGGCGAGCCGCAACAGGATCACCAAGTGTTACTGCGACGGTTGATGTTGCGTTTGGTCGATATCTGCAACGCCGTCGACTACGCTCATTCGCGTGGCGTGCTGCATCGCGATTTGAAGCCTGGCAACATCATGCTGGGAAAATATGGCGAGACGATTCTTGTCGACTGGGGATTGGCAAAAGCGACCGGAAAACAGGATGCCTACGCGAACACCGATGAGACGACCGATACACCCGTCGACGTCGATGCTCAACTCACCGGACAGGGCCAAATCATTGGCACTCCCACTTTCATGAGCCCCGAGCAAGCATCCGGCAAACTCGATTCACTTGGCCCAGCCACCGACATCTATTCTCTCGGTGGCACACTGTATTGCATTCTCACCGGAAAACCGCCGCACGACGGAGACTCCGTTCAAGACATCCTTTCCAGCGTGCGATCCGGTGATATCCAGTATTCCCGGCAGATCCTTCGGGGGATTCCGCCCGGACTCTCGTCCATCTGTAAACGAGCAATGGCACTGCGCCCTGAAGATCGTTACGCGTCCGCCGGTGACATGGCAGCCGACATCGAAGCATGGCTCGCGGACGGACCTGTTTCCGCGCATGCGGAGTCGTTTTTCGAATGGACCGGCCGACTGTTCCGGCGAAATCGAAGTCTGACGCTTTCCGTTCTGTCGGCCGCGACCGTCATCACGCTGATTTCGTTTGTGACCGCTATCTGGGTCAACCAAGCAAGGCTGAGCGAACGACGTGCAAAAGACGCCGAGCAAACCCAGCGGCTTGTCGCTGAATCCAATGCTCGCCGAGCCAACTCGTTACGACTGGCGTCACTTGCGCGAAACGAAAGCCAACGAGCCCCGGAACTGGGAGCTTTGCTCGCCCTCGAATCCGTGGACGCCACTCGACCCGACGGGATCGTCCTGGAACCCTCTCGCACCGCGGCTTACAACCTGCTGCAAAAGCTTGCTGGTCGACGGCTTGGATCGGTCGATTACTTCCCACGTCAGATAGTTTACGACAGCGTGACCAAACTGTTTACGACGTTGACGGCTGGCTATGACGTCGAAAAGTGGCAGGTGGTAAACCAGCAAAAGCAAGCCGTTGCCGCATTGCGTTTTCCCGGATTTCGCTCACCAGATGAACCGCAACTCGCAACTGCGTGTGCGTTGTCCCCCGACGGCCGCTATGTGGTTCACAGCATGCTCCGCGGCGAGCTCGACCTTTACGACTGGACTGGTGATTCCTTTGACCGCCGCTCGCTTGATTCCGGGCCCGACTATATCACCCAAATCAGTTGGTCCAGTGACTCACGCTATTTCGTGACCCTTGGCAACCGCAAACGAATTCGACTGTACAGCGTCGATGATGGATCTGCCAAACCCATCGTCACCATCCCTGGCGGATATGACCAAGATTCGTTTTTCATCGCCGTTTCACGCAGTGGCCGATGGATTTTGAGAGTGCAATCAAATGACCAAGCCCGACTCTATTCACGACAAGGCGATATTGTAAGCGAAATCGAAACCGACTTAAGGTCGGGAGCAGTCTTCGGTTTTTCTCCGGACGGAAATTCGCTTTTTGTTAGCGATCGACGCGATGGATTTGGCAAGCACATTCACCTAAAGAGTAGTCCACCCTCCATCACAGAATTGGCACTGACGAACCAAGACGCCGTCGCGTGCAGCGTCGCATTCTCAAATGACGGTGAACAGTGCCTCATCGGATTCGAAGACGGCTTGGTCGCCCACCTCCGCTTTAATGGCTCGAATGAACCCGTCATCGTGCGTTCGGGGCAAATTCATCAGGATACAGTCACGAGTGTTCGTTTCGATCCCGACACCGATGCAATGACTTCCACCTCGCTGGATCGTTCTGCTTGCATCCTCAAAACGGAAAACGATTCACTCCGGGTCACCCGTCGACTCAAAGGTCACTCGGCCGTGGTGCAACAGTGCATCGGTTGCAAAGACCTTGGCAGCTGGATCACGGGTGCCTCCGACTCAAGTTATCGTCGGTATGAACTCACTCCCACTTTTGATTCAACACCTTACTTACAAACCCCCTTCCGAACGCGTGCCATGTCTCTGTCCTCGACAGAGGACGCGTCCATGGTTTTGCTCGGTGACGGGTTTGGCAATTCAGAGTTCATTCGCCCGAAAGACTCCGTTGTTCTGGCAACTGGACTAACCGATGAGGCAGCTGTCTTAACGATGTCAAGGGACGGGAACTGGCTCGCAACCGCGGATCGGCAACGCAACCTTCGACTCTACGACAACCGTATCGTGCCACCAAGACTGGTCCAAGAATGGCGCACGGAGTTTGACCACAGCACCCTGATTCGGTTTGCCGGTAACGACCGCTACCTGGTTGCCTCCGGATTGCAAATGGGAATTTGGGAGTTTCGCGAGGGGCAGGTCCGAACTCCGGAATCGCCCCTCTGGATGACAGGTCTTTGCACGGATCTTGCTTGGGATGGAGATTTCCAACGTCTCTGTCGCACCTCAATGAATGGCACCGCTCTTTTCGAACGCACTGACGACGGATTCGTTCAGATGGGAACCATCGAGAATATTTCCGGTCGGAGCAAAGTTGCGATGACTCGTAACGGCGAGCGCATTGCCGTGTGCTTTGAAGACCATTCAATTGGAGTCTTCGACACTTCGAAGCTCGCAGAGCCCACTCGAACGGCGACTCTGATTGGTCACACAATGCCCATCACACAGCTACGTTTTTTCGGTGATGATCGTTTCTTGGCAAGCAGCAGTCATGACGGAACAATCCGCATTTTCGACACCGCTGCGGACAAGCCAAAGGCGTATCTCACGCTTCGAAACGAAGACGGTAGTTGCTACGATTTCGACATCGTGAACGATGCAAGTGAGTTGATCGCAATCTTTAGGAACCGCACGCTCAAACGATGGTCACTCGAATTCGACGCGATCAGTAATGAACTGCGTACGCGGGTCGGAAGAAGCTGGACGGACGAAGAACAGGAAACCTATCTCAGCCTGGAAACCCAATGACGAGCGATGTGCTTAGTACGCGGCAAGGGTGGACGATTCGGTGCTGCTCTCGGTGATGATCGATGCGATGCGTTCGCCACCGATCACGAGGGGACAAACCACATCGTCGGCGCCGACCTTTAACATACGATTTGCCAACTCGGGATTTTCCGCCACGCTCACAACCTTCAAATCCGTGCCGAGGCCTTTGCCGGAGATCACGATCAGTAGATTGTCAAAGTCCGATTCGGTGGCGGCGACAAGATGACCGGCCGCCAGGAGATTGGCATCAAACATCGCCATCTCGGATTTCGGCTCCGCTTCAATCACCGGCATGTCCGGGAAGAACTGCCGAGTCATTTCGATTTCGCTGGGATCCTTGACGATCGCAACAATTTCTTTTCCCTGAATTCGCAGTTGTTGAATCAGCGTCCGTGCCGCTGCACCGCCGCCACAAACGACGACGTGGTTGTTCATTTGATTCATCTTTTTCTTGATTCGCAGTCGATAGAAGTCACCACTGATTTGGCCATTCACTAAGAAGCTCGTGACGCCCGCCGTCCAGCACGCCATGAGGACGATGGAAATTGAGATGAGCGAAGACGCAAAGAACCGTCCATTGGGCGTCAGCTCATTCGTTTCCCCATAACCAACCGTGGACATCGTGATCACGGTCATGTAGAGCGAGTCTGCAAAACTCCAGCCCTCAATCGCCACGAAGCCGAGCGTGCCTGCGATGATCAGGCACGTTACGAGAACGGTTAGCTTTCTCTGCAGGCTGTACGTTTCCATGGGAGATTCCTACGACAGACAGATTTCTCGAATCGCCTGAAACTCCTCACGACACTTTTCCGCAGATTCTTCCGACTCAAAAACAGCAATCTCCTGCTCCAGATCCAGATCTTCTGCAAAAATCTCTTGTTCGAATCCCAGCTGCCATTTCTTGGCCAGGTAGGATGCCATCACCAAGGTCTTGGTCAGTGGAGCCGATGCCTCGCTGGGCGGTACGTGATGATCTTCAATTGACGCGCACAAATGGTGGGGCAGCGACCAAGCGATCCCGCACTGACGCCCAAGCGTTGTGTGACTGATACCGTAAGCCTCCAATTCCGCAGCCAGAGACTTTTCGTGTGGATGTTCCTCCAACAGCTTTGCGTACTCCATCCCGGCATACTGAAAGAGAACCAACTTCCCGACATCGTGTACCACGCCACCCAAGAATGCCTCATCCGGATTCACATTCTTGGCTTGCTTGGCGATGAACCGGGCCGCAGTCGCAATCCCAAGTGATTGGACGTACGTTGCCATGCGATGCTTGGCATTCTCCTGATCACCTTCTTTGAAGAGGGTGCCCGACGCGGCGGCGATCGCTTGCTGACTCACACATCGAAACCCCAAGACCACGATGGCATGACCAATCGTCGTGATCACACGCGAGGCACCGTAGATCGGACTGTTCGCAAGCCGCAGCACCTGAGAACTAATCGTGGGTTCACACTCAATCAACTGGATGATCGATGGAACATTCGTGTCCCCTTGATTGAGTTTCTCGACCAACTGTGATGCCGTTGCCGAAAACCTTGGAATGTCAAAGTGGAATTTGGCACTCGGTGGACAGCCGGACGTCGATTCGCAAGAAGTGCTGTTGGTCATACGTGCGAAGCGGGGACGGGCGTGTTCGGGCAAGCAGACCTAACTTGATCACGATCTGATGTTTTCTCCCAAAGTTTAGGCCGAGGCAGATCGCCGAACGCAAGATCGCGATGAGGGATATCGGACATCCTTGTCGCCCTCACTCAAAGTGAGGACTCGAACGTTTCATGAGTCAACGGACGCCCCTCTTTGCAGAGCAGCGATTAACCCGATGCGTCCCGGCCTGTTGATTTAGTAACCCGCAGCGTCAGCGAGAGATAGAAACGATCCCTCACTCACGCTTCGGAATATGATCTGAAGGTCGCCTCAACAAGAGCCATTACATCCAGCCCGTACCGCTTCGGGTTGTGAGTTGGATGTGGAGTGCAAGACAACCTATCAACCAGCAGCCGGTTCGCGTTGCGCGGCTCGTTCCGAACACAAACCGCCGACAACGCACTCCCGGGAACAGGCTCCTAAAGAAGCTCCGTCACCAGTCGACCGGCAAGTTGCTCGACCAACTTGTCCGAATCAGCTTCCATTGCGAAGGAGTAACGATTCCCTGCAAAGCTGTAGTCGACCTCCGCGGTGAACGACACGCTTCCCGATGCCTCGATCTTCCCTGAGAGCATGATCCGATCCACTTGCAAGCTGTCCGCGATGTTCAAAACTCGCATGGCATCTGCGTTGAATTCCTCAGCGGCATTGAGCACGCCCTCGGCAGCTTGCAGGGCGGCTTTCGCCGTTGTGAGCAACGCGCGAAGCCGAATCACTTCCGGGTTGGCTTCGACGCCCGCCGTGTCGAGTGCCCAACCGGCCGCTGCCTTCACTCCGTTGTACGTCGCCAATGCACCCCGGTGCGCGACGACTCGGCTGGAGTAGGTGCCCGCCGCCGCGGCATAGCTGGCATACCGTGACGCTTCGATGCCTTTGTAGTACGGTTTCTTGTACCAAACGGCCCGTCGCGTCGCACTGACGGCCGATCTCCAGGATCGGTAACGAGATGACTTCACCCGGTTCCAATAGTTTCGGCTCGAAGCCAGGCTATCGACGACACTTTTGGCGGAGGCAATGTCAGCTTTGATTTCGTTCATTGCGTCCTGAGCTTCTGCTCGTGCTTCCGCGAGGTCGTCTTCAAGAACCGCAACCCCGGCCATGGCGGCTTCCACGCCCGCCTGAGCTTGATCGATCGCAACTTGAGCATCACCGGTCACGGACAAGAGGTCGTCCGCAACCGAGCCCTTGATGTCATTGACCATTGATCCCTGAACGGCGGCTTCAAAGGACACGCCGGAGTTGTCAATCGTGAAGGTCGCCGTCGCCGCCATGCCTTCCAGTCGGATGTCGGCGGTTCCCATCACGAGGAAGGAACCGTCTCCGTTGATTTCACCAGCGACACTGACCTCCGAGCCCATCAGTTCTGCGGTGCCGGCAACCTTGTAGTAAGAATCGCCCGATGCGATCCGGATGTCGATGACAACATCACTCAGGTCGACGGGTCCAAGGTCCAACTCGGGGATCTCAAGCGTCACCTGAAAGAACAATTGGTCAAGGTCGACTTGAAACTCGCCTTCGGCAAGCAATTCTCCGTCTTCATAGAACTCGCCCCCGATGCCGAAACCATCGGCGATTCCCAAATCTTCGTTCCCGCCGTAGGGAGCGAAGTTGATGTAGGCGTCCTGAATCTCGAACGCTCCGAGTGCATCGTCGGGAATCGCAACGGCGTTGGGGTCACCCGCCATGGTGATCGTGTTCGCAAAGCCGATCAGGTCTTCGCTAGAGAGCGAATCGATTTCACCTCGAAACGCGACTTCCCAGCCCTTGGTTCCGAACCCAACCAAACCCGCCACATCGATTTCTTTGGATCCGATTTGGAGCCCTGCCCCCAGCCCAATGTACATGCTCGCACCAGCCGCACCGGATTCCGCACCCAGTGTCAACACGATGTCATCCAGATTCAGGCCGGCAACGTCGAACGCGTTTTCCCAACGATCGACCTGACCGGTCAGGCTCGCCGTGACTTGGTCCTTACCAACTGCGATCGCACCTGTGAGGTCCACATCGATTTCGCCAAAGTCCATGACGGTATCGATCGCGACCTCGATTCCGTCTGCTCCGGCATTGATCTCCAAGTCAGCGTCATCGAGTGTGAATCCCGGAATCCCCAACAGGTCGACAAAGCCGGTCGTTTCAGGTGGCGTAAAGCTGATCGAAGGCCCGTCATCACCCAGCGTGACCGTGCCGGCCACGTCGATGTAGTTGCCAAACAGTTGCACACCCGTGTCAACGGAAACGCTGAATTCATTATCCGGATTGGTCGCGATCGCCAGCGACGTGTCTCGTAACGTCAGTGCATCAATGCCGAAGGCTCCTTCCCAGTCACCCTCAACAGAACCTGTCAAACTCGCACTTGTGCCACCGGGTAACACTTCGATGTGTCCGCCGATCGAGATGCTCGTACCCCAAAGGTCCATTCCCGCCGAGACGCCGACTTCGAATTCCGACTCCGTTTCGGACTTTGCGGCTCGAACACTGAGCGTGGTATCGTGCAGGTTCAACCCAACCACTCCCAGAGCCGACGCCCATTCGCCGCCGACGGTACCGACCAACGCGCCTTCATATCCTTCGTCGTCAACCGTCACCGTTCCATCAACCGCCACGCTGGTTCCGGAAATATCCATTTCGCCCGACAGATTCACCTGAAAGTCAGAGAGTTCTGCACGGTCGGACGAAGCGATGATTTCGAGTTCCGTTTCATTGAGCATCAAACCTTCCATTCCGAAGGCATCATCCCAAGCATCCACCGAACCGCGGAGCGTCGCGTCGATTCGCTCAGGCACGATCTCAATGTCTCCCGAGACGGAGATCTCTTTCCCTTCGATTTCCATGCTGGAGAGGACATCAATGTGGACCCCGTAGTCATCGGCGCGATCCGAGTAAGCTTCGATGGACAACTCGCTCTCATTGAGGCTCAGTCCGTCAATGCCGAAAGCGTCTTCCCAGTTTTCGACGGCCGCTGTAAAAGACCCTTCAATACGATTGGGAGCAACGGTGACGTTTCCTTCGACGTCGACTTCGACCGAATCGATGATCAAGTCGGCCTCAATGTCCAACTCAAGCTCGGTGGACTGACCTCCAGCCACGACACCGGTCCCCGTCAGCCGTGCGTCCTCAAGATCGAGTCCTTGGATGCCAAAGGCATCGTCCCACTGATCAACTGTGCCAGTGAATTCGGCTGTCACGAGATCCTCTTGCATTTCGACCGATCCCTCGATGCCGACCTCGACACCATCGGCATTCAGAGTCGACTCCAGACCGATGCGGTAACCATTTCCTGCCTCAAAGTCGTGACCAGCCCCAATCGTCAAACGTGTGTCTTCCAAGTCCAACTCAGGAATACCGAACGCGTCTTCCCACGTCGGCACGGTCCCGGCCAACTCGACGTCGATTCCTTCGCGACCGATTTCAACAATGCCTTCGAGATCAACCGCTGTCCCGGCGATCTCGGTTTCTCCCTCCACATCGACTTTCAGCTGGACCACATTGTTTTCATTGATCGTTGGGGTGCCGGCGAGCGAACTCGGGTCGAGATCGAAACCCTCCAGTCCAAATGCGTCCTGGAGGGTGCCTTCGACGGTCTCGCTGAACGCCCAATCGTTCCCCTCGCCACCTTCGATGACGTCGGACGCGGTGTCCGAGTAAAGGAAGTCGTTCCCGCTGCCACCGAGCAAGCTGACCGGCACGGGCGAACGATAACTCAAGAGACGATCGTTGCCGCCACCGCCAAAGACCTCGATCGAGCTTGCCGAATCAATGGAACGACCATCCACTTCCGAAATGAATGTGTCGTCGGTGACGACTTGTGTCCCGAGGTCAGACGTTTGGACAGAAATAAAGTCGTCGGATTCAGATCCGGAGACCTGCAGGACGTCACCGTCCCAGGCGAAGTCAGCGGCCATCAACTCGCGTGCTTGCAGTGCTTGAACCGTCATGTGACGACGTTTTCGCTGCCGCATACGATTTTTTCGGGAGCGTTTTGCGAGCGACTTGGAATTGAGGAGGACGTTCATCGTTTCATGGGATAGGGGGCTTGGGTCAAGGTAATTTCAACGCGTGTTTCCGCGTCTACCCTGTCCGTTGCGAATCGCCCGTCCCACCCGCCTCTAAAAAAGAAAATCCCTCGTAAAAACTACTCTTTTGAATCGGCTCACTGCCAGCAGAGAATTCGAACGTGAATTCCGTTGCGTGGCGTCTGGTCTTTCAGCAATTACCTGATCGAAGCGGGGGAAGAATTCAACGTGATTGGTCAGAACCCGGGGTTTGACGACGACGATTCCGCTTTCAACGCCACACCCGCGATCAGCGATGGGCAAATCTTCGTTCGTTCGGACAAGCGGCTCTATTGCATCTCGGAGGATTGATTCCCGGGGAGATTGCCGCCGCGTTTGACTACACCTGGGTGTGCGCCACACACGCGATGGCCATTCTTCTCATTGCCGAGGCAGAAGCCTGTTGCCCCGAGTGGTGTTGACCACCGGGCGACACCCGCTTCATCGGCCGCATTCAATCGCCATCTGGCAAGTGCTTTTTCGCGCGATGCATCCTGTCGATGATCAAAGACTCTCGCCTTATTCTTTGAAACTCGTTGGTTTTGCCAAGCGTTTCAAAGATGTCTCGCTCCAGGTGTTCGCTGAGATGAGTGTATGGGTTGTCTTGGTGTGCTTTGATTGCCTGCCAAAGTGTTTGGATCGCTCGATTGTGAAAGGCTAGCTTTTTCTCTGCTGAAGACGCATGATTTGCGAGCGCGACGAAGCAGGCAGCGGCCCACACCTGCTGAGCGGCGTTGTATCGTTCTTCCATCTCGATCCGGCCGTCCCGCTTCAAAACCTCGCGGACGATTTCGGCCGCTTCACGTTCACGCCCGTCTTGGATCAGTACCGAACCGAGCCGTATGACCTGAACAGCGAGCACGGGTTTTAGTGGAGACGGTAAAGCCGTCGGAGAGCGGTCGAAAAACTCAATACACGCTCGGACGGACCGCGATCGAAACTCAATCTCGTTTTCCATCCAGCGTTGTTCCTGCGCCATCGAGTTTGCTTCACGGTGGCGGAGGTTGAGATAGGCGTCGCCGATATTCCCAAGCTGAGTGCAGGATTCAATTTCGAGCTCTCGCTGTTCGTCTTCGGGGGCATCCACTTCCGCTGTAGCCGCCAATTCGAGAGCGAGTTGGTAGGTACGGATCGCTTTTTTGGCATCGGTGTTCGCCTCCGTTAATCCTCGATCTCCAAGCCCGACGATTCGGATGAGTCGCGATTTGCGGCTGACTCCGTAATCGGTCTCGTGCGCATCCAACTCCTGGAACAGCTTCCGGTAGAGAAATTGTGCGCTGTACTTCGCGTCTGCCTTGCCGAAAGACTTGTGAGTCGCGAGCGCGTAAAGCCTCAGATTGTCCAGCCGCATCAGGCTGTTTTGCTCGGAGGGAGTTTTTTGATGCAGCTCCTCGGAAATTTCAAACGCAAACTCACTCGCTGACTTCGCATCCAATCGGTTGTCATTTTGGATACTCTCAATGGCCTTTTCCGCTAATGTCTTCGACCAAAGTTCGAGCTTTCTGTTGCGAGCGCGAATCTGGTTCGAATTCCAAGCCAATCCCAAAACGATGCAGAGCAACAGTGGAATCAGCGCCCCGCTGACAGCTTGATTCTTGCGGACCCACCGAGAAACGGATTCGACGAGCGTCTGGCGGTAGGCCAGAACTGGTTGGTCGTCGAGCCACGCTTGGAGTTCGGTGGCGAAGGCCGCCGCGTCAGCGTAGCGGTCCTTTGGATCGAGAGACATCGCCTTGAGGACGATCGCTTGAAGTGGTCGCGGGATCGTCGTGTCGATTTGACGCGGCAGTGGAAAGTCTCCCTTGACGACGTGCTTGACTGCTTGATCACGTTCGATATTTGCGAAGGGACTTTCGCCAACTAGTGCGGTGTAGAGTGTCGCACCGAGACCGTAGACATCGGAGCGGATACCAACCTCGTCGCGACTGGGTTCACCGCGTGCCTGTTCCGGACTCATGTAGGATGGCGTGCCGGCTTGCCCTCGTGTTCCTTCAAGCCGTTCGGTCTCGTGGAGTGGCAGATCGTTGTCTTCGATATCCGACTCTTCCAGCGTCTTGGCGAGCCCCCAATCGATGACGACGGTCTCACCAAAGTCTCCCACCATGATGTTGTGTGGCTTGAGGTCGCGGTGAACGACGCCGTTCGAATGGGCAAAGGAAACCGCATTTGCGGCATCGATGATGTGACGAACTAATTCGCGACGCGAAAGCGTCTTCATTCGAATGATCTCGCGCAGATCGTTGCCCCTGATCAGCGGCATGGAGAAGTACGCATTGCCAGTGGAATCGAATCCGTGGTCGATCACGCTGACGATACCCGGGTGGGTCAAGCGGGTGCAGATTGCGATTTCGCGTTGAAACCGTAGTCGCATTGATCGGTTTTGCTTCACGCCATCGCGAAGCGTTTTGACCACCACGGTTCGACCACGATCATCCTCGGCGAGCCAAATGTCACTGAGTCCGCCTTTTTGTACCCGCTCGCGAACGAACAGCATTGGGCTCGGTGCAAGTTCACCGTCGAGCGGTCCAATGACGCCGTCTCCGTTGGTCAGCTCTTCAAGACTCTTGGAATAGAGCGTGGAGTCGGCGTGAGAACAAATCCAATCGAGGGCAACGTATCGGCAGGCCACGAGTTCACCCGCCGTCGCAGCGCTGCGGCGGATGCCGTCGATAATCTCGGTGGGATGCTCAAAAAAATCGTCGAAGGCGACGAGGCTTTCCCACAACGCGTCGGAAACGTTTTGCAGCTGCTGATCCACGTCCTGTAGGGAAATGTGGAACGCTTCGGCAACTCTGGCTTGGCCGACGTGTTCGACCCAAACGCGATTCGCAATGACGAGCCATCGTTGTGGCACTCGATCGTCGAGACTTTCCAATGCCGATCGTGCGAGAAGCGCCGACTCCGCTGGCCTGTCTTCAGGATCACACGGGCAATTGAGATCGGCTGACTCTTCGCTGACACCACGCTCTTCCTCAAGGACGCCAGGGAGTTCGGTGATTGCGGCGACTGTCTCGTTCCAAAGTCTTTGACGCAGCTTTTCGCCAGGCCCAGTTAGCGACGGGGCGGGGAAAACGCGACTGAGTACCCGTCGCGTGTTGTCCTCGCCGAGCCGAAATCTGTAGCGCGTCCAGTAGCAGACAAGTGTTGCTGCAAGAGACAGGCGAACCTGAGAAGGATGTTCGTTTCGCTTTGAGATTTCGGAAGTAGCCCCGTCTTGCAGGATGGAAGACTGATCCATGTTTCGAATGGTGCCTCACGACGATAGCGGGTGGCTCAGTAAGCTCCCAGTGTACTCATTCTTGGTGGAAATCGCAACGAAATTGGCCACGCATGGGTACACTGG
>JBCBOO010000360.1:0-5343 GCA_039821235.1 Planctomycetota bacterium
AGCAGAAGTCTGCAACGCTCAAGATCCTCGACGGCGATCAGGAACGTTCGTTCTCCGATGGCGAAGGCAACGATGCCGCAAATGTCACCGCCCCTCTCTCAATCGGTGGCTCCTTCGATATTCGGATGAGCAACTTCGATGATCACCTGCTGGTTTGGATCGATGATGAATTGCTTTCCTTTGACGGGCCCACCACATTCGATCCAAGACAGTTTCGTAAGGCCTCCGAAAGTGGCCCCCAGACCAAGCCGGGCATCCATCCTCTAGACGCCTCCCCCGTTGGCATCGCCGTCAAAGGTGGCTCGGCGACGATCGACCACGTGCGAATCGATCGCGACAAGTACTACATCGCTTGCGAAGGTCAACAAATGAACGACTACGACCTGAGCGAGTTGTACGCCTTGAATGCAGGTCCCGGAGACGTTCAGCAGATTCTTGAAAGTCCCTCCGACTGGGAGCGATATCCCGTTTGGAAGGCTCGTCGCAAAATCAAATTCGAGTTGGCGGAAGACCAGTTCTTTCCGATGGGCGACAACAGCCCCGAAAGTCTCGATGCGCGATGTTGGGCCGGTGCCCGCCCTCGCCAGCGGCTGCCGCGCCGATTTGCCGATGACGCGTACACGTTTGCCGATGCTTCTTATGTTCCACGTGACCTGCTGGTTGGCAAAGCCTTGATGGTTTTCTGGCCACACCCGTGGAACAAACCCTTGCCGATGACACCCAACTTCAGTCGCTTTCGCCTCATCCGATAGAGCGATTCGAAAGCTCGAATACCTTGATACGCCTTGCCGATGAAATGGATTTCAATTGATGAGCCAAACGAATCTGAACGCGACTCCCGTCTTGGAAGCAACGGAACTGCAAAAGACCTATGGTCGGCGCCGCGTCGTTGACGGAGTCGACTTGCGAGTCGGTAAAGCGGAGATTGTTGGGTTGCTGGGTCCGAACGGCGCCGGCAAATCGACCAGTTTTCGCATGATCTGCGGCATGATTGCTCCCGACCGCGGACGTGTTTATTTGGACGGGCGGGACGTCACCGATTGGCCCATGTTTCGCCGCGCCCGCGATGGGCACATGGGTTACTTGCCTCAAGAACCCAGCGTGTTCAAGAAGCTAACCGTCGAGCAGAACATTTCGGCGTTGCTGGAACTGCTGGGCATGGATCGCAAGCAACGCAAAGCACGGACGCAAGAGTTGCTCGAGGAATTCAACATCACGCACATCCGAAAGAGCCGCGCGGCGGGACTGAGCGGTGGTGAACGTCGTCGACTGGAAATCGCTCGGTGTCTCGTCAGTGATCCCAAAATCGTAATGTTGGACGAACCCTTCGCCGGTATCGATCCCGTCACCGTTCAATCGATCCAGGGCGTCATCAAGCAGCTTCGTGATTCCGGCATCAGCGTCTTGATCACCGACCACGCTGCACGCGAAATCCTGGGTACGGTGGATCGGTGTTATGTGATCTACCAAGGCCGGGTGTTGATCAATGGGACGCCCGCGGAAGTCACGCAGCATCCCAAGGTTCGCGAAGAGTATTTGGGCGATTTGGATGGAGCGGAGCTGAGCGACTCCAGGTCGGTTCCCGCGCCGAGCATGCTTCAGCCCCCTCCCAGCAGCCCACACAGCAGCCTTCGAATCGACGGAGCCCACGACGCGGCGGGCGCGGTTCAAACACCAACCGTGTCCCGCCCCAAAAAGCGTTTTCCGATGCGGAGACGAGACCGGCCCGTTTCCGACGTCTGATCACGTCGCTCGTTTCAAGATCTGCAAGATCGTCGTCGCACCGTCGCTTCGGAGCAAACTGGCTCGGTAGATCCGGCTGGCCAAGTACAGAATCATGACGGTCGTGATCAGCAGCAGCACCGCCGCCAGCGGAAGCTGCCAACTCGGGATGGCGGCGCCCGTCCCCAGTCTCAAGATCGACATCAGCGGTGCCGAAGGCGGAAAGAAAGTGAATCCCGTTGCGACCATTCCGTTTGGATCACGCAGCACGTTGAACCAAACCATCAGCGGTGCCATCAAGACCAGCCAAACGGGAATCAACAGACTCTGCGCTTCCTTCAGTTGATTCACGGAAGCCCCGATGACCATGAACACCGAACTGAAAAGCAGCACACCCAAAATCTGAAAGATCACGAACCAAAACAGCATGCTCGCGGGCAACATGTCCAGCATGTCCATGCGATGAAGTGCAAAGACGCCTCCGATCGCATAGAGAATGAAAACGATCAGTGAACCGCCGACGTTGCCCAGCAGTTTCCCCGTCAACATTTCTCGTGGACTCACATTGCCCAGCATGACTTCGGCGATCTTCTGCGTTTTTTCTTCCATCGCGCTTTCCAACATGGGCTGCGCGGCCAGGAAAATGACCAAGAACATCAGCCCCATCAAAGCAAACGGTGCCAAGATCGACGCGATCTCATTGCCATCGTCTTTCACCACGGGCTTGCCATCGGCACCGGCTTTGTACGGTCGTTTGTTGACCACCGAAACGCCCGGCTCGGCAGCTTGAACCTTTGCGGGATCGATTCCCGCGGCGTTCAAGTTTCGGTTCCGTAATTCGGTACGAATGATCTGGCGGAACCAGCCACGTGCTTCCGAGAGCGCGCCCGACGTGCTGACAAATCGAATCTCCCGCGGATTACTTGCTGCGGCCTCGTCATCGCCTTCGTCGTCTTCGCTTTCCGTTTCCACATCGGAGTCGTCTGCACTCTCGGGGGTCTTGCCCACCAACGCCGCCGGAATTTCGACGAATGCATACAAGTCGCCCGCGGTAACTTGTTCGCTCAGCTCCAGTTGCTTCTCGTCGCTCCAGTCGCTTGCCGAGATCAATTCGATGTTGTAAACGTCCAGACTGCCACGTTCGACATCTTCGGTGTCATCTTCGGCACGAGCTTCGATCATCGCCTTGCGTTGCTCTGCAGCCGCCTTCAAAACGGGCCCAAGTTGGCCCGTGCCATCGTAAACCGCGAACGAGCGTTCTTTGCCGCCCTCCATCTTCGACAACAAAGGCATGAGTACAATGCCGCCGCCCATCAGCAGCGGCATCATGAACAGGGTGACCAGAAACGCTTTCGTCCCGATCATCGCCATCAGTTCGCGTTGCGCGACGGTAAGAATTCGATTCATGATTGCGGGGAGGGGTTTTGAGTGGCTTCGGGTCCGGCGATTTGAACAAAGATGTCGTGCAGAGACGGACGAACGGTTTCAAACGTGTCAACGTCGTACTCGCCCGCCAACAATCGCAACACTTCGCCTCGTTGGGATAAGTCTTCGAGACCGATCTCGATCGCATCGGGCCGGGTTGACGGCAACACACTGACGCCGGGTACCGGCTCAAGCAGTGCGACCACCGAGTCTCCGTCGACTGACGAGCTGGCCGCTGCGCTGCCTTCGGCGACAACTTCACCTGCAGACGCAGCCGCCAGGTCGTTCGCTCCCAAGTGAACTCGAAGACGTGGTGCGCCGTACTCACGCCGAATCGATTGGATTTCGCCATCCAAGACCTTTCGCCCACGAAAGATCATTCCCACGCGATCGCACATGCCTTGCGCGACACCCATGTCATGGGTCGACAAGATAACCGTCGTGCCTTCGTCACGCAGACGCAACACCGCATCGCGAAGCAGGTCGAGGTTCACCGGATCAAGACCGCTGAAGGGCTCGTCCAAAATCACTAAACGCGGCTTCCCCATCGCCGCCGCAATGAATTGGATCTTCTGTCCCATGCCTTTGGAAAGCTGTTCGACGCGTTTCCCGGACCACTCGGTCACGCCCAGACGCTCCAGCCAACGCTGCATTTCTTGGGGGCCATCCTCGACGCCGCGTAGTCTTGCGAAAAACAGCAGCGTCTTCTCGACCGTCATCCGTGGGTAAAGCCCGCGTTCTTCCGGAAGGTATCCGATCCGAAGCTGGTCCGAGCGACCGTCGGACTCGCCGAAGATTTTCACGCTCCCTTCATCCGGTGAATAGATCCGCAACAACAGACGCATCGTGGTTGTCTTGCCGGAACCGTTCGGGCCGATCAGCCCATAAATCGATCCGGCCGGGATCTCCATCGAAAGGTCATCAATGACCAAGTTCCCGCCCAGGCGATGCCGGACGGATTCAATTTCGGCAGCAGCGGTTTCGCTCATCAAGTTGCACGTTCAGTGGAGTCGAGTTTTGGGGCGACGGCCGTAAACGGCGTGTGGTGGATTGGATTGTCCACACCACGCGAGTTCGGTCACGGCTCAGTAGTATTGCGGAAGGCCAACAAATGACCGAGACGGGGCGCTAGAAAATCGGTCTATTTTGCGTGCGAAACACTCTCTGGAACTGTTCTGTACCTTGTTGAATCAGGAATTGCTGCGCGGAGAAAATTACCTCGCTGGACACCGGAAGAGAGTTGGAGCGATCCACTACGTTGGCGGTCCGGTGGGACAAGTGCCGCCGGTTTTGCGAATGGGGAGTGTTTTTCCGGTGGGATTGCACCAGGCCAATTGGAGACATCAAGGACATTTGCGGGCTAGGCTTGCCGAGTGCGCCAAGGCTGGCGGTCCGTCCTCTTGTTTTGCCTTTAAAACCCAGAACGTTCATGCGCCGTCGACTTTGGCGATTGCCCTCTCATCGAACGCCCGGCACGCCTCTGTGTTGCCAATTCGTTATCACGAGTATGCCCGTCGGTGGGGCGGAGACGCTGTTGGTCAACATGCTCCGGCGGATGGATCCAAATGTGATCCGCCCCGAAGTGATTTGTTTGAAGGAGCCCGGACCGCTGGGTGAAGCCATTGCCGATGAGTTTCCTGTCCACAGTGATCTGATCAAAAGCAAATGGGATCTCGGAGTTGTCGTCCGGCTCGCACGGTTGCTCCGCAAACGGAAGACCGATGCCGTCATCACGGTCGGGGCGGGTGACAAGATGTTTTGGGGACGCTTGGCAGCCTGCTTGGCGCGTGTCCCCGTGATTGCGTCCGCCCTGCATAGCACTGGATGGCCCGACGGCGTCGGTCGGCTCAATCGCCTGCTGACTCCCATCACGGATGCCTTCATCGCGGTCGCCGACTCGCACGGTGAGTTCCTCCGCGAGTTTGAACGCTTTCCCGAGCAGAAAGTCCATGTGATCCGCAACGGCGTGGACTGCGATCACTTTCAATCCAACGCGGAACACTACGCCTCGGTCCGAACGGAACTTCAACTGCCTCCCAACACTCCGCTTATCGGCATCGTCGCGGCGCTCCGCAGTGAAAAGAACCACGAGCTGCTGATTCGGGCGGCGGCGGAATTGCGTGACCAACATCCCGATCTGCACTGGCTGGTTATCGGTGATGGCCCCGAACGAACAAAAATTGAAACGTTGTCCCG
>JBCBOO010000361.1:0-5343 GCA_039821235.1 Planctomycetota bacterium
CGGCGCATAGCTTCGAGCACCGCCTGCTGGTCCTCAAATGACTTGGCGACCCCGACAGCACTTGTCAGTTCGTCGGGGCTGACTTCAACGCGCGAAAAGCGGAATCGAGCTTCCTCGCGCGACGGCAGAGCGTTGAGAAATGCGTGGAGAGCCGGGATGATTGACGGAATACGTGGTGTCTGATCGGATAATCCGCGTGTGCCTCGAAGTCGTCGATGCTCACTTTCCATTCGGGATAGCACGCCCACCGGAACGCGTTCGCTTGGAAACGTTTCCTCAAAAGCAGTGACCGTCGCCGAGCTGCTCTCCTCGGCCATCGATTGGTACTGGGTTCCCCGCAGATGAAGGAAAGCGAGGATGGCTATCTGAAGAAGGATGAGTGTTCCTGCTGCAAGTTTGAGGGGAAGGGCAATTGGGAAATGGGGATCTTTGGCCGCGAGCGGTCCCTCTCGCAGGTCGAAAGTGGGAGCGGCGTAACCGTTTGTGACGCTCTCAGCCTGCTTGCATGCCAATTCAACGGCATCAAAATCGTACGTTTGGAGAACGAATGAATCGTCTGACGCCTCGGGTAAGCGCGAAGCAAGGCCACTCGCCATGACGACGGGGCATTCGGCTTCGATCCGTTCAATCGCGTCATGCACGCGCGCTGTGTCATCAAGCGGTAGCCACTCCCATCGATAGGGAATCCCCGACGATAACCAGACGGCGTCGATGCCGCGGTCATCGGCATGAAGTAGGAGATCGACTTCGCCGAAGCCAGGGTACACTTTTTGAAGAGCATCGACGGCCAACAGAATGAGCGGCGAAATACATCGGATATAGACGCCGGTTTCTTCGGCCGCTTGAGTGATCCGAAGCAGTTGAGCAGAGTCCGCCGCGATGATTAGCTCGTGATTTTTTGTCGACTGTCGACTGATCGCGAGAGAGTCCGCGTCAAACGGGAGGCTGTCTTCCAGCTCGAACGCGAGCATCGAACGCTTGCGGAGCAGCTTACTCGTTTCAGGATCGAGAGTGGTGGCGAAGCATTGCCATGATTGAAGCGTAAACACGACGGATCGTGCTTGCGACTTTCCGAACGAGGCCTCCAGCTCTGCGGTTTGGTCATCGAAGTTGTCCTCACTTGAGACCTCGCCGAAATCACCATCTTCTTGATAGGAGAGTAAGTGTTTCGAATGCCACTCAAGTTTCATTGATCATCCCCGGCGAGGGATGTTGGGGATTCCATCGTGAGTTCGACATTCCCTGAGGAAGCCTTGAGAATGACACACTTGATGTCAATTTCCACAACTTCGAATGATCGTCCTCCCTGCACAATGCGTTCGCCCAGGCCAACCGCTTTGCTTTCGCCTCCGAGTTCGATCCATGCTTTGCGATGTGCGATTTCACTATCGACAAGCGTTCCCAGCAATTTCGCGTCAAGTTTCGGCGGCGGCTTGGCAGGTGGCGGTTCATCAATGGTTGTTGAAGCAAGCGTTTGTGGGGGAGGGTCTTCGATGGGGCCCTGCAGTCGCTTGCTCCAGACATCCTCGAAAGTCGGTGGGGTCTGATCACTGGAAGCGGCAGTGACTGCACGCGGCGAAGCGACCGCTAAATCGTCATCGGGTTCCGATAGTTGAGGCGTGGTTCCAAGCGCCAAGACCAGCAAACCTGCCGCCCCCATCGCACAACAGGCTCCTAGAAACACCAGGAGTATTCGCTTGGTTCTGTCTGGCATGGATTAGTAGCGATACCCGCGTTGCGACCGATTGCGTCCTTCGCCCCATTCTACAAAAAGCTGATCGCCAAGACGTGAATTTGAATCGGCAAAGATCCAGACAGAGTAGCAACTGCCCGTGGTTTCTAGCCACGGCGAGACCTTTGCCAGCTCCGTCTCGCGGAGGGCAAGCCTCGCTAGAACAGTCGAAATATTCGGTGGCGGGAGTTCTCCAGGCACATCCAGTAATTCGTCTGGTGCGGGGCGGCCAACCAGTTCACGCCACAATGCGTCGATAGTAGCCGCATCACAGGCGGTGAGATTGAGCTTCCCTGAACCCCACAACGTTACACGCTTGGTTGCAAATGCCAGTCTTTTCCCTGAACGCCCATCGCTGGTAGATCCACCGCTATCGAACCACTCTTCCCAACGTTTTCCAAGGATCAGCTCGGGATCTTCGATTTCAGGATTCGGACTGAGCCCGTTTCCAACAAGTTGTTGCATGAGGCTATCCACCGTCTCGGTTCCCAACGCCAATCGGATCATTGGCAGATTGAGTTTTGCAGACTCGTCGGAAACATGAATTCGGAAGAGATGTTCTCCCACACGGATCTGTCGCTCCGCTGAGATTGCAGGAACGCCATCTCGCAAGCTTTGCTCCCGAAGGATGCCCCTCGCATTGTCAAAGACGACGTCGCGAAGGCTGCCGGTTAGCCAACGAGCTTGGAGGTCCTTTTCGACGCGAAGTGCTTCGCTAGCAGAACGCATGCTCCTGCTCGCCAATTGGCTGAGCATCAGCGAGACGACCGCTAGCATGGCAATCACGGTTACCAGCAAGAAACCGGATCGCTTTGGGCTTTTCCGAGAGCCTGCAGAGTTGGATGTCATCAAAGCGTCACCGTTGTTTCAATGGATGCTTGTTCCTGGTCCCGTTCGAACACCCAGATGCGGAATTGGCGGTTCGGCGGTCCGGGTTGATCCGGTAATGGCTGAGGAATGCCATCCGAATCCAAACGCTCGATTTTCAGCCGCGTTGGTCCCAACGCCAAGACGTCTTTGCGCTTTCCCTGGATACGCAGGAGAGCCGGAGACTGGTCGCCGAGCCGAACACACTCGAAAGCAATGATTTGAACGCCACTGGTCTCGTAATAGGGAGGAGGGGACGAACGCATCAAAACGCGGCCATCGGCTTGCCAAATGGACTCCGCTGACTGCATGTCGGCCTTGATGAGCTTGATGACATTGCTTTTCCATGCCGGCGTTTCGAAATTGCTTGCGAGCTTGACTTGTCTGGAAGTCCCTTGAAGTAGGCCGACCAGTGCGGCAAGCAGCATCGCGGAAAGCGCGACGGCCAGCAGCAACTCAAACAAAGTCATGCCACGTCGGAGTTTCATTGCTGAGCTACTCCTGAGCGATCCGTAACGACAACCTCGACGGTAGCAGCCAAAGTGCGCTTTCCATTGGGAGCCCGGTGAAAGGCCTGAATGCTCCACAACGATCCGGTCTGAATGTCTGTAAGCGGTTTCTTTTCAGTCTTGATCGACCAGGCGGAATCCGCCTTGCGTTCTCCTATGGTGAAGCCTTCGATTTCTGCGAGTTCGCTGAATCGCCGTGGATCGAGTTCATCAACGGACCATCGACTGAGCAATCGATCAAGTTTTTCACACGCTTGATGTTTGACGCCCGCAGCTTTGAGCTGCCTGAGGTGCCTTGAGTTGCCGATCAACACGACCGTGAACAGTGTCCCAACTAACGCAATCGAGGCGACCACTTCAATCAAGGTCACCGCTTTGCGGCGTCTGGAATGAACCAGGATCGATTTTGATGACCGGCTCATTGAACCCGCAAGATTGAATCGAAGGGATCGCGAGACTCAAACGAATAGGGTTGCCCGGTTAATCCGAGAAACACAATCCATCGCTGCGTTCTGTCTGCAAGTCCCAAAGAAAAGCCGTAGGTCGATGATGTTCCAAACTCGGATAGGCGAACGCTCCACGCTTGATCACGGGAGCGGATCTTCTTGAACCCTTCCAAGGTGCCGATCTGGACACTTGGCGGTATCGAAATCTCCGACACACGAGTCTTGCGGACATCGTTGACCAAAGCAAAGGAGCTTTCGAGTAGGTCGAGTTCAAGACTCAACGTTTCACCACGTGACGCGTGTTCACGTGCATTCGCGTCCATCGCTTTCAACTGTTCGACGAACAACTCCAACTCGGCCCGTTTCAGGGGCTGCCGAACGGAAAGAGCCGCAACGGCAGTCAGTGCCCCGAGAATCGCCACCACGACAACCAGCTCGACGAGTGTAAATGCGGCACGGCGAGAGACGATTCTCCACAAAGCGAGACACCTGCGATTAAGTGCGTTGGGTCGTGGACTCTGCTTGCTAGTTTACCGTGCCTGCGTAGGAAGGGAGTCGGTTCGCGTGAAATTCTAAGAGTGGTCCAAAACGTAGGGAGCGCCGCGTGGTGCTAAGTGCCCCCGCCATAAGGGAGCACTTAGCACGGCGTTTGCAGCCCAAAAAACAAGAGAGTGTCTCGTCTCTTTAGCCCTGCTTCTTGGGCTGAGCCTTGCCTCCGTCTTGGGGCTTCGACTCAGTTTCCTTTTTGGTTTCGCTGTCGGCCTTGGGGCCGTGATTTCCGCCGCCGTTGGTCATGTCATATTCCTCAAACGAGACTTGGAACGAAGTGTAGACGATCGTCTGTCACTTTATCGTCTGTAGATAGATCAAGTGCAAGTGCTCAATTTGAGAATCATGGAAGCACTTGAAATTCGATTCGGGAAGGCCGTGCGGCGGCTTCGGGAAAAGCGAGGGATCTCGCAGGAAGACTTTGCCAGCCGCGCAGATATCCACCGCACCTACATCAGCTCGGTTGAGCGTGGCAAGGTCCAGGTGAGCATCGCGATCGCTGAGCGTATCGCCCTCGCACTGGAGATTCCCCTGAGCAAGCTGTTCAAAGAGACCGAGAAGGCAGAATGAGCGAAGTGGAACAGCGAAGTAAGTCTTCGACCCGTCGATAGTACTTCTGGAGTGTGTCGCGCGATCCGAGGAACAGGAGGACCGCTATTGAAAGCGCGGGAAGATCAGTCCAGGTCAGCCAAGTTTGCGGGCTGTTCCACCGAAAGCTCAGATAGCAGGCTAGAACGGCGACCAAGCTGTTCCCGTAGAATTGGTAGTACTGGTAGTGGTTCTCCTCGATCATCCGGTACGCACCGAGATTGGCTTGAAGTCGCCGGAAGTCTCTCCTTGGAGGACTGACGCCCGTGTGGTGGTGAATCCAGTCAAGCACTAACCACCTGACGGTACTGCAGAGGAGTCCAAGAAACAGAGCGACAAGAGCAGCGAAGAGAAATCCTCCGATTGTGGCATCCGATGCCGGATCACTAGCCAGCCAGTTCTTGACCGCGGTCGAGTGGGGGATGAGCCCCTGTAATGCAATGGCTCCTGGCAGTAGGAAGCCAATGACAATGCCAAAGTTGCTGCGAGAAAGCTCCTGCATCCCCGGAGACTACAGGAAGCTTCGGAAGCGCGCAAGACTTCGGTTATCAGGGTAGCTTCCTGCCTCTGCACGAATCCTGGATTGTCGGGCTTGGAAAGCTACCCAACTGTCCGACACACAATCTCTGGGGCAGGGAGTCGTGCACGAAAC
>JBCBOO010000362.1:0-5290 GCA_039821235.1 Planctomycetota bacterium
TTGAAATCGATTCATCCGGCGAATCGGTGTCCGTCGAAAACGCGGCCGGTTTCCTTGATCACCCGCTAACACCGACTGACCGCATGATGTTGGGCCTATGTCAGAATCGAATTGGGTTTGGAAGTGCGTTAGTTTAACTGGAATCCTCTGATGAGAATTGCGGCGAGCGGTTGCGTCGAATTCTCCCTTGGGAGAGACGGTCGCTTTGCGATCAGAGAGGTTGTGAATTAATCGAAGGGTGTTTCGGAAGTGGCGGTTGCCATGTGGATGACTTCGGAGACCGGCATGACGAAAATCTTGCCGTCGCCGATCTGCCCTTTGGAGCCCGTGAGTGCGGCGCGGCTGATGGCCTCGACCGCCGTTTCCAAATGTTGATCCGGAACCAAGACTTCGATGACGACTTTCCGGAGCAGGTCGACCTTGTATTCATTGCCCCGAAACGTTGCCTTTTGTCCTCGTTGTCGGCCGTAGCCCATTGCGTCGCAAACCGTCAGGTCTTCCATCCCGTGTTCTTTTAACGCGTCGCGCACGTTAGAGAGTTTGGTGGGCTGAATAATGGCAACGATCATTCGCATCGAATTACCCGGGTCGAAAGGTTGTCAACGAGTGCACGACTACGATTCATCGAATGCCACATTGACCGGCACACCGGACTGGATGGACTGCGCGAGTGCATCGAGTACGGTTTGAGTGCGCAGGGCCTGCGTTTGGAACGGATCCAAACTCGCGTCGGACAGGAGAGTCTCGATGAGACGCTGTTCCTGTTGATCTTCGGTCGTATGCGAAGTGACTTCGCCGCCGGCGCCGTGGACCCAAAACCGGGTCGGGCGGTCTGCCCAAGGACGCGAAAAGTCATCACAAATGACGGAAGCCTCGGAGCCGGCGACTTCAAACCACTTCCGTGTCGCCGAGTCGTATCCGCATGAGAACGCCGCCGTCACATCGTCGTCAAACCACAGCATCGCGTTGACTCGCAACGGTACACCGGACTCCTCGATACTACTGGCGAAAACTCGTTTCGGTAACCCAGAGGCGAAGCGGATCGAGAGCCCCGCAGCATACCATCCAAGGTCCAGCAGGCAGCCGCCTCCAAGTTTCGGATCCAGCCGGTGTTCGCCCGTTTGAAATGGACGGTAAAACGAAATGGCGACAGAGATGTGAGCCAGTTTGCCGAGGGAGCCATCCTGCGCAAGTGTCAGCATCTCCGCCGTGCGTTTGTGATGAAGCCAACCGGTCGCGTCCAGCCATCGCACTCCGGCGGTTCGGCAGGCCTCGTCGATTCGTTTGGCATCTTCCAAGCTGGTCGTCAGTGGTTTTTCACAAAGCAAATGCTTGCCCCGTTCCGCCGCCTGGACGCACGCATCAGTGTGCATCGAGGGAGGAAGTGCGACATAGACCGCATCAACATCATCGCGATGCAGCAGTTCGGTGTAGCCTTCGACCGCGTTCTCGATTCCATATTGTCCCGCCGACCACCGCGCGCGTTCCGCCGAGCGGCTCGCGATCGCGGTGACTGTCACATCGCGAGTGGACTGCAGATCGGCGACCAGTCGGCGAGTGATCCGGCCGGTGCCAAGAATTCCAAAACGTGTTTGTCGATGCGTCAATTCGTAATCCTAGACCGGCACGGGGACTTGGTTGACCAGTTGCTGCAACGCTTCTTCGGCAGCGTAACGATTGGCGTTGCCAGAGAAGTCGTCGAGCAGGATGCGGTGGGAAAGCACTCGAACGGCCAAATGCTTGACGTCGTCTGGAATCACGAAGTCCCGACCTTCTGTGACGGCTCGCGCTTGGCAACCTCGATAGAAGGCGAGTGCCGCGCGAGTACTGACGCCCAAACGAAACTGTTCCGTGTTGCGGGTCTGTGAGACGATTTCGAGCAAATAGGTTTCAAGAGACTCGTCAAATCGCACCGTGCGGACGGCTGCCTGGGCGGCAAGGACTTCATCTGTGGTGACAACGCTTTGGATCGAATTGACCGGCTCACCTTCACGGTGCGATTTGAGGACCGCTTGCTCGACGTCTCGCCCCGGGTAGCCCAAGCTCGTTCGCATCAGGAAACGATCCATCTGACTTTCGGGCAAGACGTACGTGCCTTCGAACTCAAAGGGGTTTTGCGTCGCGACCACAATGAACGGATCTGGAAGCGGGTATGTGGTTCCATCCACGGAGACTTGCCGGTCACTCATCGCTTCCAGCAGCGCCGACTGCGTTCGCGGTGGGGCGCGGTTGATTTCGTCTGCCAAGACAACATTGGCGAAGATCGGTCCGTGAGTGAATTGAAACTCGTGCGAGTCGTTGCGATAGATCGAACTACCGGTGATGTCACTGGGCAACAGGTCGGGTGTGAACTGGATTCGGTTGAACGGAGAGTCGATGCTGCCAGCGAGTGCCTTGGCGGCGAGCGTTTTTCCGACTCCCGGAACATCTTCGAGCAACAGGTGCTCACCGGCCAGCAGGGTTAGCACGATGCAGCGGACCGCTTCACTCTTTCCCAGAATCACCGACTCCATGTTCTTTTGAAGTCGTTTCGCGGTCTCGTAAGCTTGCTGCATCATCAATTTGACAAGATTTCATGAACAGAAACGAATAACGACCCCGCGGCAGTATCCTGATGAGTGAACCGCCGGCGGCTGGGTTGACGTTGACCCGGGCGAGGTGTCAACCTGCGAGCATGGGAGAGTCTACTGTAGTGGACTTGCTACCGGCAGACCCTGTATCGCCTTTCCGATGCAGCCAAACTCAGAGCGTGGAGCCAACGAATGACCGCCGAGACCGACCCATCGAGCGAGTACGTGTCCCCCGAGAATCCTCGTCCAAAACCCTCGCTCAAGTACGGCTGGATCGTGCTCGGGATCGCGTTGCTGATCACTGTGGTCGCGCAGTACTTCGCGCCCCAGTTTGACTATCAGAATGCCAACATGATCGGACTGGCCAGCTGCACCTTGGCAGGTGCCTTTTTTCTGTTTTGTTTGCAGCGTCGCAGTGCTTGGAGCGGTCACCCGTGGCGGGTGCCGATCGTCGTCGTCGGCCTCGGGATCGCTGCGGCGGTTTGTTTTCGAATCGATGGCTTCAGCGGGGAGATGATTCCGCAAATCCGGTTTCGTTTTGCCCAACAGCCTCGCTTCGAACTGAAAGAGGTCAGCGGCGAACCCGATGTGTTGACGCAGATACCGGATGGTGACGAAGCCGCCACGGACATTGCCGATGATCAATCGCCACAATTCCTGGGGCCCAACCGAAACGGCGTGTATGACAGACGTCGCTTCTCGATACCGTCTTCATCCGACGAGGTGGAAGTACTGTGGAACCAAGGCATCGGTGAGGGCTGGTCTTCGTTCGCGGTCGCTGACGGACAAGCGATCACACTGGAGCAACGTGACGATCAGGAATGTTTGACCTGCTACCGTTTGTCAGATGGCGAGTTGCTGTGGGTGGTCAAGCACACGGGTTATCACCAACACCCACTCGGAGGCGTCGGCCCACGAAGCACTCCCACCATCAACGGCCGGTTCGTTTATGCGACCACGCCCACGGGGCAGCTTTGGTGTGTCGACCGCGAAGACGGCAGCGTCATTTGGGAGAAGGACCTATTGGAGTTGGCAGGCTGGGATCAGCCGACGTTTGAAAGCACCGCGCCATGGGGCTACTCCATCTCACCACTGCTAACCAATGGGCTCTGTATTGTTGCTCTCGGTGGACCGCTGGGACTGGAGACCTCTGCATCATTGATTGCGTTTTCCAGCGAAGACGGTGAAGAGGTTTGGAGGAACGGTACAGATCAACTCAGCTATGCATCCCCGATGCGCATGCGTCTCGGCGGCGTCGCGCAAGTGGTCAGTGTCAACGAAGCCTCGGTGACGGGGCACGCGATTCTAAGCGGCGAAACGCTGTGGACCGTGGACTGGCCCGGCTCGACGAACACGGGCGCGAACTGCGCCGCCGCAATGGCGTTTGGAGACAATCGTCTCGTCGTCGGCAAAGGTTACGGAGGAGGCAGTTTGGCCATCGAGGTCACGAAATCAGAAGATGATTGGCAAACGCAAGATCTTTGGACCAGCAGTCGTGTCTTGAAAACGAAGTTCAATCACACGTGTGTGCTCGGAAACGTGGGTTTCGGCATTAGCAACGGCTTGCTCCAAGCGGTTGAGCTGAGCGAGGCCAACGCCTACTGGACGCAACCACGCCGCAGTCGGGCCGCCGAGGGGCACGTCGTTCTGGTCGAAGACACCTTGTTGGTCCAGGATGAGGCCGGTGACGTCGTCTTTGTTGACGCAGAGACATCCGCCTACAACGAACGACTCCGACTGGAAGCTCTCTCCAGCAAGACGTGGAACATTCCGACGGTTGCCGGACGGCATGTGCTGGTTCGCAATGACCGTCAGGCGATCTGTTTCCGTTTGCCGGCGCGATCGTCGGAGAATTAGATTCGCTTCGAGATCGGCAAACGAGATTCGGCGACCCTGCTGCGAGTGCTTGTCGAAGGCGTGAGATCGATGGTCAATTCGCCGGCTCTGGCGGCACGGCGGGTGGAAAGCTTGTTATCCTTTTGGGTTTCCAGGCCACTGCCATCCCGCCCACCATTGATCGATAGAGATGAACGAGTCCAAGTGCCGCTTCGGCATCTTGAGTGCAGCCCAAATCGCACGCAAAAACTGGCAAGCGATTCGCCTCAGCGGCTGCGCCACCGTAGCCGGCGTTTCCAGCCGTGATCGCCAGCGCACGGAGGCTTTCATCGATGACTGCCAAGCCGAGTCGCCGCTCGAATTACGACCGCAAGCATTCGACTCGCACGAGCAACTCTTGGCCAGCGACTCGATTGACGCCGTCTACATCCCACTGCCCACGGGGCTGAGGAAGAAATGGGTCATCGCGGCAGCCGAAGCAAAGAAGCACGTCTTGGTCGAAAAGCCAATCGCACCGACCGCCGAGGACGTGGCCCAGATGATCGCCGCTTGCCAAGCCAATGGCGTGCAGTTGATGGACGGTGTGATGTTTGATCACGGCCAACGCATTGAAACGTTATCACAGCAAGTCCGCGACGGAGAGGTCGGGACGCTGCGACGCGTCCAGACACATTTCTCCTTTCCAGGAGATGCCGAGTTTGAGTCCAGCAACATTCGAACCGATCCCGTGCTGGAGCCTCACGGTTGTCTCGGCGATTTGGGTTGGTACTGCATCCGCTTCATTCTGTGGATGAACGGATTTACGGATCCGAAACGAGTGTATGGGCGGACGCTCACTCGCATGCAACGCGGCGGCAGTGACGCTTGGGTTCCGGGGCAATTTG
>JBCBOO010000363.1:0-5266 GCA_039821235.1 Planctomycetota bacterium
GTTGCGTGCCTTGGTTGATGGCTTCGATCGTCAACGTGGCTTGTTCCGATTTTCCGGCGGCCCGACGGTCATCCGGTGATTCGATGCCGTGGTCGACCGCATTTCGAACCAAGTGCAACAGCGGGTCGGCGATTTCCTCAAGAACGGTTTTGTCCATTTCCGTGTGATCACCGCGAAC
Source organism: Planctomycetota bacterium (assembly GCA_039821235.1). Classification (GTDB taxonomy): domain Bacteria; phylum Planctomycetota; class Planctomycetia; order Pirellulales; family Pirellulaceae; genus Stieleria. Next base: position 179 of record JBCBOO010000363.1, read on the forward strand.
GACAAATTCGACGGATTTCCCGCACTGCGATGCCGTCGATCGCACGGCACGCCCGAGACGCGGGATGGCCGTTCGTAGGGGAACCATTCGGATCTGCATCAGACGATCTTGCGCGTCTCGGGTGAGCCGCTGCCAACGACTGAGCAACGCATCAAAGTCACCGGAAAGCACACGGCATTCTCGTGCGATGGATCCCACATCTCCCGTGGCTTCCGAAAGGGTTCGCGCGAGCAAGTGGAATTCGTTGTAGCGGTCAAACTCCAGCTCATCGAACTCTTGATGCGCGGAGCCGGATGCGTCGCCGTTGTGGGAACCCAGGACGGATGCCCATCGACCACCCGTCACGGACTGGTCGCCTTGGAACCCAGGCCGAGTGAGATCACCTTGTTTGAGAGCTTCAACGCTATAGCGAGTTTCGATGTCATCTGAAACGCCTCGCAAGCGAGACATGGCAACCTGAAGGTCATCAATCTGGCTTCCGAAGTCACCGAGTCGCTGTGCGAATGCACTTCGATTGATGATCATCTCACCGACCAAACGGACCATCTCATCGAGACGGCTGAGTGGAACTCGAATGTGTGATTCGTTCTTCGTGGAAGAAGTCGGCGTGGATGTGGCCGCGACTTCTTTCTTCGGCGGAAGTGATTCTCTGGTCGACTGCTCAGCAGCAACGGTTTTGGTCTCGGTCGTCGTCTCCACAGGGGCGGTGATCGCCGGTGCCTCGGCGGGTTGCGATCCTCCGTCCAGCTGAGCTAACAGTGCCGCCTCTTCTTCGTTTTCTTCTTCACTGTCGTCTTCGACTCCAAACGCAGCCAACGCCGCCTGCATCTCCGGATCGTCTTCTTCATCTTCAAAGTCGGCCCCAAAAGCTGCCAGAGCGGCCTGCATCTCCGGATCGTTCTCGTCCTCGTCGAGATCAAAACTCACATCCGAGGCAGCTTCCGAGCTTGCTCCCGCTTGGGGAACTTGTCCCGCGCCGGGGAGAAGTGTTTCGTATTGAGCAAAGAGCTCGGCAATGGAGCCGGTCATCGCTTCAATATCAAACTCTTCGGCGGTCAGCTCCTGGATCCGGTCCGTTGTCGAAAGGAATAGCAACGTCATTTCGGACGTCGATGGTTTCCCATTGTCCGCAAGATGATCCAACAAGTCTTCCATGCGGTGTGCCAATCGAGTGACCGACTGCACACCGACTGCACCGGCAGCGCCTTTCAACGTGTGAGCCGCTCGTCGGATATCGGCGAGTGCTGCGGTATCGGAACCGTTCACCTGCAGCCGATCGAGTCCGTCGTAAATCGATCGCAAATGGTCTTCGGCCTCTTCGCCAAAAATCTCTTGCAACTCCGGCGCAACGGATTGGCCGTCGAGGAGCATGGATCGTATGGCGTCGATCTCGCCGGGTGCGGGGGTGTCGCTGGAAGACATGTTTCTTTCGGTGGACGATGGAGATAAGAGAAGGTGGGCGGGAATCGTGAAGGCGTGGCAGCGATGCGATGTTCGCTGCCACGCGCTCCCTCAATTCATTACACCTGGGGCTGCTCGGAATCGTCAGAAACCGAACCCGACTGGCTGAATGCCTCATGCGTGGCAGACAACTCTTCCTCTGTCAGCGAGTCCAAGTCGTCATTGAATTCAGCCGTCGAAGCAACCATCGCGGCCGCAGCGGCCATGTCTTCGGCCAGTGCGATTTCAGCACTGTCCATTTGGGCCGACTCTCCGTCGGTATGCTCTTCCAGTTCGACGCGGAACTGCGAAACCGAATCTCGCAGCTCGGTCGCCAACTCGGCAAGTTGTCCAACGCGGTCGGCCGCCGTCTGACTCCGGCGAGCGGCAAGGTTGGTCGTTTCCGAAATGGAACCCATTGTTCCCGCGATTTGACGAGCCGCACCTGACTGACCTTCCGTCGCCGTGGAGACGTCCTGAATCAACTCGGCCAACTGCGTGGAAACGCGGTCAATTTCCGAAAGCGTTGCACCCGCTTGAGTGGCCAACTGAGAACCTTCGACCACTTCGCGAGTCGACTCTTCCATGTCGGTGATTGCGTCACTCGTTTCCGTTTGAATGGCCTTAATGAGCGTCGCGATTTGCTTCGTCGCATCATTACTTCGTTCGGCCAATCGCTCGACTTCTTCCGCAACGACCGCAAAACCTTGACCAGCGTCACCTGCCATGGCGGCCTGAATCGAAGCGTTCAAAGCCAAGATACTGGTTCGGTCCGCAATGTCCGCAATCAGCTGAACGATTTCACCAATCTCTTGAGATGACTCACCGAGACGCTTAATCCGTTTCGACGTTTCTTGCACCTGGTTTCGAATACGCTGCATGCCATCGACCGTATCGGACACCGCTTGCAATCCGTCCGAAGCCGATTGACGTGCTTTCGCAGCAACACTCGCACTTTCGCGGGTCTTATCGGCAACCGACTGAATCGACTCCGTGATTTCCCGAACCTGCGTACTGGTGGTCGTGATCTGTTCAGCCTGACGCGCGGAGTCTTCCGAGAGAGCTCCGGAAATCTCACGCACTTCACGAGCCGATTCGTTCACCTGGTTGGTCGCCGCTTTCACGCGTTGAACCAGACCACGAAGCTGTCCGATCATGAAGTTAATCGAGCCCGCAATCGGACCAGTCATGTCCTCACGGACTTCCGCGTTAATCGTCAAGTCCCCGTCTGCGATGTCTTCCATTTCGCGGACGAGCTCGAAAATCGACTGCTCGATCTGGTCACGTTCTTCACGCGACTGAATCAGCGACAGCGTGTTGTCACACATCGCGTTGAGCGCGACCGCAACGTCACCCAGCTCGTCGCTCGTCACCACGGCGGCCCGGGCGTCAAAATCACCAATACCAATTTGCATCAACATGTCGTTGATCGCTTCCGCCTGACGCGTGATTCCCTGTGCAAAGTAAACCGCACAGAAAAGACCGACGACCAACCCCAAGAAGACGATCAAACCTGCGTTCCGCAACATACCCGACGCGGTAATGGGCTGTTTCACTTCGGCGTAATCGATTTCCGACAGAAGTGCCCACCGAATCGGTTCACTCACACCCTCCACCCCTTCGTACACCGTCAGAGGTGACCATGAGGACAGTACAGGCGTTCCGCGATAATCGTTGATCAATGCCGTTCCACTTTCACCCCGAAGTGCAGCATTGGACGCGGGTGTATCGACGACGAGTTGGTCGTTCATGATGGCAGTCGTCAGACCAATGTCATCAATAAACCGACTTTCACTGCGGAACAGATTGTCGGGTCCAACCGCGTACGTTTCCCCCGATTCGCCCAGTCCCGTTCGCTCGCCCATGATCTCATTGATCCGTGCGATCGGCATTTGGAAAATCGCAACACCGACCTTTTTGTCACCGTCAAAAATCGGGGACGAAATGAAGCTGGCGGCGTTCTCGTACGAAGGCAGGTAGGGCTCGTAATCGACCAAGAAAACGTCATCCTTGTTTTCAGCAGAGGCAGCCATTCGGAATGCCCGACCGAAGTTGGTTTCGGCGTAGGGCCCGTCGAGCAACGAAGTCGTAAAGTCGAGCTCTTTGTAGACCGAATAAACGATGTCACCGGATTCGAGGTCGCAAAGGAAGATATCGTAGTAGCCGAACTGCTTCAGGTAGTTCCGAACAATCGGGTGATACTTGCCGTGCAACGAGTTGTACTGCGTTTCATCGGTTCCCCGATCGAGCTCTTCTTTGCTGCCCAGTGGATTGGGGTTGCTGGAAATATACTCGTGTTGAAGATAAAGCGTATCTCGGTCGAGGCCCGCGAGCTGTGCTTCGACGGGCGGCAATTCACCGGTTTGGTTCGTGTATTCTGTTGCGAAGTCACCGCTGTAGTAATCGGCGAGTTCGCTTTGAATGGTTTCCCAGTCGTCGACGTTCGCTTCCGTCGTCGCACTTTCGAGCGCGTCGGGGAACTGTTTCATCGCATCGACGATCATCGCGTTTTCACTGAACGTCTGGATCTGCTTGTTGATCGTATCGAAGTAGTCTTCAACCTGATTCGCCTTAATGGTTCGCACCGATTCCAGCTGGCGATTCGCTTGGTCCAAAATTCCGCTCGACGCCGAGCGATACATAACGACACCCAAGATGATGAGCGGAACCAAGGCGACACCGAGAAGCGTCAATAGAAGCTTGGCGCGAATCTTGGTAGCGATCGCTTCGATAGGTGCCCAAGTGCGGAAACGTTCCGCGAGCGAGTTGGTGGATGACATGATGAACGTCCTTCGGGCGAATGTGGTAGGAGGTGAGTCAGGTGGGAAACGGAGAGGTTGGTTTAGTCTTTCATGAACGGTTGCATCTCCGGATGGGAGAGCAACTCATCTGCTTGGACCAACAGAATGTGTTGTTGGTCCACACGTGCGATTTCCGTTGCAAACGGCGCCAATGGAGCATTCAACTCCTCCGGGCGTTTGGAGATCTCTTCGCCAAAGGATCGAATGCCGATCACTCGGTCCACCACCAATGCAGTCGTCGCATTGTGTTTTTGGCTGTGAACCATGATGACTTTCTGATCCGCAAGATCACCGGATTGTGTGGCGCCGGTGAGTGCCGCAAGGTCGGTAACCGAGACAATCTGGCCTCGCACGTTTGCGATCCCAAGACACCACTCAGGCGTTCTGGGAAGCGGCGTGATGTTGGGCAGGCGCTCGATTTCGGTAATGCCGGAAAGCGGGAACGCGGCAAGCTGGCCGGACATTTCAAAGACGACGTAACGAGCTTCATCCGTCTCATTGTCGGCGGAAGCTACCACTCCAGGCTGCGAGACCTTGGTTTGCTCCAAGTTGTCAATCGCACCATCGAGTCGATCCACGAGTTGTTGGAGCGAGTTTTCGTCAACCGCTTGATGTGATTCCGCGTCCTGTTCGCCGACGGCTTCTTCCCCAAACGCTGCCGCCATCGCGGCAAGCAACTCCGGGTCTTCTTCAAGATCAGCACCATCGTTCAATGGAAAATCGGCCATGACCGGTTGCTTTCAAGTGTGTGAGCGGAACCGACGTTGCATTCATGCCGGCATGGATCCGTCCCTGCAGCCGGTGGCTGCGGGCAGGATGCCGAATTGCAAACTGTCAGTGGTGGGTG
>JBCBOO010000364.1:0-5223 GCA_039821235.1 Planctomycetota bacterium
ACAAAGGGTCGTCGCGGCGCGGTGGGCTGATCTCGAAAGATCCTTATCGACGAGCTGGTTGGCCATTGCTGGCGGTCAGCTTTTGATCCAGGTACTGCATCACACCCGGCGTCATATCCAATTCGCTGTCGTGATAGACAATACTCTTCATCACGCCGCGAAGGACTGATTGGCCTTCAGCCTGTTTCATCTCTTCGCTGTTGTAGCGAAGCACCAGGTTGATCTTGTAGTGGTTGGCCAAGAACTTCACACCGGCGGCGATGTGTTGGTAGTTGTCGTAATAGACCTTTGCTTCGGCATCGGCCAGCTCTTTACGCTTCCGATTCATGTCAAGACGCAGCTTGGAATCCATTTCAGCAAAACGCTCTTCGAGTTGAGCGTAGTCGGGCGTACCGGGCTTGAGATCCTTCAGCCGTGCCGCCAGATTTTTGAGCTCTTCTCGCTTTTGCTTTAGCTCCGCATCGTAGGCCTTGAGGTTGGCCTCGACCTTTGACATCTGATCTTTGATGCCTGCGTGGTTGCGGAAGATGTAAGCGACATCCACGACCGCGATGCGGTGCGGTGCCGATTCTTGTGCCGAGACGGTGCTGGCCCACGGGGCCAACACGGCTGCCAATCCAATGGCCATTCCAAAGACTTGATGGCGAACGGTTCGCACTTTCGCTCTCCTTGCGTTTGAGTCGCACGTCCTGTCGATCAGCACCCAACTGCCGAGTTCATTGGCTGGGGGACCCGCAGACCCGGGCATCCGCTGCCCGTCCGCATCCGTCCTGTCGCTGAGTTACCGAAAAAGGATTTCGGCTTCGTTCGTTGCCGCCGATTGTGTCAAGCGACCGGACCGGCGTAAAGATTGATTTGTCGACTATTTGGACGAAATTCAATCCGTGCGTTTTTCGAGTTTTCCGCTCAAGGAAAGCACTTCCTCACCACGGCGAACTTGCATCTCAAACGCGGTTCCCGCCGACCGGGCGCGCACCCAAGAGGAGACATCCTGTGAGGTAGTAACAGGCTTGCCCTGCAGTGACTCGATCACGTCGTCGACTTTCAAGCCGGCTTTTTCGGCCGGGCCACCCTCGACCACTTCGGTAACCCGAACTTCATCGGCGGCAACTTGGATGCCCAGGTAGGCCGTACGCTGACGCGTGATGCGGGCTCTGCCGTTTGTCTCCACATACTCGGGACGCTCCGGTTGGGTGGCGAGTTTCACGGCGATCTTGCCGACCATCTCCGTGATCCGGGTCATGTCCTCGTAGTTGATCTTGTCGAAGTCGTCCGTCGGGCGGTGGTAATCGTTGTGCAGTCCGGTAAAGAAAAACAGTACCGGAATGCCGCCTCGATAGAACGAGTCATGGTCGCTGGGCCCATAGCCGCCCGGTTGCTTCTCGATCTTAAAATTGAACTCTTCGTTCGTCGTGTCCACCAGTGCATCCAGTCCCGTCGCGGTACCGGTGCCGTACACGGTGACTTCGTTGTCACGCATCCGGCCGACCATATCCAAGTTGATCATCGCGACCGTCTGCTCCAGCGGCTTGAGCGGATTGGCGACGTAGTGCTTGCTGCCAAGCAGGCCGCGTTCCTCACCCGTGAAGGCGATGAAGATGACGGTTCGATGCGCGGCGGCCGTTGCCAGTTGTTTGCCAAGCAGGTCCGCCGTGGCCAACATCGTCGACGTTCCGCTGGCGTTGTCATCCGCACCGTTGTGGACTGCGATGGTGCCAGGGGCCAGCGATCCATAACCGCCCATGCCGACATGGTCGTAGTGGGCACCGACAACCAAGTACTCTGATGCCAGCGGGCCTTTTCCAGGCAGGTAGCCGATCACATTGTCTGTTTTCGCGACCGCCGACTTCAGGGCGATGGAGACATTGGCGTCCGCATCGTCAATGACTTTGCTGACGGGTTGGTACTCCGAGTCGATCGCAGCCTCGGCTTCCTTCAGCGAAGTGCCAACCGTCTGCAGCAGCTGATCCACGACGTCCCGCGCGATCGAGCCGACAGGCAGGTCGCGTGTGCGCCGAGACTTGCCGCCGGCATCGTTCAGACCCAAAACGCCACGGCTGGCAGATTCCCGATCCACCGTGATGGAGTCGATCATCGACTGCGTTTGCGTGATCTTTTCCTGCATCGCCGCCCGGTTCTTCGCCGCATCTTCGGGCAGAGCAGCGAGAGACTCTTCCAAAGTAGCCTTGCGAGCCATTTCCTGATCGATGCGCGCCTGTTCTTCCGCAACTGCGTCTTCAACGCTGCCCGCGTCGTTGACGATCAGCAATGCGGCAGCACCTTGGTTGGCGGCGTTGATAATCTTTGTTTGAAAGTAAGCATGACGTGTATTTTCAACGCCATTGAATGGACTCTCAGGGTCGGCGGCGCCCGGCTCTTTTCGCAACACGATCACGATGGCGTCTTTTACATCGATGCCGTCGTAATCGTCGTAGTTCAGATCCGGTGCGGTGATGCCGTAGCCCGCAAAAACGACAGGACCTTTCAGGACCGCTTCGTTCATGCCGACTGCGAGTGGACTGAATCCATCGTCCACCGCTGCTTTGATCTCTTCATCTCCGACTTTGAACGTTGCAAAGTTCGATTCCTTGCTTTTGAGTTCGTTTCCGGTCGGGATCTCGATGGTCTGGAACGCTCCCCCGTCGGCCAGATCGAGCGACAGTCCAGCCTCTGCCATTTGCTCACGAACGTAGTCGCGGGCGAGCACCATTTCATCCTGGGTCACGCCGCGGCCGCGTAGCTCTTCGGAGGCAAGGTAGGCGACCCGCCGCTGCAGCGACAACTTGATGTCGTCGGCGGCATTCGAAGTTTTCAGTTCGGCGATTTCGGGAACGCGTTCCTGTGCAGAAACGCGTTCCGTCGACGTGACTTGCGTCACGCATCCGACGAACAAACCGAGTACAAACGCGATGAATCGACGGTGCGTGCTTGGCATAGTGTTTAGGCCGTCTTGGCTGCTTCTTGGTCACGGTTGACCAGCCACAACAGGATCGGGCTGGCGACAAAAATCGAACTGTAGGTTCCGACCAGAACGCCGATGACCAAGGCGAACGCGAAAGCGTGAATGCCTTCGCCACCGAATGCGTAAAGGAGTATGACCACAATCAGCGTTGTCACCGAGGTGAGCAACGTTCGGCTGAGTGTCTGGTTGATACTCGTGTTGATCATCTCACCCGTTAGACGCGGTGCCTTGCCCTTGGTTTCTCGAATTCGGTCGAACACAACGATCGTGTCGTTCAATGAGTAACCAATGATCGTTAGCAAGGCTGCAACGACGGTCAAACTGATCTTAAACGGGTCAATTCCCAGGAAACCCAGATAGTCCGCAACGAAGTAGCTGATTGCGATCGCCCCCAGCGTAATCAAAACGTCGTGGATGAGTGCTGCGACGGCAGCAAATCCGTAGATGACTCGCTGGAACCGGAACCAGATGTAAAGAATGATGACCAGGAGGCTGGCAAACAACGCCACGGAGGCTCGCCCAATCATCTGACCGGCAACGCGAGCACCAACGCTGCTGCTGCTGACCCAGACGGGTTCCTCGTCGAGCGACTCTTGAACGAGGCTCATCAACTGATCCGCCGAGGACTCTTCCATCGGCAATTTGATCGTCCATTCCGCGAAGGGAACGCTTGAGCCGGGTTTCCACTCTTCGCTGCCCTCCCCTTCTGGCATGATGTCGATGGCCCGTTCATTCAACGCCATCCCGAGACTTTCCGAAGCTTCCTTGATGCGGCTGATCAGGGTGGAGCCGCTGATGGTTGCACCCGCCTCGGAACCTTCGATTCCCAGTGTGACATTGCGGACAGCGGCTTGGTTGCTCGCTGCCTCGATGACCGGTTCGGCGTCGGTGTCGGACTCCGAGTCGGCATCACTGCTGTCGCCGTCTCCCTGCATCGCAACCAACATCGTGCCGTTGGAGTTGTCGATCGCGGACGTCGAGCCGCCGTCGGTCGTGATGGCAACGTTGTAGGTGACCAAGTCGATTTCGGGATCTTCGCCAAAAATTTTGACCAGTCGTTCCTGCAGCTCAGCAACCTTTTCCAGTGAGGAATCGACCTTGAAGACGGTGCCGTCGGTCGCACCTTCCATCGAAACACCATTGGTGGTGGTTTGGACGGGAGAGCCCGCAAACTCACCAATGTTCTGCTTGATCAAATCGCGGATTTTAGCCGTCTCGGTTGGTTGGCTGACACGGAACTGGACCGAAGAGCCGCCTGCGAAGTCAATGTCCAAAATGGTACGACCGCGTGCGACCAGTGAACCGATGCCGACGACAATCAAGATGGCCGAGATGGCCAGCGTGATCTTTCCCTTGCTGATGAAGTCAAGCGTGCCGCCACCGGAGAGGCTCGAGCGGATCGAGTTCACGGCGTCGGACATGCCCAGGCTGACTTTATTGTGACGCTCGGCAATGTCAAAGAGCGTTCGCGACATGTAGATCGCGGTGAACATCGAATACAGGATGCCCAAGATCAAGGTCACGGCGAAGCCGCGGATTTGATCGGTTCCGATCGCGTAAAGCACGATCGCGGTAAAAAGTGTGGTCAGGTTTGCATCGACAATCGTGATCGTCGCCTTGGCGAAACCGTTGCGAATCGCCATGCGGTTCTTCGCACCCTTTTTGATCTCCTCCCGAATACGCTCAAAGATCAGCACGTTCGCATCCACGGACATACCGACGGTCAACACCAGGCCCGCGAGTCCCGGCAACGTCAGCGGCTGATTGATCAGCACCATCGTTCCCAGGATCATGCCCAGGTTGAGGACCAACGCCAAGACCGCGATCGCTCCGGCAAAACGGTAGTAGACCAAGATGAACAAAAGGACGAGCCCGAGCGAAGTCCCAATCGCAAAGTAGCCTTTGTTGATCGTGTCTTCGCCAAGCGTCGCGTCGATTTGGTTCTTCGCGATGGGTTGCTTGGTGAGCGCGGCCGGCAATTGTCCCGCCTTCAGAATATCGACCAACGATTGGACTTCTTGCCGGGTGAAGTTGCCTTGGATGATCCCGTTTTTTGAAATCGGGCTGTTGATATTCGGAGCCGACAAGAGTCGATCATCCATCACGATTCCGAGCTGTCGTTGACGATTGCCCGACGGTTGATTTTCGGTCGTGAGGACGCGGAATTTGCCACTGCCGGAATCCGTGAGCGTGAACCCGACTGCGGGACCACCTTGTTCGTCGAACGTCGAGTTGGCAAAGGCCAGGTCCTCACCGGTCAC
>JBCBOO010000365.1:0-5164 GCA_039821235.1 Planctomycetota bacterium
ATCGCCAGCCCCCCCGACTCAGCAAGAAACCCCGTTCATGCAGGGCTATGTCCCCAGTGATTTTCCTTGGGGCATGCGTTCACACCGGTGACTCGCGTTGCAGTGATAAAGGCTTCTTGCCGCTGTCGCTGGGTGACTACCTGGAGCTTTTGGACTGGACGGCCAGGCAACTCCATCCAGGAAAACGAGGCCGTACTCCGGCAAACTTGCCACCGATCCTATCGCGTTTGGGTTTAACGGCGGATCGATGGACGAAACTGGTGAGCGACTTTGGCGACGTGTTCTGTCACGTGGCAGGCCGCGTCGATCGCGTGGAAGCGAGTCGCAGTCACCAAACGCAGCGGCGATTCCGAGTGAAACGAATCGCCAGGGAATTGCTGCCCGCCCCGGCCTAGCAAAAGAGAGCCGTCGTCACCGCACATGAGCCGACCGAAACGGCAGGCTCGCGTTGCATGCTGCGCCAGTGCGGCCCGTGAAGCCGCAGATGGATCGTCTGAAAGCACGACCACGTCACCTTGGCATTGCCAATCGCCAGCCCCCCCGACTCAGCAAGAAACCCCCGTTCATGCAGGGCTATGTCCCCAGTGTTTGTGATTTTCGACAGGATGAACAAGATGGACAGGATGTTGAGAGCAGAGAACGTTAGGCAGAACCACAATCTCCAAGGTCCCCAAAATCCTGTCATCTTGTTCATTCTGTCAAAATGGAGACGGGGGTCGAATTGACGGCCTAGCTGGGCTGGGCTACCCGTCCCGTTTCATCCGCCAGTCGCGCCGAGGCACTCGCACAACACCGACGAGGTTTGATTCGAAGCAGGATCCAACTTGGGGACATCGTCGAGCAGTCGTGACAGAGCACTTCGTCAAAGTCGCTCGTTCGTTTCGTCACTCGCTAATGTCTTGCGGTTGAATCCTGAGCTCGGTTTGGAACCAGTCTCTAGTGAAGCGGAAGTCTCCCGTGATGCTCTCGAATTCGATTGACCCATTGGAGTGCCGGCGCGTGAGAGCGCAGGAGGGTAACGATTCGGCTGGTCGATGTTTCCCAACAGTCCGCGATCAAGCTTGGTTGGCCGCCCGCCGCCCAGGCATCGTTTAGCACCATCGCGAGAAGTGCGGGCTTATCGGTGTTTGCGTCATTGAGTTTCATCGCATGCTTGCGATAGCGATTGCGAATCGAACGTTCTTGAGGAGGATCGAGATACTCCGCCGCATCGAGTGGGCTGGGTGTTCGTAATCCGATCGCAAGGATGGCGCGGAGTCGCAGGAGGACAACGTCACGATTCTGAGCTTGGCTTCGTCGTTCGGTTGCTTCACCGACGAGTCCCGTGGATCGATGCGTGAGAAAGGCTCCCGAGCTGGTCTTGTTGCGGTGTTGTCCACCGGGGCCACTTCGTCGTTGCGTGCGAAGGTCGCATTGCTGCAGGAGTTCGGTGGGATCTATCACGCTTGGGTGGGGAGCGGCAACAAATCTGCACTTCAAGCGTGTCGAGCGATCGGGGATCTCCGCGGATGGGTTGGATGTCATGTGATTGGGTTCAGCGGATGATCCATCCACCACCGAGAACTTGGGTTCCCTGGTAGACGACGGCGGCTTGTCCGGGGGCGACCGCATCGACGGCCTCGTCAAACGTCACCGCGAACTGATCGGGTTGGTCGGGCCTGACGTCCACCTGAGCGGGTTCCGGAGAACCGTTGTAGCGAATCTGCACCGAGAGGTCGTCTCGCGAGGGTATCGAGTTGGGGTCGACCAACCAATTGGCATCCGTGGCGGTGAGCTGACGGGCTGCCAGGTCAGCCTTCTGTCCAAGGACGACTTGGTTCGTTTCGGTATCGATGCGGATGACGAAATGGGGTGTGCCCAGCGCGATTCCCAAGCCTTTCCTTTGGCCGATGGTAAAAGCCTCATAGCCGGCGTGTTCACCGACCACCGTTCCATCAGTCGTGACAAATTCGCCGGCGGTTGTTCCCACAAGCTCAGGCCGATGTGCTTTGACAAAATCGCTGTGATGCCCCTGAGTCACAAAGCAGATCTCTTGACTATCACGTTTACCGGCGACGCCCAGATCCAGAGACTCTGCGATGCGCCTTATCTCCGTCTTCTCGTAACCGCCGACGGGCAGCAACATGTTTGGCAAGCGGTCGCGACGGATGCCGAAGAGCGCGTAAGACTGATCCTTGTTTCCATCAAGTCCCCGGTGGAGTTGGCCGTCGATCAAACGCGCGTAATGTCCAGTCGCAACGAAATCGGCTTCCACGCCGACGGCATAGTCGAAGAGGCGCCCGAACTTGATCCAGTGGTTGCATTTGACGCAAGGGTTGGGCGTTCGGCCGTTCAAGTAGTCATCGACAAAGTAGTCGACAATGCGGCGAAAGTCGGCTTGAAGATCCAGTGCATAGAACGGAATGCGAAATCTCGCCGCGACACGCTTTGCATCCGCGGCGTCGCTTGCGGTGCAGCATCCCTGTTTATGATCGGCGCGTCCTTGTGCAAGCTCACCGAGGACGGGCAGCGCGGTCGACTCCGAGTCCACCTTGCAGACCGAGCTGGACTCTTCGCCATGCCGCATAAAAACGCCAATCACATCGTGCCCGGCTTCGAGCAGCAGATGGGCTGCGACGCTGGAATCGACGCCACCACTCATCGCCAGAACTACGCGTGCCATGTATAACTCGATGCCTCGCTCATGGTATTTTTCACCGATTAAAGGACGTACTCACTGATGGACGCGGAACTGGTTCAACGCAGTGACGACATCACGAAACGCCTGAAGCAGCTCGCTGTTTCTTTGGATCACGTCGGTCGATCCGCCGAGATCAAGAAGATCGAAGCGAAAATGGGTGCGCCGACGTTCTGGGACGACAACGAATCGGCCCAAAAAACAGTCGGCCAGCTCAAAGCCCTAAAGGTCATTGTCGGTCCGCTCGACGAATTGTCCAGCAGCGTCGAGGATTTGAATGCGCTCATGGAGATGGCGGACGAGGATGAATCCGTCGCGGGCGAGGTCGCATCCGAGCTGAAGCGTCTGGAGGAAGTACTCGACGACTTGGAACTCAAGGCGCTGCTCAGTGGTCCCAATGATGCCGCGGGCGCGATCCTGACCATCAACGCCCGAGACGGCGGGACGGACGCAAATGACTGGGCGGACATGCTGCTGAGGATGTACTCGGCTTGGGCGGCGGGCAACGATTACAAAATCGAATTGCTCGATCGCCAGGACAACGAGGAAGCCGGAATCAACAATGCATCGATCGCGGTTCGCGGTCCCATGGCGTACGGCTATTTGAAAGGAGAGGAGGGCATGCACCGGTTGGTTCGCATCAGCCCGTTCAATAGCGAAGGAAAACGTCAGACCAGTTTCGCCGCCGTCAGCGTCTCGCCCGAAATTGACGATTCCATCGAAGTCGAGATCAAAAAGAGCGACGTTCGTGAAGACACCTATCGGGCGTCCGGTGCCGGCGGTCAGCACGTCAACAAGACTGATAGCGCGATCCGATTGACCCACGTCCCGACCAATACCGTCGTGCAGTGTCAGAACCAGCGCAGCCAGCATCAAAATCGTGACACCGCTTGGAAAATGTTGCGTGCCAAAATGGCTCGCGTGGAAGAGGAACGCCGCGAGGCCGAGGAAGCCAAAAAGTACATGACGCAGGCGCGAACGGGTTTTGGCAGCCAGATTCGCAACTACTTTCTTCACCCGGATCAGCGCGTTAAAGACACGCGGACGGGCCACTACGTTGGAAACTTTAACAGCGTGATGGACGGCAGCGAGCTGCAGGGCTTCTTGGACTCGTTTCTACGCTGGCGTGCCGGCGATGCGATCGCAGCGGGTGATGACGACTGATCACTAGCCGCGACGAATCTCACTGCCTTGGAAGTGCACGGTAATTCGGCAGACCTTTTGCGTTCGGCACTGAATCTCGCCGGTCGCCAAATCGACTCGTTCCGGAATTTCTCGGCGGCGAAGATCGATCACGGCGTGATAGCCTCGTTCGGAAAAGATGTCGATCAACATTTGCATGGCCAACGGGTTTTCGAGCAACTTGTCTTCGCTGCTGATGGCTGCTCGTCCGGAAATCGCATGCCGGATGACGATCGGGACCATCTTTGTTTCGATCAAGTTCGCGACGTCTTGAAACAGTTTGCGGTGATCAAATTCGTAGCCGTCGAGTCGCTTGACCAAATCACGACGCGCGTGCTGAACGATCTGCCCGGCCAGCGGGATGTCGCCAATCGTATGAAACGTTCGCGGGTCGAGTTCAAGTGAGCTCTGGTACTCCAGTTCATGCAGGATGTTTTCCTGGACGACGACCAGATCATCTTGCGCATTGATGAAATGAAAGTGGAAGAGCTGTTTTAACGACACGAGGGCATCGTACGTCTTTTCCTTGAAAACACGGTATCGGTTCCGCGCGAGCTCTTCATTGAAGTCCGTCGGACGCTCTTCCCAGGGCTCTCCGATGCCTGATCGTTTGACCTCTTCGTTGTGGGCGATGACTTTGCGGCCACGCCCGAGTTGCCGACGAACGCTTTCCGTTTCATCAATGAAGAGCACCATGATGTGGAACACCGGTGGCTTCATCTGAGTGAGGTGCGGATGATCAATCAACTCGCGACGGAGCGTTTTCATTCGGTCATAGAGCATCTTTAAGCACTCGACCTGAACTTTCGTTCGCGGAAATCCGTCCAGGATCGCACCGCCTTCGAATTGTGGCTCGAGGAGCTTTCGAAACACGAGCGAAACGACTTCGCGGTCACCCACCATGCCGCCCTGAGACTTGATCTTCTCGGCTTCCGGTGTGCTTAGAAGTTCGCTGACAACGATCGGGTCACCGGTGATGTCTCTCACCTGACGGATGAAGTCCGTGTTGGTGCCTTTTCCCGCACCCGGCGCACCGCCGAGAAGAATCAGCTCGGTCGGAAACCGGAGGTTGAGCTTGCCGTGCTCCAGTTCCAACTCCTTCCAAACACTGTTAAAGATCAGCAGCGCATCTTTGACTTCCAGATCGGCTGGAGGCTCGAGTGAACGTGGGGGAGGTGCTGGCGCGTCGGTCACGGCAGAGACTCATGAAGCGGAGGCCGATGGAAATGGATCCAGGAACGCCTCATGATAAGGAGAAACACGGCAAGTGGTCGAGCCACCACTTTCTCGGTTCCACGGTCGACT
>JBCBOO010000366.1:0-5125 GCA_039821235.1 Planctomycetota bacterium
CCTGAACGGCTCGCTGATGTTGGGCGAAGACTCAAAGGCCTACGAAACATTCTTCAATGACTTTACGGGTGCCTCCAAAGACGGCGCCGTCTTTGCTGGCACCCGTAAAGTCATTGAAGAATGTTTCGTAGGCCTTTGAGTCTTCGCCCAACATCAGCGAGCCGTTCAGGTACGAGAACGCATAAGAAAGGCACCATGCCTCGATCACCACGTAGTACATGTAGATGACGAGCGGGATGAGCAAAGCGGGAACGGCAAAGTAGCGAGCTTTGGCAGTCCGGCAGACGGCACAGAAGACGCCGGGCGATGAATTGAACCCCCGGGCCCCGCCGAATCGCCCCATCGTCCACTCCGCCCAGCAGAGTGGGATTCCGATGACGAGCAGCGAAATGAAGTACGGCAGCATGAATGCGCCACCGCCATTTTCGGCGACTTGTCCTGGGAAACGGAGGAAGTTACCGAGTCCGACCGCGGAGCCCGCGACCGCCAGGATGACACCGATGCGAGTGCCCCATTGTTCTTTCGAGCCGTGATCGGCAGGGTCGCCAGTGGAGGGCGAGTCGATGGGGGCGTCGGTTGTAACCGGTTTGCTCGCGGGAGCGTCGCTAGAATTTTCCACGTCGTCTTTGCAGTGTCTGTGTGGGACTTACGAGATGTGCCCGCGTAGTGTAGCAGCAACACGAGGGCGAAGGGGTCAAGTGAGATGGGACTCGATTTGATCAATGGAGTTCTTGAGATCGTGGTCGGACTCGATCAGATCTCTTGCCGCTTCGGCGTGCTGCTGGGCCAGCGACGGACTTTCCAAGTAGCACTGAATCGCGTGTGAAAGTGATGGCGGATCCATCGGCTCGGCCCAAAAGGCGGTGGGGCGGTCTCGCTGCAACTCCGGCGTCCCGCCCGCGCGGGTGGCGATGACGGGCGTGCCGATCGCCATCGCTTCCAAGACGACGTTCGGCAAGCCTTCGAAACGAGATGGGAGGATCAACGCATCCGCGTTTTTGATTTCACCGGCGATCGAGTCTTGATGCCCCGCAAATTCGATCATCCTGGACAAGTTGAGTGTTCGTGTTTGCTCTTCCAATGACTGGCGTAAGATGCCATCGCCAACGAGTCGCAATTTCAACCGCAGCTCTGGTTTTTGATCAAGCATGCATGCCATAGCCTGCAACAGGTCCGCATGGCCTTTCTCCTCCGTCATCCTTCCCACGCAAAGAAGACGGTGCGTGTCGCGCCCTTGCTCTTCTGCCAATGGCTGATCCTTCAGCGTCCGGGCTTGCTGGTCCGCCTGTTCACGCAGCCCTTTCGCATCCACGCCATTGCGAACGACTTGGATCGATTGTGGAGGCAGGCCGTAATAGCTTGCCGCCGAATCCGCTGCGGCTTGGCTGACGGCAATCACACAATGCGATCGACGATAAGCGGAAGCAAGACGCCAATGTTTCAAACCCACGAATCGCTTTTCCACAAATGGAACCGCAAGGTGTGGGGGACTGACGATGGTTGAGACGCGTCGAACGGATCCGGGGGCATTCGACGCAAGCAGGGTCATATGAAAAGTACGGTCGTAAACCACATCAATGCTAAATCGTTGCACCAGATCCTTCACACCTGCCGCTTGTCTGCGAAGCTGACGCCCGGGTATGTAGATTCCTGGCGGCTTTTCTTGGTTGGCGGGCGAATGGATCGTGACGTCGTCTGGAACTTGATCGAGGAATGATCCTTCACGGTGGGTGAGGTAAAGGTGTGGCTCAAACCGCGATCGGTCGAGATGCTTGGCGAGTAACAGCACTTGGCGTTCGCTGCCTCCGCCGCGCATTGAGCTTGCCATGAGAAGGACTCGTCGCTTCATCTTCGCGCCGCCAGATTCAGTGTCGCCCCAGTCATCGTGACGGAAGTTCCGCCTGAATCCAAACCAATCGATGGTCCGATGCATCAATCAGCTTGGAAAGTGGGTCCGATTTTGAGGGCCAAAAAACGCCCGAGTCGGTTGTCTTTAGCGACTGACTGGGCAAGACGTAATCAACCCTCATCCGGCCGTTGCGACCGAAGTTGGCAGTCTTCACACGTTGCAGGTCATTGAGGCTTGAATCCGTTGACTTTGGTGCGACCTGACGCACCGACTCGGACTTCATTAGGTTTTGAATCGCCTCACGACGCCCGCTGCCGTCGATCGGATCGGCATTCAAATCTCCCGCGATGACAAACGGTTCGTTCTCGGGGATCCCACCGATTGCACCCTCATCGTCACGAATCCATCGGTCATCGGTGTCCGTCACATAACGCGTCCAGAATTGGATTTCATCATGATTGCGCGCTCCATTGCGATCTTCGGGGCCATCAAAGACCGGCGGTGTTGGGTGACTTCCAAGCAGGTGGAGGGTTTGATCGCCGATACGAATCGGAACATCAATGTGGTTCTTGCTGCTCAGCCGGAGCTTCTCCCAGACCGCATCGTCGTAGTAAGGCTTGCTTGTAGCGGGATCGATCGGCCGGATGGCACCTGGAAGATCTTTCCAACGAAATTCCTGAAACGTTCGGATGGCTTTGAAATCAATCGGAAAACGACTGTAGACCGTCATCGCATATTGGCCTGGATACGTTCCATATCCCCAGGAGTCATTGCCCGTTCCCAGTTTCCCATCCTGGTCGAGATCCATCGCCGAGTCGATTCCTGTGTTGCTCGGCGCACTGTAAAGGTACGGGTAAATGACTGGCTCAAGCGAATCATCGCCCAGAAGGGCCGGTTGCGAGACGCCGAAGTAATTCTTGGCCAAGAGCTTTGCCGGCCCCTGGTCCGCTTCATAGTCCAGTTCATTGACCAGAAGGATGTCGGGCCTCACGAGCTGGATGATGGTGGCGATCTTTCTTGCTTGTGGGTCTTCCGGAGTGGAGAGTCGAGATCGAATCTCGCCAGCTCGTTTTCCGTAAAGGGAAACGTTGTAGGTCGCAATTCGAATGGATGGTGTCTCAGTGGAATTCACGTTTTCAGCCTCGCCGGAGCCCACTTCATCAACGAGGGGCAATGTGGACTGACGCGCGAGCTGAGCCCGGGCGGGTTGGCTACAAAGCCCCAAACAGATCGCAAGAACGTGAAAGCTGAACCATCGACGCGGCATGTTCTTCATGACGGATTGGCAATCCTGAGTGGGTCGTGTAGGCAGGGAGGAGAGGACTGAAACGGATCAACGATCAGAAATGGTAAACGACAGGTTTTCGGATGACGGACTTCTTGAATTGCGAATGGACCGAATTGCATCGATTCCTCGGGGCCATTCCTCATGGAGCGAAAGGAACTGAATTTACGGTTTGGGCGCCCGGGGCAACGCGGATCGAATTGGAGTTGGATGGAGGGCCGCATGGCATCGTGCTCACGCGTGGTGACGACGGGCTGCACAAAGCTCTCGTTCCCGATGCCCAGCCCGGCGATCGTTACTTCTATCGTATCGATGGAGGTCCGCCGCGTCCCGATCCGGCATCACGATTTCAGCCCCAAGGAGTCCATGGCCCCAGTGAAATAGTCGACCCCCAGTTTGCCTGGGCTGATGATAATTGGAAGGGGCTCCGGCGCGAGGACTTGGTGATCTACGAGTTGCATTTGGGAGCATTTACGACGCAGGGCACCGTTTCCGCAGCCATCGACCGACTGGACGAATTGGTGGATTTGGGCGTCTCCGCTGTCGAACTTATGCCCGTCGCGGCTTCGGCCGGCAAATGGAATTGGGGATACGATGGCGTCGCTTTTTTCTCTCCAAGTGAGGCATTCGGTTCGCCCGCCGATTTTCGTCAATTCGTCAACGCAGCACATCAGCGATCTCTCGCAGTGCTCTTGGATGTCGTCTACAACCATCTCGGGCCGGAGGGGAATTACCTGGGCGACTTCGGGCCGTATCTTTCGGATAAGCATCATACGGTGTGGGGTGAAGCTCCCAACTTTGACGACCCAACCCACGGCGATGCGGTCCGGCGGTTCTTTCTTGCCAACGTGCTGCACTGGATCGACGAGTACCACCTCGACGGTTTGCGCGTCGATGCGATTCACTGCATGAAGGATGATCGCGATCCGCATGTTGTCAGCGAAATGGCGTCGCTTGTTCGGCAAACGAGCGAGAGCCTTGGCCGCAATGTGCTGATGATCGCCGAGTCCAATGTTTACGATCCAGAGATGACTCAATTGCAGAGCGAGGGTGGGATCGGGTTCGATGCAATGTGGTGTGATGATTTTCTACACAGTGTCTTCGCCACATTGCGACCGGACGAGCAACTCTGTCATCGAACTTATCGACGTCGCAAGGATTTGGAGCAGACCGTCCAGTACGGCTATGTCTATGAAGGTACACTTCGCAAGCAACGCGGCCGCGCACGGCTCGATTCACGCGTCAAGACTCACGGGCTGATCTACTCCATTCAGAACCACGACTTTATCGGCAATCACCCGCTGGGTCTGCGACTCCATCAGCTTGCCGGTCACGAAGCTCACCGTGCGGCCGCCTGTTTGATGATTCTCTCGCCGGCGATTCCGATGCTGTTTATGGGTGAGGAGTTCGCATGCGAAAAGCCATTTCGGTTCTTTGTCGACTTCAGTGATCCCCAGCTACGCCAAGCCGTCGTCGAAGGCCGCCGCCGCGAGTATCCGCAACATGATTGGGAAGCCGGTATCCTTCCAACTGATCCACAAGCGTTCTTGGAAGCGAAGATCGGTGATGCCGATGCGGGTAACTCCGAGACGCGTCATTGGTATCGAAGTCTGATTGCGATTCGGAATCGGTTTCGCACGCGCGGTCTGCTGGTGGATTCCTGTCTGCAAGTCAAAACAGCACCGGAAAGCGATCTCTATCTGATGCGGTACAGGCGAGGAAGCGAAGTCTTGACGGTGGCCGTTCGCATCGGCGCAGACATGGAAGCCGCCCCGGTGGAGCTCGGCGTGGAGGGTGCGATGCTGCTGTGCTCGAGCGACGTGGCCCATGCGGGCAATGAGCAATCGAGGCAACCCGTCGAGTTGCGGATGAATCAAGTCTTGGTCGCCTACTCTCCAGACCCCGAGTCATCGCAAGCTGACATTCGTTAATGAGACGGGCGTCTGAGTCTTTCTGCCCAGCGGTGAAACCGACGAGCAAGCGTTACGACA
>JBCBOO010000367.1:0-5108 GCA_039821235.1 Planctomycetota bacterium
TCGCTATGACGGCCACCATCAAACTCGGTTTGTATCCAGCGAAGCACCAGATCGTCGATGGAACGGTCTCCGATCAGATCACCCGGCAAGCATAAGACGTTGATGTCGTTGTGCCGACGACTCATTTCGACCATCACTTCGTCGTAGCACGGGGCGGCCCGAACCCCGCAAAACTTGTTGGCCGTGATGGCCATCCCGATACCGGTGCCGCAAATCAAAATGCCGCGATCGGCCTGTGCTTGGCTGACTCGCCGCGCGACCGCTTCGGCAAAGTCGGGGTAGTCGACCGAAGCGTCACCGAAAGTCCCCTCGTCCAGGATTTCGAAGCCCTTCTCCTGCAATGTCTGCACAAGCTTCGCTTTGATGTGAACTCCACGATGATCACTTCCGAGTGCGATTCGCATCACTCCGACTCCTTATCGCCAGCGACCGGGAAAAAGTCGTCTTCCAACCGCTCCGTCCAACGCGTGAGTTCTTCCTGCATCTGATCCGCACAGTTCCGATAGGACTCGACAGGCATCCCGATCGGATCGGAGATGTCTCCCCCGTCGTGCCGGAGTGTAAAGACACGATCCTGCATTTCCGGCCATGCGGCGAGGATCGCCGCCCGATGCGATCGCGTCATCGTGAGGACAAGATCGGCAACATTCATGAGTTCATCGCTAAGAGGCTGGCTGGCGTGACCCGTCAAGTCTAACCTCCTTTCCCCCATGACTTCAATGGACTGTGGGCTTGCACTACAGCCTTCGGATGCGGCAACACCCGCCGATAGCACACGAACGGCATCTTCTCGCCCGAATCGACGGTGCAACAATTCTCGCATCAAGGTCTCGGCCATCGGGCTGCGGCAGGTGTTGCCTGTACAGACCATCACTATCACGGGTTTTACAAATTGGTTCATTGCTGCCTGCTCTATTACACCTTCCCGGACCAACTCCCAGCGGTTGTCGACAACCCGCACGATGGTCGAACCCTCACCATATCGCGTCGGACCGTCGTCGAGCAGCAGAGGGACACGCCCGGAAAGCTTGTCGAGAACACCTTCGGCGGTCGATTCTGACGGTTGATCGACTAAATTCGCGCCGGAAATCAGCAGCGGTGCCGCCATGAAGCGATGGATGGTCTCGAGAATTCGATGCTCGACGACCCGAAATCCGACGCAATCCGCCGGGCCAACCAATCCCTGGCGAACCGGTTCCGGTAGCTGTCGAAGTGCCGAAAAGCGGTCGCCACAGGGCGTGAACATCGTCAGCGGACCCGGCCAACAACGCCGACTGAGACGTCGCGCCAGCGGCGAGCAGTCGCAATAAAAGTCCTCGGCCGCTTGGCGGCTGCGCACCGAGAGAGCATAGGGACTGCCGCCGGGGCCCTTGATAGCGTCCATTTTCTGGACCGCATCGGGGTCCAGAGCGTGCGTCGCCAACGCGTAAACCGTATCGGTCGGGATCGCGACGACTTGACCTTCGGTGAGAGCTTGTACCGTCCGGTGGATGTAGTCGCGAGGATCGTCGGTCTGGCGAAGGTCGAATACTTTGGTCATAGAAGCCGAACGGGACGGTCGCGAGGCGTCGGCTCGAGATTCATCGGTCGCGGAAAAAACTCGCCACCGAGGAGCCGTCTCAAACACCCGGCCCGTATTGTACGGAGAGTGAATTTAGCTCCACAACCCTAGCGATTTTGTCCACCGTTCGTCGTTAGGCCGATGGGATGGCCGCCGGCTGACTCACGAAAAGCCGCCAAGGTGTTGATCGGTGACGGCGCTGCAGCGTTTGTGGTCTTGGGGGTGTGAGCTTGGTGTTAGACTATCGGTCCAGCCGAACCACGGCGTTCAATCGAAAAAGCCTCGAAAGTTCCCCTCCCGCGATGTCGATCACGTCCATCCCTCAAGATCAGCTCTCGCGCAGGAAACTGCTGCAGGCGATGCTCGCCGCAAGCGTTCCCGCTTCGACACTGACGGGTTGCGTTTCAAATGCCGGGGCCTCGGAGCCCGAACTCGTCTGGGGACGGCGTGGACAAAGCGAAGGAAGGTTTCTGAAACCTCGCGCGGTGACGATCGATCGCATGGATCGACTCTACATCGTCGACACGACCGGACGCATTCAAGTCTTTGATGCCGACGGAAATTGGATTCGGCAATGGAAAATACCCCAAACCAAGAACGGGCGCCCGACGGGAATGGCGATCGACAGGGGTGAATCGCCGGAACAAGATCGCTTGCTGGTCGCGGACACCCACTATTACCGAATGCTTGTCTTCACGCTGGAAGGCGAGCGTCTCGAGGAAGCCGAGATTGGCGGAACCTCAGGACGTAAACCAGGAGAGTTCGCTTTCGTCACGGATGCCGTGTCGGATTCCGAAGGCAACTACTACGTGGGTGAATATGGCGATTCGGATCGCATTCAAAAATTTGACCCCGAGGGCCAGTTCGTGCTGGAGTGGGGCGGCACCGGGCGAGAACCCGAACGATTCGTTCGCCCACAAAGCTTGGTCGTTTACGACCACGTGCTTTGGGTGTGTGATGCCTGCAACCATCGAATTCAAGCATTCGACCTGCGAGAGTCCCCGCCTCGCTTGATTGACATCTGGGGAACACCCGGCAGCAATCCCGGTCAATTCCACTACCCTTATGACATGGTTGTCTTGCCAGGCGGAGATGAATTACTGATTTGCGAGTACGGCAACCAGCGAATTCAACGTCTGACTGCAACCGGCGAGCCGATGGCGATCTGGGGTTCACCCGGATTTGAACCCGGGCAGCTTTATCAGCCTTGGGGACTGGTGATTGACTCGAAAGAACGTGTCCACATTCTGGACAGCAACAATCACCGCGTCCAACGTGTTCGCATCCCGAACACTCTGCCTACTTAACTCGCTAGTTATGCGATGACTCGGAAAGGTTGCTCAGCTTGTCAAAGAAGTCCGGCATGTGGCCGACGTAGCAACGGCAGTGCTCGCAGACGCTTGTCTTCTTCGAGATGGCGACTCCGCAACGTGTGCACGATCGCAAGTCCGCACCTGTCTTCTTGGGTGCCGGCGGAATTGCGGGGGCATCGCCCAACAGTCGCACAACCGCCGTATCGGTCACCTGTTCTCGAATCTGGTACCCAAAGACAAACTTCTCCCTGCATCTCGGGCAACGGACCGATTTACCAATCAAATTCGGCTTGCCTTTCAACTTGTGACCGCGGGGGCACTTACAGGTAATTTGTTCAGTAGGTTGATTTTCTTGGCTCATGATCATTCTCTCCCATGCTTCCGTGTTGACGCGACCGCCGGAGGTTTAACCCCTCTGGGCTAGGCATGTTTCGCCTTTCTCCGGGGCGCGATTCAGTTTTACTTGCGATGACGGTTCGTAGTTCGTCCCAGAATCTTGGCTGGATGCAGTGTTTTCGAGCGAGTCGCAAACTTGTTCCGCCGATCGTCTTCGCGGGACGCTATCGATCAGGACGGGCCGCGCCAAGGTTTGGTTCTGCTATCCGGTCGACGATTTTGAACCCGTTCGGCCAACTTTCTTAGCGGTGCTACAATGTGGGTAGGTTTGTGGCCCTTCCTGACTTTGAGTTGCGCGATGAAAGCCCTTTTCACGACCGTTTTTTTTCTACAATTCTTCCTCGTGTTGACCGACGACAAGCGTTCTCCGCCACCGAAATTCGAAAAGTCGTCGACCGGCGGAATCTTCTTTGACAAGCTTTCAGACGCGTTTCGTGGTGAGCGACCGAGTCTGAAATCCCTCAGGGCAGCCCGAAACGAGACAAAGTCTTCGGAAAAGTCCGCCTCCACGGCCGGTAGTGTTGAAGGTGGTCAATCCGGGCCCTGGGACAAGCTCATTTCACCGGTTTCGATTGAAGATGAGATCAAGCGTTTGCGACTGCACTATGACTCCGTGGTGACCCAACCCGGCCCGTTCAAGAGCGGCGGCTATGAAGAAGCGCGACTGGATCTGATGGTGATGAGCAGCCTGTTTGCAATCATCACCGAATACCAGGGCGACGTCCGTTGGAAAGACCAGGCAGGTGCCGCCCGCGACTTGTTCGCCCGTACAGCGTTCAACTGCAACGCAGGTACGACGCAAGTGTTCAACGAAGCAAAGTCACGCAAAGATGACCTTCAAGACCTAATGTCTGGTTCCGGACTTCGAGGCCGAAAAACGGAGGACGGCAATGACTGGAGTGCCATCGCGGATCGCAGCCCGATGATGGAGTACGCCGACACCCTGCACGAAGCGCTGCGCCAAGCGACGAACAACGAAGACACCTTGAAAGCCGAACCGAACGAGGCGATTCGCCCGGCGGAGTTGCTCGCGGCACTGGGCCGGATCTTGGTCCAAGAAGGCATGGATGAATCAGACGACGAAGACTACGCGGCGCTCAGCCGATCGATGACGGATGCTTCACTCGCTGTCCGGACCGCCCTCGAACGCAACGACTTTGAAGCGGCTCGCAAAGCGGTCGGCGCCGTGACGCAGTCCTGCGATGCCTGTCATGAGCAATACCGCTAAACATCGCGAGAACAATCAAGGACGGAGCGACGGTTACTCGGAGAACTCGTAGCGAGTGAACCCTGTCTCTTCGTCGATTCGCTCAAAGAATCCTCGTTGCACGCGTTCGGCGGAACCGTCGGACATGAACTGGGACATCAATCGCTCCGAACGCTGCGTAAAGATCGTTTTGAGGTCCTGAGTCTGGGGCTGAAACGCGTTGACTTTGACGACGTAGAACACGCGTCCTGCTTCGCTGGGTGCGACACAGAACTCTCCCTGCGTCGAATTGAAAACGGCCTTCATAAACTTTTGTCCGACGTTATCCAATTCAGGAACGTTGCCAATCGCTGTGCTGCCGAAGCCTCGCATTGTTTGCCAGCTAAACGGACCAAGGTCGCGAAAAAGCACATCCTCGCGGTTCTCGTCGACCAAGTCTTCGAAGGCCTTTCCATCGTTGGCTTGTTTGGCAATTGCCTCCGCTTTCTCACGAGCCAATTCACGCGCTTTCGCGGTGCGAATGGCATCGACAACTTCGTCGCGAACTTCATCCAGCTCGGGTGTGTATTCTTCTTTGAAGTCAGCTTTCCAGGCAACGAACCAACGCTCGTTCTCCAGATCAATCGTCTGG
>JBCBOO010000368.1:0-5107 GCA_039821235.1 Planctomycetota bacterium
GCCCACCACGAACATTTCTGGGAATCGCTCTTTCAATTTTGCGGTCGCGGCAATCTGACGATCGACACCGACCAACGGATCTTCGGGTGGCTGGTAGCCGTCGCTGGGCGGAAAATACGCGGGTCGTTGTATGTGCGGGTTGTAATACGGACTGCCAGCCGTCGTGCAGACCAGTCGAATCCCCAAGGACTGAAGTAGCTCGACGAACTGAATCGGCTCACTCAGATCGATTCCATCACCAGACGGAGTCGATCCAAACAGCAAACGAGGGTCTCCAGCGGGATCCGGTTCACCGACACCGTCTTCGCCCTGTCGGTACGGCAAGAAGTCGAAAATGCTGACGCGAACACCGATTTGCAGGTTCGGCGCTTCGGCGCGAATTCCCGAGACGATGTCCTTGAGGAATCGCGTTCGATTCTCAAACGAGCCGCCGAACGCTCCTTCACGATCGACGCCGCTTAACAACTCGTGCCCCAGGTACCCGTGACAGTGCTTGACATCGACGAAATCAAATCCGAGGTCGGCGGAGCGTTTCGCCGCAATCACAAAGTCGTCAATCAATTGCTTCAGCTCATCATCCGAGAAAAGGGCCGCGTCGTCGCTCACTTGCACTCGCGGATCGAGCGCGGAGTTTCGCTGAACGGTTCTCGGCTCGGCGCGTGACTTTTCATTCGGCCGCGCGTATCGACCCGAGTGGGTCAGTTGTAAACCGACCACCAAACCACCCGTATTTCCGAATCGCTGCGTGTGAGCATCGGAGAGCGTGATTCGCAACGATTCGATGTCCGATTGGTTGGCTTCGGTCAGGCACAGCTGATTCGGATTTGCACGTCCATCGTGGCGAACCGCAACGGCCTCCCCACCCCAGATCAGCTTTGCGCCACTGATTCCAAAATTGTGCCAACGCCGCTGCGTCAATTCGGTTGGACGGCCGTCTTCGGTACCGTCCCAACCTTCCATTGGAAGAATCGTGAACCGATTCCCAATTCGGAGTGAACCGACTTCGGCGCCGGCTGCCAGTGGTGAATCAGTACCGCTGGCGACCTCTCGATCGACGGGAGTGCGAAGTCCAAGTTCGCACAGTCGGTTTTCAAACTGATCGAGCGTCTTGAGGCTCGCAACACGAGGATACTTTGCCATGGATTTCAAGCGAAGGGAGAACGGAGACAGCGTGTTTGCCCTGGAGGGGGCTACGATGACATCAGACGCGACTCAAGATCATTGAGAATCAACTGCAGAACTTCGCGGTCACCGTCGGGGCGAATCGGCGAACCGGGAAACGTTCGGTCCGTCTGAATTTGATTTCGCAGCTTGAGGAACATCGCTGCGTTGTGCTTGTACGCTGGAACGGGGAACCGAAACGCATACGCACCAAGGTACTGCAGCAAGTCATTGAGTTCGTAGAACGCCGAGTCACCGGATTCCCACAGGGAGTCTCGCAGAGCGAACGCGTCGGGAGCGAATGTGCTCAGACCCAGCAGATAGTCACTTCCATACATGACCATGTCGATCGCCAGATCATTTCCTGTCAGCACCAGGAATTCGGGGCGGTGCTGATCACGAAGCGAGAGACGTTGCCACTCAAGTTCGCGACTCAGCGAGGAATGTTTTGCGCCCAGACAGTTCTCGATCGCCATGAGTTCGCGATAGACATCGAGCGAATAAATATTGCCAAAAGGGGCGAACATCGTGCCAAGTTCGAATGCGTAAAACGAGTCACACGCCAACGCGAGGCACTGGTAGTTCGCGACGATCTGTTGATCGTCACCGTGAGCAAGTCCGTAAGACTGAAACAGAATCGGAGTCCCACCGAACGATTGAATCTGATCGATCGAACGTCGGTAGCCGTCCTCATTGAAACCGTCCCCGGGAGCGTCTGCCCAAAACGCGCCCCCGAGAAACTCACGGCCGCCTGAATTTTCACCACTGCGCCGAAGCGCCTCTTCCCGAATCGAATTTGGAATCAGATTTCCGTACCCCGTGTCCATGTTGATCGCCGGCGTCAGATCCGCATCGAAGGTACGTCGAACGTGATCATCAAAACTTGCCCAGTCGACGGTTTCATCATCAAGCAGCGGCAGCAGGATGGCGGACATGCCGCGGATACGGCGATTCGGGCGAAGCGGTGGCGCGGACGGCGGTCGATCGACTGGCAAGACAAAGTTCTCCTGGGAAGCTTGGTGAATCAGGCACGCGGTGTTCGATGATTCGGAATTTAGACAGCTCCGCTTGCTTTGTCTTGGGAGATCGGTTTTTCTTTGGAGTTGCAAATCGGGCAAGACTCTCTCTGTGACACAAAAACGATGAAATCACTCACTCGTCACGCGCTCGCCGAGGAAATGCCGGATTGGGGCGTGCTGGTTCTGGAAAGCCACCATAGTGACGACTTTACGATGGAGTGGCGCGAGCATGATTTCTACAAGTTGATTTACGTACTACGTGGGCGTGGCGTGATTGAATTGGACCAACGAGTGGTTCATTTCCAAGAGGGCGATCTCGTTTCGGTTCCTCCAAGTCGAAGAAATCGAATCACCGACGCGCCCGACGCCGCCAGCAGTCTCTACGTTTGCTGCATCGCCCGCGAGCTACTCGACTTTGATGCGGGGCTTCTTGAAAAACTCCCCGAGGGAAAGACGAGTCCGTCTTCGTTTCTTTCCACGCGAGTCGCCTCCGCGCTGCGGAAGATGCGCCATCAACAGAGCAGTCAGTCACCGATTCGATCACTTTCCATCGTCGCGTCGGCCATGCGTTTACTGGAATGGATCATTCAAACTCAAACGCAGTCCGCCAAACCCAGGCGTCTTGGCGATGAACCGGTTAGTGAAGAGCAAGTCATGCGGGACTACGTGGCACGCCTTGCCACCGAGTTCTATGAAGTCACCACCATTGACGACGCCGCAAATTCAATTGGACTGAGTCGCCGCACCTTCACCAAGTTGTTTCAAAACGAAACCGGATCCACTTGGCTGACTTACGTGCGAAGGCTGGCCGTCAATCATGCCAAACACCAACTGGCGCAAACCAGCATGTCGATTGCATCGGTCGCATTTGAAGCGGGATTCAACGATCTGTCGACGTTCTATCGGCAGTTCAAGGCGCAAGTCGGAATGTCACCGAAGCAGTATCGTGAGACTCTTTCGATCACGCCTGAATGAGCAAAAGGAATTCGAAAAACAAAACGGCTGGGCGCGTCATCGAGTTCTGCGCACAGCCGCTTTGTTAGAAACCTAGAACAAGCGAATCTCTCTCCGTTGCCACTCCCACAGCGACGCTGGTTTGAGACCGTTCTTGTGGCGGCGCCGAGTCGGCGTTCCTGCCAACTCTCACCGGTATCTATTTTGATCGGCCTGGAGGTTATCCAGCTTTCGACGGATGTTCCGTGCAGACCTCACAATTGAACCGATGACTCTGATGAGTTTCCGGTCGGTCGCGTTGGGTCGAGTTTGAGGGCTGGGCATCCCGTCCGGGTCCAGCGTGAAATTCCAGCAAAGATGCGGGAACGAATTCGTCATCACGCCTTCTAAGTAACGGGCAATCAATCACTGTCGCGTTTTCCAGCCGCTCTTGTCGTGAGAACCAGTTTTGGAAACCAACTCCTCCACCTCGTCGCCGAAGCCAACCCAAGCGACCACGCCTGCCGGCAATGACAGCAAAGTTGTCGCTGGACAGTCGGATCGAGATGATTCCGTCGCGAAACAGCCGGGCGAACAGATCACAGCGACCGTTTCACAGGAACCGGTATCACGGAACGAGCCTCTTGCCGGTCTTTTGCACGCCCTCCGCGCCGAAGCAAACGTAAATCGCCTGCTGGAACGGGAGCAATGAGTCCGAATTGATTGTGGCAGACTTATGAAGGCGTGAGCCATTTGCGCCAAACAGGATCGCAATGACCGTGTATCCTAAACCGGTGAGCGTTCGAGCGAGCTCGAATGAGATGAATTGGATCCACCGGCGAAAACCCACCATGTCCGAGTCCGTCAGTCACTGGATTGAGCGTGTCAAAGCTGGCGATTCCGTGGCCGTCGATCAGATTTGGCACCAGTATTTTGATCGATTGGTCCAATCGGTTCGAGTCCGAATGCGAGGTCAGGATCGGGCGGTCAGTGACGAGGAAGACGTCGCGCTAAGCGTCTTCGACAGTTTTTACGAGGCCGCACGAGCGGGTCGTTTCCCAGAGTTATCGGATCGCAACGACCTTTGGTTCTTGCTGCTTCGAATGTCGGCTCGCAAGATTGTCGACAAGCATCGACGCGAAACTCGAAAGCGACGAGGCGGCGGGGCACCGATCCGTTCGATCCACCAGCCGCTTGACCGGTACGAAGGTGAATTGGAGGTGATCGGGGACGAACCGACTCCCGAGATGGTCTTGATGATGCAGGAGACGGTGGAGCAGTTTTTTTCTCATTTGGGTGTCGGGCAACTCCGAGAACTAGCGGGTGCCAAGTTGGAGGGATACTCGAACGCTGATTTAGCCGACCGTTTCGAGTGTTCCGAGCGGACGATTGAACGTCGTCTGCATCTGATTCGAGAAATCTGCCAACAGGAACTGCTCAAACACGATGAACATTCGCCAAAAGAACCTCCCCGTCGCGATTCTTGAGCGAATCGACGATCGTTGCGCCGCCTTTGAAAAAGGATGGCAGTCCGGTAATCCTGTTTCCATCGAGTCGATTCTCTCGCAGGACGTTGCGGCAGAAGAAAAAGAGGTCCTGTTGGCCGAATTGATCGTTCTGGAAACCGACTATCTGCGAAGACGCGGCGAATCAGCGCGTAAGCAGGATTTTCTGAATCGATTCCCGGATCACCACGAAATCATCGAGAGTGTCTGGGAGGAAGGCAATCAAGCGAAACGAGCCTTCCAAATCCCATCACTTGAGCGCGTCTCGGAGCTATTTCCTTCCCTTGACGTGCTGGAAATGCTTGGAGCAGGCGGAATGGGAGCGGTCTACAAGGCAAAGCAGCAAGGGCTGGATCGCGTTGTGGCGTTAAAGATCCTTCCGGAAGAGCTGGCGCGAGACGCCAAGTTCTCGCTACGGTTTACCCGTGAAGCACGGACGCTGCCGAATTCGTAGACCGAAACGATGTTGTTGTGATTCAGTTTCGCCAG
>JBCBOO010000369.1:0-5104 GCA_039821235.1 Planctomycetota bacterium
ATTCATCCGAGCTTTGTGGAAGTGAAACGGGGTAGGCCTTTCCGACATTGGGCTTCGCAGAAATCGACACGGGTTCACCGATCCCGTTCCCGTCATGATCTTTCCCCATCCACGGCCACCCCTTGTCATCCCAGCCCGCCGGCTGCAAATGCCCGATGCGCCCCCAGGCCATGTGTTGTTGGAAGTGATAAAACCAGGACTCTCCACTTTCCAAATCGATCCATGATCCTTGATGCGGACCATTGATGTTGGTCGGTCCCTGTTCGAGCGTTTTTCTTTTCTCATAAGGGCCCCAGATACTGCGAGAACGGAGCACGACCTGGTAGCCTTTGTCGATGCCGCCTTCGGGCGCAAAAATGTAATACTCGCCATTCCGCTTATGAAACTTGGGACCTTCAAGCACCGGGCCTCTTGCAACGACCTTGCCCTCACCTGAGATCGTCGTCCCATCCCAACTCATCTTGTGAATGATCAGTGGCCCTGCACCAAGGCGACTTCGGATCAGATACGCTTGCCTTCCGTCGGGACCGTCACCTCCCGCGTCCTTCACATCATCCCACAGCGGACAGGGATCTTCCCAGTTTTTCTCGTTCCGTAGCAGTTGCCAGGGACTCCATGGGCCGGCCGGATTCGTCGCGGTGGAAAGCAGCAGGCCTTCTTGAGGCGTGCAGACGTAAACAAAGAATTTGCCTTCGTGATATCGAATGGCGGGAGCCCAGGTTCCATGTTGGTAGGCTTGTCCCGGCGTGTCGTATCGCTCATGAATTTTCAACTTGCGGCTGATCCGAGCGACCAGCGTCCAATTGACCATGTCCTTGGAATGCAGCACCGGCATGCCCATGAAATGGTGCGATGCGGAAATCATGTAGAAATCCTGATCGACTCGTATGACATCCAGATTGTTGTAGTCGGCCAGCAGGAACGGATTCTTGAAAGTGCCGTTTCCGAGATCACCCCAGGCAGCCTCCCCCGCGTTGGACGTCTCTCCAAGGTGCGTTTCTTGCGAAGGATCCTGGGCCCCGCTCAGCCCGCAGAACAGCAGAAATGCCGCCGTGAATGTCATCGTGAGTTTGGAGCGTTTCATTGATTGTAGGTGCAGATAAGAGATAAGAGTGCAGCGTTTTGACCTTCCGCAGCCAGAGCGACTACTCCGAGACCGGTGCCTGCATAACCGAAGCTTCGGCGATTCCATCGTGTTGACGCCATGCGATGATGTCTTCATGAGCGAGTGGCCCACCGTGACCGACATAGAGATTTCGGGACGTTCGGGAGAGAAGCCGATCAAGGCTGTTCATTGCTTGCTGAATGTTGTCAGCGAAATAATGGAAGTTGGGTTTGGAGGACAACAAAGCGCCACCCATGATGCCTCCCATTAAGATGTCACCCACAATCGCGTCTCCATCAGGAAAAAGCACGGACACCGAACCGGGTGTATGTCCGGGTGTTTCCATGATCGTTGCTTCGATACCGAACTCATCCAAACTCATGCCGTCGTACAAAGGGATGTCGGCCGGGACAGCATCAAACTTTGCGTTGCTGAGAAACCTGGACATGACCCGCCCCCGTAGCCCGATTCCCTTCAACGGGCCGTTGTTTGAACGGTCAGCAAGCTCCTGGTCTGCCGGATGATAGGCGACAGGACAGCCTGCTTCCGCAATGATCTCCGCAGTGTTTCCCATGTGATCAGAGTGCACGTGCGTGTGGATGATGAGGGCGAGATCGGAAAACTCGACATGGAAGCGACGGAGTTGCGAACGGATCGCCGCGGTCTCCTTGGGGCTTCCGGAATCCACAAGAACAGGAGGCTCGCCGGCAATCAGGTAAGCGTTCGACAGTCGCAGTTTAAGACGATGAATCTTCAGGTGGTTATCCTGTGGGGGATCGCGAAATTCGATCACGAACTAAAATCGTGCGAGGAAGCGAAAACGCCGACGCGTCCGTCGAAATCAAACAGACTCCGCTGACCGAAAACGGAGTACAATTCGCTCGTAGACACCTGGAACCATTGATTTAAAGTTCCTGAGAATATCTTCCTTCAGGAACGCGTTCTGCCGGATTTTCGAGCAGAAAGACCATCAGAGTTTACCATGAAACGATTCGCTGCATTTGCCATCGGCGGTCGGGATTTTCACACGCCCGAGATCCGCAAGATGGAAGTGGACTTCGTCAGCGATTTATTCAGCAAGTGATGGATGTTGTGGTCGGTGTTGCCAAGCGTTCTTTCTGCAAATACTTAACCCAAACCTGTGCGAAACCCATGCCCCTTTGCCGAGCCTTGATCGTTTACCTGATCTTTACCACTGCCACCGCGTTTGCTCAACAGAGGCGGGGGCGGAGTTTGGAGCCGTGGGTTAAGGGCGCGTTCAAAACTCAGGACGTCAATTCGGATGGCGTCGTCACGAAGGACGAAGCCAAAGGACTGCTCAAGAGCAATTTTGCTCGAGTGGATGCCGATTCGGACGGAAAGGTCACTCCCGATGAATTGCAGGTCGTTGCGAAGCAGATCAGGGCCGATCGCAACCGAACCAACCAACAGAAGAAAGGCGACCAGCGTTCAGCCAAGGTACCGGATAACGTTGAACTGAAAACGGACATCGCCTACCGCCCCGACCACAAACGACAGACCTTGGATCTGATGCTGCCCAAGGAGAAATCGGAGCAGCCTCGTCCAGCGCTCGTCATCATTCATGGTGGAGGATGGAGAGGTGGTGACAAAGGTGGCGGCATGTGGCGATCCCTGCCACTGCAATATGCGTCGAAGGGCTACGTCTGCATTTCCGTCAACTATCGTTTGACGCCAGACGGAGTCGATATTTTTGACTGTATCGAAGACTGCCGTTGCGCTGTTCGTTGGTTGCGAGCCAACGCAGAAAAATACAACGTCGATCCGAAACGGATCGGCGCGTTTGGTAATTCCGCGGGCGCCCATTTGGTTTCACTCATCGGACTCACACCCGATGACACCAGCTTTGACGGCGACGCTCCTTACAAAGGGCATTCCAGTGGTTTTCAGGCGGTCTGCTGTGGAGCACCACCGACAAACTTTATGGACTTCGGTAAAGATCGAAAACAAGCAAATCCCGTGCTGTTTGGGAAAGTCAAGGACGGTGCCAAACGAGCGTCGCCCGTGACGTGGGTGAACGATAACGCTCCTCCCTTCTTGATTATCCACGGAACCAAAGACGGGACCGTTCCCGTCAAGAATGGCGACGACTTGAACGCGGCACTTAAAAAGGTCGGTGCTGATGTCACCTACCTACGCATTGATGGAGCAGGCCACGGTGCGGTGGGGCAGCACCGCGAGAAAACCTATCCGGCAATGGAAGAGTTTTTCGCTCGCGTGCTAAAGCCTTAGAGTCGATTTCAAAACCGTCGTTCGTAGTACCGCCTTCAGCCGGAATCCCTTGCAATTCCGCCTGAAGGCGGTACTACAAACTTTCGAATCCGGATTTGAAAAATGGCTCTCACAATTTCCGAACCACCGCCGTTAATGGTCCTAAAAACACACAAACGCCATGCGATATCACGTCTTACTGCTCGCGTTTATTGCCACGTTCTTTCTGACGCTGGCACCGTCGAACTCGGCCTTTGCACAAGGCAATTTAGGCGGTGACAAAACACAACCAACCGGCGGCGCGTTGGTAGGCGAACGGCCTCGGATCATCGTGTCGACGGACATCGGCGGATCGGATCCCGATGACTATCAATCGCTCGTTCATTTACTGCTTTATGCGGATGTGTTGGACATCGAAGGATTGATCGCTTCGCCTCCTCATTCCGGCCGATTGCAGCACATGACGGAAGTTCTGGACGCGTACGAAGCCGACTATCCGAAGCTGGTTGAAAACTCGCGACGTTCATTCCCAACCTCGAAACAACTTCGCTCGATTTCTGTTCAGGGAGCGACAGATCCGGCGCCGGCGAAAGGTTGGAGCGAGCCAACGGATGGTTCCCGTTTGATTATTGAGCGGGCTAAGACACCCGACGATCGACCGTTGTGGGTTTTGGTCTGGGGAAGCATGACCGACGTGGCTCAGGCAATTCACGACGATCCAACCATCGTCGAACGATTGCGCGTGTATTCGATCGGCTCGTGGAACACACGGCAAGACGAAGCGGCTCGGGATTTCGTCTTCAAGAATCACCCCAACCTGTGGTGGATCGAATGTGACACGACGTTTCGAGGCATGTACATGGGCGGCGATCAAACAGGCGACCGCGGTAACCTCGAATTCGTCCGCCGTCACGTCCGCGATCACGGTGCGTTGGGAGAACTCTTCTGGAAGAAGAAACACGACATCAAAATGGGAGACACGCCGTCGCTGTTCTATCTGCTGCGAGGCCCCGCGAACGATCCCACCCGTGATCATTGGGGCGGATCCTTCCAACCCACCGACCACGGTCCGCACTACTGGACCGACGACCAACGCCAATCGCTTCGCCAAAACAACCGCGCCGGCGCCAAGACCGTCAACCGCTGGCGAACCAACTACCTGCTGGACTGGCAAAAGCGAATGGACTGGCTGCAGTAGTATTGTCTGTCGCAGTGAGCTCCTTCTAATCAAAGAATCGCAAAGTCACACCAGGAACTATCAGGGAAACACATCGTGAAAAACTCACTCATCCCAGCGCTGACGTTTCTGCTGACAACGCTGGCGGCGACGTCCTTTTGTC
The DNA here is from genome assembly GCA_039821235.1 of Planctomycetota bacterium. Classification (GTDB taxonomy): domain Bacteria; phylum Planctomycetota; class Planctomycetia; order Pirellulales; family Pirellulaceae; genus Stieleria. The sequence continues at coordinate 4,675 of JBCBOO010000369.1, forward strand.
TTGCAGACGACGCTCATCCGAATATCGTCCTGATCTTCGCTGACGATTTAGGCTACGGCGACGTTGGTTGTTACGGCGCGACGAAGGTTCAGACGCCGAACATCGATCGGCTTGCCAAAGAGGGACGCCGATTTACGGATGCCCATTCGGCGTCTGCTGTTTGCACGCCATCACGGTACGCGCTGCTGACTGGCGAATACCCTCACCGCAGGAATCTCAGCAGGCCGGTCTTTCTCAAGACTGGCCTGGTGCTTGAAACGAAACAGCAGACCGCGGCCAGCGTGATGAAAGACGCCGGATACGATACTGCCTGTATTGGTAAGTGGCATCTTGGATTCGGAGATCGTGCTCCCGACTGGAACGGCGACCTGAAGCCTGGACCGCTGGAGTGCGGATTTGATTACTACTACGGCGGGTGGCTATTGACGAC
>JBCBOO010000036.1:0-32569 GCA_039821235.1 Planctomycetota bacterium
GGACTGACCTAAGAGTACCTCGGTGCAAGCCTGAATGTACTTAGGCAAGCCAACTTGGTAGTAGACCCAACCAAAAGTGATCGTCCAAATCAGCAAAAGCAGTCCCGTCTTGCGTTGCATCGTTCGACCGGTTCGGAAACTCCAAACCCCCATCCACCACACGGGAAACAATAGCAAGATTTTTGGCCCCGCGATGACCGCAACAATAAGAGTTGTAGCGATGCGATTCCAACCACTGAGGAACGTCGTGCAAGCAAAGATGGCATAGAACCAAAACTCATATCCAAGGGACCAGAACGGAGCGTTGCTCAGTGGTCGAATGTTGGCGAACCACAGCTGGTTCGCAAAGGTGAGGTTTGCCGCTAAACGCGCAATCGGCCATTCCCCCGAAAAGAACTTCTCAGTGTACATTTCGGGGGCTAGCAAGTGGCCAAGTGAATCTGCAATGCACGTAACAAGGATGGCCGGAACGACGACCGAATAGAGACGTGAAAGGCGATCGCGAAAGAACAATGGCAAAGAATTGCTTTTGGTCTCCGCCACATAGGCGATGACGAACCCCGATAGCACGAAAAACACTTTGACCGCGTCCCACCCGTAGCGATAGCCAACGCCGAAAACCTGTCCTCCAAATTCGAGATATCGCGCGTGATAAAGCACCACCGCAATCGCCGTCATGAAACGAAGTGCGTCCAAACATACCGAGAATCCATCGCCCAATGATCCGTCGCTCGGGCCAGGGGAGTCCAAGCTATTCGATGGCGAATCTATCATCGCTCCGCTGGTCCAAGTGGCTGCTGCGGCGGGCAATGACTCATGTGCAAATGGGGGTATTGATAATACGCAAGCTGACGCATTCGCCACCGTTCGAGTCTCGATCGCAAAATGGCAGCAATTTTTGGCCGTTCCAATATTCGGTTGTTCGCCTCGGCCTGCTCGGAATGAATGTCAAACAACGCTTCGCCACGTCCCGTCGGATCATCTACATAATCCCAGGTCCCAGGGTCGAACGAAACAAATTTCCAACGGCCGCCCCAAAGGGTTGCCACAGCATGGCCGTGTGGCGAGTTGACGTGAAAGAATAGAAACCGCTCGGAAAGCCTTGGTCGGTCTTCCGCCAACACGTTGATCCCTTGATGATTGGCATCCGCCGGAAGCCCCAATAGGCCCAGCGTCGTGGGGACGACATCGACCAATTCGACGGGATAGTCCTCGACACGCTCCGCAGCCTCTCCCGGTACCGACATCACCCACGCAACATGCAATTGCACCTGAGACGGCGGTCCACCGTGGGTGACCACGCCGTCCTCGAAGAACGACTCGCCGTTTTCGCCGACGACGATCAAGATCGTATCGTCAAACTGGTCGAGTTCCTTAAGCGCCGTGATGATGCGTCCTACCTGGCGATCGCACTCGGCGATCGCGTTGTAGTAGGCATTGCGAACAACATGGGCCTTCTCTTTTGGGTACTCGACAAACGAAGCCGGGAAATTCATCTCGTGCGGCTCGAAGGGCCGCGGCACATCCTTCGGCAACGGATAGGGAAAATGCGATGATTGCAGGTTCATCTGCAAATAGAACGGCTTGCCTTCGCCCCGCTGTTTCCCCATCCACTCGATCGCCGAGTCAGCGGTAAAGGAGTCAATGAACTTGCCGCCCTTGAGTGTTCCGCCGAGTGCCTCGCGAGCCATCCCCCAATCTCGCACATCCACGTACGTGTGGCCTTCGACACGTTGCGGATCAAAAATCAAATCAAGATTCGGCGACTCGTAAAACTGATCCATGCTGAACCACGCTTCGTTCTGAGACGAGATGATCGCGGTGGCATAGCCGCGTGGTTTAAGCAAGTCGTAAATCAGCGTCTTGGGATACGGATCGCCGCGGCGGTAGGGACGCGGTAAATGCCCGCGGAGCGGATACAAGCTTGATGCAATGCACGGGTCGGCAAAATTACTGTGTGTGCTTTGGGTATACGCATTGGCAAACCGAATGCCACTCTCGGCCAAACGATTGATATGGGGTGTGATCTCGATGCCATGATGCTGACTGGCAATGCAATCGCTGCGCAGCGATTCGATTTGAATGATCACGACGTTGTAGCCTCTTCCCGCCACTTGCAGTGAGCGTTCCCGCTTCCGCTTTGCCTCCGCAATCGGGACCAACTCATCGGCACTCAAAGAGTCGGCGGGGACGGCTTCGATGTTGGCAGCGGCGATCGACGACAATGCCAGCGTCACCATTGGACTGGTTTTCTGCGTGAAAGACTCGCGTCGTTCGAGTTTTTCCAAGCTGCTGAACCCCGACATGCACCATGCCGTCAAACCAATCCACAGAACATACATGACCAGCAGCGAATAGCCGAATCGCAACAGTCCGCGGGGTCGCACGGCAGCGATCGCGTCACTAATGATCCGCGGGCGGGCCAGCACGAGAGCCGTCGCTGCCGCGATTGAGAGAATTGCCGAGAGCACAATGAACGTCCGCTGAGACGCGGCTGGCGTCCACAGCATTTCCCACCGCCCGGCGGCTTGGACCAGAAACAGACCGGTCGAAAAAGACGCGAAACGACCGGTTGTCAGATACAGCCACCAACTGCCGATCCATGCAGCAACCGCGATAGCCGCGACGGCGACAAAACAGAGATGTCGGATCCAGCGAGTCAACCGCCGATGTATCATCGGTTTGGTCATCCATGTAACAAAGTGAATGAACCACGAGGCGAACCACCAAGTCACGAATGTCAACAACGCGGCCGTCAACAACGTCGGCGCGTCGGTGTAATCCAGGTGGTCTTCCGCCACTGCGAGGCCCAGCAGTTCCAAACCGCTGAGCGCAGGGACGACGATCGCCGCCAACCGATTGGGGAACGGCCACGTCCAGACCGGATGATGAGGCTGCGCCGGGGATGCCGGTTCGGATGGCTCACTCACGGTGACAGCGTTTCGATTAAGTCACCGATGTCGTCGATCCCGGTCGCTTCATCCAGCGACGTAGGGCCGTCGAGGATCAAATCGCCATCCGCGTTCTCGGTCATTGGCAAAAGCGTATCGACCGGTACCGATGGGTTGAGTGACGTTTGGGTCGCTTCGTCGTACGTGGTCACGTCGATTGAATAAGCAACTAATTCCGCAAGCTTTGTGTTCAACACGACCACGCCGACGATCGTCCCAAGCATCATTGCCGCCGTTAGTATCGCGTATTCGACGACCGTTTGGCCGCGGCGGTTTCGTGCGTGGCGGTCGCTTAGCAAATGGTAGACGTTGGGTTTTCGATCTTTCATCAGCGCTGCTCCGCCGAGTCGGTTGCCTCGGCCAAATCGACCTTGTGAAACCAACGGCCCGATCGTTTGTCTTTTTGGCTGCCGGTTTTACGAGTCGCGGGTTGCCCAGCCATGTCTGGGAATTCAATGAACACCGCAGCAATCAAACGCTCATCAGGTGAGATCCCCAACAGGTCAAAGACTTCTGGACTGCCGAGTTTTCCACCACTGGACCAATAAGTCCCCATTCCCGCCGCGGTCAACAACAGCAACAGGTTTTGCACCATCGCTCCCGTCGCCGCCAAATGCTCTTCGTCTCTTGCCCGCAGTTTTTCTCGATTGCCAGCGGGACTTGCACTATCGGCGTATGATGAGTCCAACGCTTCGGGCAGCCACGTCACCAACACCAATGCGCCGCAACCGGCAAGCAAGTTCGGCTCCTTGGAACGGACAGTCATGCGATCTCGAAGATGAATTGCTAATCGCCGGGCCGCATCATGCGTCAGCGTGTAAGCCCGCCACGGCTCGGCGATCGAGTCCACACCACGGTCGAAATGAAACGGTGCCATTCCCGCCGTTTCGACCGCATTGACGACTGTCGCTTGATGAGTGGCAGCATCAGCGAGATTTATCGCAAACGGCGCGTCGACGTCGACCAACACCTTTTCAGTGCGTCGCTCGCGAATGATATCCGTGATGGAATGACTGTTTGACATAAGACGAAACCTGCGACCGCCGTTGTCTAACCGGCCGCCTGGAAAACTTGCTGCAATTCCTGCTTAATCTGGACCACCCAGCGATCGACTCGTTCCTCGCTGAGTTCGGGTTCAAAATCTTCGTCGATGACCAGACCAAGAAAATGCTCGTCGTCAAACATCCCCTCGGAGTGATCAAACTGGTAACCCTCGGTGGACCAAGTCCCGATCAAAGACGGACGCTCGGGACCGACGCAGTTCCACAAGATGCCCAGCCCGTCGACGAAGGTGTCAGGGTAGCCGGCGGCATCGCCCAAGCCAAACAAACCCACTCGCTTGCCGGAGAAGTCTTTCGTCTTCAATTCATCCAGTTTGTCTTCCCAACTGCACTGGATCTCGCCAATGTTCCACGTCGAGACTCCAAACAGGATCACGTCGTGCTCCAGGAATTCATCCACGCTGCACTCGTCGATATTCCGGCAAACCGACGGCAGTGGTGCGAGCCGCTCACCGATCATTTCGGCGATCCGCTCGGTGTTTCCAGTATCTGAGCCGTAGAAGATTCCGATCGTTGATGATCGCGGGGTCAACACATCTGTCACAGCAAGCCTCATGATGACGCAGGCAGACGATGCAGCGTGTCAAAAAGATCGCCCTGCAAAGCCCTACCCAAAGAATGCTTTAAGGGTCTGGCTACATACGACTTTGCTTGACCGTCACGTTATTGATAACCGTTCGCAACAAGGCTGTCAATGGCTTTCAGGCTCGATCGACATCTGCGGAACCCCTGCCAGCGGTGTCAGGGCCGCATCGGCCCGCGAGTCTGACTTCTGACGCTTGGTCCGAACCCCGATTGCGATTGAGGGGACGCCAATGCCTTTGAGTTTTTCAGGCAGCGAACTGTCGCGCAGGCGACCGTAGTGGGCCGCAACGGCGACCGGCTCATAGTTCCGGCAATGCTGGATGACCTGATAATCGGTGACGGCGGCTTCGGGTCGAACGACCCACACATGATACGGTAGCCCTGCCGCTCGGATCTTCGCGATTGGATCAGCACGATCCAGCATCGGGATTAATCGCTGGCGGACATCGAGCGGTAATTCGCCGATGGAACGTTCTCCGGTCGAACGTGCTTTGGCCACGTGATGCCGTATCAAGCAATCCCACACGGCATCGCCGTCGATCAACACGTGACGAGCCTCGTCTTGCCGCAGCCACTGGAAAATTGCCGGCAAATCCATCGGTGTCCAGCCGCGTCGATTCGCGGCGGAACCAAAATCCTGCTTGGAAAGTGGTCGGCCGGTCCATGCATCGCCCAACCAGTGCTTCGATGCCTCGCCCCAACTGCGGAGTGCGACCAGTTTTCCGTCCGACGTTTCGACCAGCCCCAGCTCAATCCAGCGGACCCCGCGTCGATCAGATTGCAACATCGCTTGCAGCGAGTGCGAACCGGCCAGCAACTGCACCTCACCAGTCGTCGCGTCTTTCACCGCTAACGAGCCACCTCCGGCAGCGATCTCCACTCCATCATTCAACACGTCGGCCAGCGGAGACTGATCCTGTCCCGCAAGACTCGATGCCCCGAAACTTGATCCCCAAAGACTCGATGAACCATCCCGTCGGATGCCACCAATCATCGCGACACCGAAGGTCGCGACCGCAAACAAAGCGCACGCCGCCACGGTGACCCAACGAGTCGGATGTCGCCGTCGCGATGACCGCAACAGCCAAACGCTCGCCAACACGCACAAACTGAAAATCCCGATCGACCAAACCGCCGCAATCAAAACCGGGTCGGCAAACACGACTGCCAGACGCGGCCAATACCGCGACCAAACCGCGAGCGTGACCAGCGTCGTGGCCGCGATCACCGGCCCGATCGGAATCACCTTTTTTTGGAACCATGTCGCGATCAACGATGCGATCACGATCCCGGCGATCGTCAGCGTCATCGCCACCACGACGACTTGCGGTCCGGCCAACGCCCCGATCATCGCCATTGCCAAACAGTCGCCACTGCCGATCGAACCCCCTCCCCGTACCGCCCGTCCGATCAAGTGCGGGATTCCCAAACCGAGCAAACCCACCGCTGCTCCCGCCACGACCGCGTCGGTTGTCATTCGATGCACCGGAGAGAGCCAGGTCGCAATCGCTATCGCGCCCCACCCCAGTCCGATGAGCGCAACGGCGATCTGCATCACGCCTCGCCGCCGGACGCTCACAAGCAACAATCCGATTGCCTCACGCGGGCCGCGACGGGCATCCCAAATCATCCCCGGCTGGATCGCCAACACGACCATTGCCCATGCGGACATCGACACAAACCATGGCAAGCGAATCGACACAGGATCGAGACGATCTTCGGGCGCAACGACCGCCCAACCAAGAGCGAACAAGACTCCACCCACGCAAAGCGATTCCGGAATTCGCCGCGTGAATGCGTCGATGATACCGATCCATAACACCAGACCGCACAGAACGAGCGTCGTCACGGTCGACGCTCCGGTTGGTCCGCATCGGACGATGCGCCCGCGGATTGGGTGCTCCGCAAAGCCTCATCCGTGAACCGGTAAACCAGCAACCCAGCCTTCTCGTCGACGAAAACACGTTGAAGCAACTTTGGCAGGCGACCCATATCCTGAAACTTCTGCGGAGACATCCGCTCGCGGTCCACCGCGAGCAGGGTCACCCCGGACTTCAACAACGCCATCGCACTCGGGCCATTCGGGAAACCCTCCGTCACCGACTCAAGGGCTTTCACTTCGGGCGGAAAGAAACCCGAGTAGCCGCCGACCATTGGCACGCCGTGGAACCGCTGCAACAACATCGCACGACAAACGAACTCGTACCCGCTTTCGGCATTCTCGGATGCGCCGGCCGCCATGGGCAAAAGAACGATCCTTTCGTCACGGCGAACCGCTCGGGGAATCTTGTTTGCCTCGGGGCTTGCAACCTGTTCGATCACCGCCGCGCACCACGCCGGCGATGTTTCCAGCGACTCCGCGACATCCGTCGGCCCCGCCGCGAATCCGCCCCACGGCGTGATCTCTGCCACGCCAAGCAGCAGCACGACGGACGCCAGTTTGGGCGACCAGCCCCAAAGGCGATCGATGCCGATCGCCGCCAGCGGCAACATCAACACGCTAACGAACATGCCCAGCCGATACGGGCTGCGTAACTTGTCCAATCCCGGCACCAGTTTCTGAAGCACGTTCATCGGAGACCCATCACCGAGCACCTCGATTCGACCAAAGCTGAGCACCAGAGCGACCTGAATCGCCAGCAACATGACGAATAACCAACGTCGGCTCAGTGGCGAACTGGCATCTCGGGTTTCTTTCAACAAACACCCGACCGCGATTACTGTCGCGATCAACAACAACGCGCCGGGATACAAACGGATGGGCCACTCACCCGCGTCAATCGTCCATGGCATCTTTCCGGCAACCGACGCTTCCCCCACACGAAGGTAGTCGGCGACGCCGGCCGACAACGAATCGATGTACTTTTCGTCCCAGTGATAATCGCCAACGAACTTCTGTTGGTAGTAGACGAACGGGCCACAGCTCACCGCCACAATTCCGATCGCTGTTGCTGTGCCGATCAGTGGACCACGACGAAAATGACCAGCACGGATAAGGAGAACGCCGCTCGCAAGACACAACAACGCCAACCACAGTCCCCAATAACCACTGGTCAAATAGCAGATCGAAATTCCAACTCCGACCTTCGCCGCATCCATTGGCTGCGTCGTGTGATGAAAACGAATCAACCAGCCCAGTGTCGCAATCACCGGCGCTACGATCGCCATTTGCAACACACCGATCTCGGAGGCGACAAAGGGCAACCAAACCGCGAGCAGGATCGTTGTCACCATCGCGGGGCGGTTGCAACGAAGTGTCGACGCCAACCATCCCGCCGCGAGGCCGTTACAAAACAGAATGATCATCGCGACTGCGTTGTACGCGGCCACCGGCGGCATGAGTGACTGCAACATCGCGAACAGTCCCGCCGTCACGGGCTGAGGATCCGACATCGCCAACATCCCGGCACGCGGTGCGAAGATTGCCGGGCTCCAGTAGCTGGCAGCATCACCATGCAGAAAATCGGCAGTGTGCCGAAAAGTCCACAAATTAAACAGCGGTACCGTGACCGCGGGTCGTGCCCCTAGAGGCATTGAATCGTCGATCCCAAGCCGAAGCACCCCCAACATCGCTAGCAGCGCAGCGGCAATCGACGATACGAAAACCGTGATCGTGGTCGCTTTCGACGGGGATTTGATTAGCAAGTGTGGAGCTGTGGAACTAGGCGATGGACGGCGAAAATCGGCATTCGAAATAGGGAAGGCTAAATATTTTCACAACGATTGTTGACGAAAATAATTTTCACCGATACTTTATTGAGAACACTTCTCAACAGCAACCGTCATCGACGCAGCACGCCATGTTTCCCGCTCTTTCTTGACAAGGGCGACGGTGAACTAGCCAGCCACGGAAAACGTTGTTTCCCCACTGTCGGTCAGCCACTGGGCTACCTGCAGTGGTCAATTCGATCCATTTTGCAGCAGGGCTTCGCAATGATTGTTCGTGCTTTCGTTGCCGCAGCACCCTCCATGCTTCGGTGTCTCCCATGAGCGGCGTTGATCTTCTGCTGTTCCACTTGCTGTTCATCGGCGTCGTGGCGGGCCTGACCGTCATCGTTGGAACTTTCCTGATCTATTGCCGCAGCACTGTGCATTTGGATGCGATGCATTCGGACGCGATGCATGTGGATCCAGCAGGAACGTCACTTTCCGGCTTCCCACTGGACGTCACTGACCAGACGCACTCTCGACCCAATCCGCTCTCCACGAACTCACCTCAGGCAATGTCCCACTTGCTTCAATCGGCTATCGAAGCCTTCGATTCAGGCGACTTTGAACTCGCTCTGCGACTCGCGACAAAACATACCGGCCACGAACCTGGCGGGGCCGTTCGCTTTTCCCTGATGGGCCGGATTTGGATTGCCCGCGGCGAAACGGCACGGGGCGTCGATTGCCTGGAACGGTCGGCCTTGATTCACCCACTCGACGACGATGCACGCGTCGACCTGGCAATCGGTTATGGGGCACTTGGCCGTACGGAGTTGTCTCGTGATTTATTGATGGCTGTCGCCGTCAAACCATCGGTAGAGGCGGAATTGTTGTTACGTATTGCGACGGGTTTGGAATCGGTCGACGAGCCACGTTTGGCGATGGAGGCATGTCGGCAAGCGGGAATCCGAGAGCCGGAATCCGCCGATGTTCATTACCAGATGGGGCACTATGCGGGCATCTGCGGGCACCCAACCAGTGTTTGTGAAGCACTGATTCGACATGCCATCCACCTCGACGGAACCAACCTGCACTATCGCATCGGTTTGGCTTCGCTATTGATTCGTACCGAGCGCGGTGCCGAAGCGTTGGCGATTCTGGACCACGTCATCCCCGATCGTCTTGGTGAGGTCACATGCAGGTGTTGTCTCAAACGCATCGCCAATCTGTTTTTCGATAGCGACGACATGCAGCGAGCCAAACGATGTGCCGACCGTCTTGCCGAAATCAAGGTCCAGGAGAGTGCGGCTGGCAAACGTCTGACGCACATGGCCGCAACCCGCGAGAGCGTTTCTTCGTGAGCCAACCAGATATCGATTCCGGCAATGCGGGCGACCGCCAGTTCAGGGAACTGACCAAGCCGACGGCCGATGAATCAGCATCGAGAGTTCCGACGGTGGAGCAAAATGCAAAGGTTCCCACGGAAGTGAACTTTAGCGAACTGAGTAGTGGCGGTGACATCGTCATCGTTCGATTCGGCACGAACCGATACCAACTCAAACGAACTCGCAGCGGTCGCCTGGTCCTTCACAAATGATCGCTCTAACTCTCGCGGAAAATGCCGCTCCACAAACGCAGCATTGACTCTATTCCCCTTTACACCACCAAAGTCATCGGATCATGGAAATGCAAGCGTCTGCTGCCGAACTGTACTCGCGTCTGGAGGAGCACCTGAATCATGGCGATGTCGATGGATCGCTACAGATCCTCGATCAAATCTGTCGCCAGCATGAAGATCACGCGGGGGCTTGGGAACTACGAGGGCTGCTGGAATCCAAAGCCGGGCGTCCAAATTTGGCGATCGCGTACTTTCAAAGGGCCGCCGGACTAGCTCCACTTGAACCGTGGTCATCACGGATGATGGCCATCCAATACATCGGCTTGGACCAACGAGCCTAGGCGTCCGAGGTCTTGCATTTGCTGGGTTTGTCCAGCGAACTGTCGACAGGCATGTTGCGACTGGTTTCGCACGACCTGCTGACGATCGGTCGCCCGGAATTATCCGCAGAGATCATCTGGAAGGCTGTCCGAGCCGACCCTAACAACGCCGTGTTGTGGCACGAATTATCCGCCATACAATCAACCCTCGGTGAATCTCCTGAGGTTTGTCTGCACGCGGTCCAGCGGGCAATCCAACTCGCACCCGTTACCACCGAATATCGTGTCACCGCCGCCACCCTGATGATCCGATTGGACCAAACAGGGAGGCCTACGAGATCGTCCGCCAAGTCGTCACGCCTCAGCACGTTGAACTCGATTGTCCGTGCTGTTTATGGCGTTTGATCTGCATCTTCGAAAGCTTCGAAGATCACGAGCGGATGTCCGTTTGCTACGATCGCCTCAGCCGTATCGAAGCAGCCGGAACGTTTAAATCCTAGTAAAACGAGACGTGAAAGGCGGTTCACCTTCTCTTTACTGCGGTACTCAATCCCAACTCAGGCTGCCGGCCGATTGATACTCCGTGACCCGGGTTTCAAAGAAGTTCTTCTCCTTGGCCAGGTCCATCGTTTCGCTCATCCAAGGGAACGGGTTTGTTGATCCGTATTGCATCGGCAATCCGATTCGTTCGAGGCGGCGGTCAGCAATGTGTTGGACGTAGTCGCGAAACAGGTCTTGGTTTAACCCCATAATTCCGCTCGGCAAACAATCAGCGGCATATTCGATCTCCAACTCGACGGCCTGTTTGACCCGGTCGGTCATCGCCTGTTGGAACTCGGGTGTCCACAGGTGTGGGTTCTCCGCTTTGATGCCGTTGATCAGGTCGATGCCGAAGTTCAAGTGCGTGGTTTCGTCTCGCAGGATGTATTGGAACTGTTCGCCGACGCCGGTCATCAAGTTGCGGCGGTGGAACGACAACATCATCACGAAGCCGGTGTAGAAGAACACGCCTTCCATGATCAGATAGTAACCGATCAGGTTTTTCAGGAACGCTTGGGCTCCTTCGTCGGAGTCGGTCGAGAAATCGGGCGACATGACTTCGGCGGTCAGCTCGGTCTCGAACGCGTCTTTGCGGGCGATCGTGGGGACTTCGTGGTACATGTTGAACACTTCGCCTTCGTCCAGCCCAAGCGAATCGACGATGTACAAGAACGTGTGCGAGTGAACGGCTTCCTCGAACGCTTGACGCAGTAAGTATTGACGGCACTCGGCGTTGGTGACGTGTTTGAAGATCGCCAGCACAAGGTTGTTTCCGACTAAGCTCTCAGCGGTCGAAAAGAAGCCGAGGTTTCGCATGATGACGCGGCGTTCGGCGTCGGTCAGCTTGTCGCTGCGCCAGACTTCGATGTCCTTGGTCATCGGCACTTCGGTCGGCATCCAATGGTTGGCACAACCGTTTTGGTAGTGCTCCCACGCCCAGTGGTATTTCAATGGCATGAGTTGGTTGACGTCGACTTGGTTGCAATTGATGAGCCGCTTTTCGGTGGCGTCGAAACGAGTGGAGGCATTGGTGGTCGTTGAATCGGGAGTCGCAATGGACATGGGTTACATCCTTGGGTCGGTTGGAATGGGAACAGTGCTTCGCTCGCGCAGCCATCGGGCGAGCGCGAGTCGGGTGGGAAGTACGACAGGACCGTCGACCATTTGGTCATCGCGATTGATCACGCAAATGTGAAAGGGTCCGTCTCGGTTTGGCAGATCGAATCCGCCGGAATCAGTCAAAATCAATTGGCGTCCATCGTCTTCGATGCGAACATAGGCCCGTGATACACCGGGCTTGTGAACGACTTGAAAACCGCGTTCGATCCAATTGATGTAAAACAGCATGCCTACTGGCAAGCCTCGCAATCGGGATCGTCGATGCTGCAAGCGGCCGGCGTCGAAACACGGTCGATGCGGATTTCGCTCGATTGACTCGCGGATTTCATCCAACGTGGTTGAATCCCATGTCGGTTGACATCGACCGTGGACTTTTCGACCTGAGTGGCGGCCAACGAGCGCAGATAATACGTTGTCTTCAGCCCGCCTTTCCACGCAAGCTGATACATCGCGTCGATCGCCTTGCCGCTGGGGGCAGCCAAGTACAAGTTCAACGATTGGCCTTGGTCGATCCACTTTTGACGCTTCGCTGCCGCGGCGATCAACCAAGTCGGCTCGATCTCAAACGCAGTTGCGAACAGTTCTTTTACATCGGCGGGAAGCTGCGTGATTTCGCCGACCGTCCCGTCGTAGTACTTCAACGCGTCGAGCATTTCAGGATTCCACATGCCTCGTGATTTCAGTTCATCGACCAGACGGTGATTCGTCTGCGTGAACTCGCCCGACAAATTACTCTTGGAATAGAGCTGCTTGTAGGTCGGCTCGATCGACTGGGTACATCCGACGATGGTCGAAATGGTCGCGGTAGGTGCGATCGCCAAACAGTTGCTGTTCCGCATGCCATGCTGGGCGATCGCATCGCGGACAACTTGCCAATCGAGCGTCGTGGTGCGGTCAACGTCGATGGACTCGCCACGTTCGTTCTCGAGCATCTGAAGCGTGTCGATCGGCAACAAACCACGGTCCCATTTTGATCCCGGATAGGATTCGTAACGGCCACGATCGGCGGCGAGCTCGGACGATGCCAAAATTGCGTAGTAGCTAATCGCTTCCATGCTACGATCGGCGAATTCCACGGCCGCGTCGCTGGCAAACGGAATCTGCATCTCGCTGAGTGCATCTTGATAGCCCATTATGCCCAGCCCAACCGGGCGATGACGCGAGTTCGCGTTCTTGGCTTCGGGTGTCGGGTAGTAGTTGATGTCGATGACGTTGTCGAGCATTCGCATCGCGGTGCGGATCGTCGATTGCAACAAGTCGAGATCAAGTTTGCCGCCAACGATGTGCTGGCCAAGATTGATACTGCCCAGGTTGCAAACCGCCGTTTCGTCTTCGCTGGTGTTGAGCAGGATTTCCGTACACAGGTTGCTGCTGTGGACGACGCCGGCGTGGTCTTGCGGCGAGCGGATGTTGGACGGGTCTTTGAACGTCACCCACGGGTGTCCGGTTTCAAAGGTACGCGTCAGCAACTTACGCCACAGCTCGGTTGCCGGCATCGTGCGATGTTGACGCAAGCGACCGGCGGCGGCTTCAGATTCGTAGTGTTCGTATCGCTGCTTGAAGGCCTCGCCGTACGTGTCGTGAAGGTCCGGTACTTCGTCGGGGCTGAACAACGTCCAATCGCCGCCGGCTTGCAATCGCTGCATGAACAGGTCGGGGATCCACGCGGCGGTGTGCATATCGTGGGTTCGCCGTCGCTCATCGCCAGTATTTTTTCGCAGGTCAAGAAACTCGACGAAGTCCAAGTGCCACGGTTCCATGTACGCACACACGGCTCCTTTGCGTTTGCCGCCTTGATTGACCGCGACGGCCGCGTCATTGACGATTTTCAAGAATGGAATGACGCCTTGGCTTTCGCCGTTGGTGCCGTTGATGCGAGCACCGGTGGCACGGATGTTCGTCCAGTCGTTTCCCAGTCCGCCGGCCCACTTAGAGAGCCGGGCGTTGTCGCCCACGGACTTGAAAATATGATCGAGGTCGTCTTGAACGGTCGTCAGGTAACAACTGCTCAGTTGCGGATGCGGCGTGCCGGAGTTGAACAGCGTTGGTGTGGCACTGGTGAATCGTAGCGATGACAGAAGCTCGTAAAATTCGATCGCCCGGTCTTCGCGATGATCGGTTTCGGCAAGTGCCAATCCCATCGCAACTCGCATCCAAAAGTACTGCGGTGTCTCAATCCGCCGGCCTTCGATGTGGGTCAAGTAACGGTCGTAAATCGTTTGCAAACCGAGATAGCGTAACTTGCCGTCACGAGATGGTTGCAAGGCATCGGCGATCTTGTTGAGGTCGAACAGACGCAGATCGCTCGATAGCCGGCCGGCTCGGACGCCTTCGATGATGTAGTGCTCGAAGTGGTGACGATGTGTTGCCGCGAAGTCCGTGTCGAACTGGGTTTTGCCGATCGCTTGGCGATAGATGATGCTGGCTTGCAGTTCGGCGGCGAGTTGGTCGTAGCCGGGGTGGCGTTCGATGCGACTGCGGGCGGACAACACCAAACTGCGAGTGACATCGTAGGGCGTCATGCCGTCAAACGCACCACGAACGACTTCGTCAACGATGCCGTCCGTGTTGACTTCGGCAAGACTGGCCGCCTCGCATTGATTGACAAATCGTTTCAGACGCTCGGCGTCAAACGGCACACGAACGCCCGGCTCAATTTCGACATGCAGTCGTGTTTCGGTTTGCCGGCGGTCTTCCAGCGAATCAAGCGGTTTGTCATCGCCGCGAATCGCTCTCATGCGAGCATGTTCGGTGCGATAAAGGATGTAGCGACGGGCGACGCGGAAGTGCTCCAGACGCATCAAGCCGATTTCGACGACGTCTTGAATCTGTTCAACGGTGACGGGTTCGTTGCGATCGGTTGCGGTGGCAATCTGGCCAACTTGATCGACGACGGTGCCGATATCGGCGGCCAATTCAGAGTCAAGCGGTTGGCCCTCGGCGAGATTCATTTCGGCGCGGAAGGCTTTTTCGATTGCACCGGCCACGCGAGCCGGATCGAACTCGATTTCACGACCGTCGCGTTTGCGAACGGTGCCCAGTTCATTGGTTGAGGCAGAAGGGTTCATGCAGCAACTCCGTGCGACGCCACGATGGGCGCTAACATTGCATGCAGCGATCCTTAGTCGATTTCGGTCGTCGCGCACTTTTGGCGCAACGAAAGAATCGACTCAAAAAACCGTGCATTAAAAAAGTGGTCAGTCCGAAGACGACGTGGACATCCTGTCGATGACGTCCGAGTCATCTGCAACGATCGCCCCAATCCGAGAGGGCACATAACCGTCTATTTCGTGGTAGGTCTTCTGACTCACTGCCAATTGCGTCACCTGCAGCCTTCTCACTCGAACGGGATTGAAACCCTTACAAGCAATGGCACTTCCAAAGAAGCAGCAACGCATGTCATCCCAAAGGACAACGGCAGTTCACAGCGGCTGGACCGTCCCGGAATCACACCGGCGTTCCCTGTTCACGAACGATGGAAAATCCAACGCTCATCACCACGAACGCCACGATGATACCGGTCTGGCAATTGCTGTCAAACAAGTTTTCCACAGGCCTAAAATCCAAGCAAAATGCCCACACCGTCGGGCGGCGTGGGCATTTGCAAATTAAGTCAAGACCAGCGTAGACCTAATTGTTATCTTCCTCGTCTTCACCCCCGTAGTTCGGCGGCCAGTCGTCGAGGATGCCGGGGTACTTGTACCAGTCGTCTCCCCAGCCGCCTTCATGCACGACGGGGTAGTCCGGCATAGCTGGGTACGATTCGCCAGGATGTCCGGGCGGCAGGTTGTCCGGTGCAGAGTAGCCCGGCGGCACGTGGTAAGGATGGTCTGGCGGCAGTCGTGGCCAAACGTGGATCGGTGGCGGGGCGTTGATGATCACTGGCGGTTCGGGCTCCGGCGGCCAGAAGAGATCGTCGGGCCACCAGGGCGGTCGTGGGCCGGGATCAGGCGTGCCGGGCGGATAGTCGTCGGGCCAGACCGGAGGCTCGGGTTCGGGCGGTGGCGTTAGGATGACCGGACCGTCATCGTCGTCTTCATCCTCGGGCTCGTACGGTGGTTCGCTGCCGGGCGGGTCAAACGGCGGCACGAACGGATACGGGGGCACGTCGGGTTCGTAGGGATGGCTCATTGCAATGCACTCTGTTGCATAGGATCGGGATGAGTGAAGGCAGTACGCTTGCTCGGGCAGAGGCCGCATTGCGGGATGGACTTGGTTTCGAGGAACGTTTGCAGTTCTTCGTCGGTGGCGTTGTGCGAGCAGGCTTTGTAGTCGCGGAAGAGTTGCCATTCGGGGATATCCTGCAACCTCAGCTTCGATTCCAGTTGACTGAAGTAGGCCAAGGCCGGGCACTTAAACAATCGAGTTTGGAAAAGTTGCGTACACGTCCGTTGCATGCAGACTTTGAACGCTGCAGCCGGTTTTGATTTGAACGGCATCGGCTTGCCGTTCTCGACGTTGTATTGCCGCATCCAACCTTCGTGCGATTGCCGGATGCGGATTTGCACGCCATGGAAATCTTGTCGCCAGCGCCAAACGAGTTCTCGCACTTTGCGGAAGCGCTTGGCGTAGGCTTCGTGCGTTCCGTGCTGACTGACTTCGAGTCGACATCGGTTTTCGCGAAGCACGATTGGCAGGTTTGGGAACCGGTGAAGGAAGAATCCGTTGGTGACCAGCATCAACTCGCTATCGGGCCAATGCTGCCGTGCAAGCTGGATGTGCTCGGCGATCTGTGGGTTGAGCAGTGGTTCGCCACCGAGCAAGGCGAACCGTTTTGGTTTGAGTCGACTCGACCAATGCGAGTACTCGGCATCCGCGGCTTCGACCGTCGGCAGCTTGCCGGCGAGGTGATGGTTGCTGTAGTGCGAGCATTGTTGGCACGAGAGGTTGCAACCGTGTGCGACGTGGTACTCAAGTGCCGGAAGGTTGTGGCGTGGCATGGGCATCCTCCTTGACGCGTAGTTGGAAACGTCGAGCGTTGACGCCGAGGCGAAGCAAGAACCGCGTCAAGAACAGATGGGCGGAGTGTGTCTCGTCGGCGTGGTCCGCGGGGATGTCTTCGGAGGACCATTCGCCGGAAACGACCAGTTCGGGATAGACGGCTAGCAAGTTGGCGACGCATTCGAGTCGTTTGATCGTCCCAATGTCGTGAGTCGCCGGCGGTTCGTATTCCCATGATTCGATGAGCTGACGAGATTGCTTGTCGCCTGGGAATGGCAGCTCGGGTGGATCGAGTCTTTGCCAACGACACTTTTCAAGCTGGCGTTTACTGGCTCCGATGAAGTGGTAGATGAACGACTGCATCACGGGATTGCCGGCCCAATCAGACGCCTGCAACACGCTGATGTTGAAATCGCCGGGCAAGAACGTGATGTCGTCGCGGTGGTCATTCCACAAACGATTCACGATCAGCGACTCATCGGTCGCGTGATCGCTCATGCCGCAACACTGCACGATGTATTGGCCGATCAACTCGAACATGCGTCCGAACTTCTCGGTGCCGTACAGGTACAAACCACCGTTGGGATGCATCCACGTCGGCGCGGGCTCCATGCTGCATCGCTTCGCCCAGATTTCGTGTGCCCGCTTTTGCCATCCGCCGTTGTCGAGGCGGTTCTGGGCGCACTGTCGTTCGGTGACCATCGCGAACTTGTCCGGCGGAGCGATCTCGAACGGTGACGGGCAATCGCTGCGGATCACCATGTCGTTGTCGAGTTGCAGCACATGCGAAGGGCCGCACTTCTTCTCGACGTGACCGCAGACCCACATTTTTTGCCAGAACGGATGACACGGCCGCAAATCGTGCCGAATCCACAACAACTCGGCTCCCCAGCGTTTTGCTGCTGCGACGTAGCTTTCGCGAACGTGTTTAGGTGCTCGGCGTGGCGGCAGGTCCAACACCGCGATCACCTTTTTGTGATTCACTTCCATACCACTCGTTCCAATCCGTGTTTGCGAAGTCCAGCGTGTAAAAACTCAGGCCGCCGACGCTGGTAGCCCGGCGGGTCGACGTGTTCGTGTTTGAATGAATGCGAAATGTCACACGCGACGTTCATGCCAGCGATCTTGCATCGCCAGAAGAAGTCCCAGTGTTCCTCGACCTTGAGCGATTCATCCCAGCGAATCGCTTGCAGGATGTCGCGATAGGCGACAAAGCAGTTGCCGACGTAGTGGCACCAACGAATCGAGCCATGTTGCTTGTAAGATCCATGGGGAATCCGAAGTGTCTTCCCCTCGACGCTGAGCAGCTTGGGGCGTTCCTGTTCATTCGACAGGCCGGCCAGAAGATCGAGGTCGTGATGCTGGTTCAGCTTCGCCACCAATTCAGGAAGCCGCGTTCGCTCCGTCACGAGATGATCGTCGTCGGTGAATACAACGATCGGAGTGTCACCGGCGTCGAGCAACCGATTGCGACCAGCGGAAAGACCAATGTCGTATTCGGTCTCGATGAGCCGATCCACCATCGCCGCTTCGCCTGGGCACGCTGCGGAGAATCGCAGTTCGGGCTTTCCGTCGTCGAGGACGTGGATAGCGGGACGGTTATCGCCGTACTGCTCGTGAATGCTGCGAACGAGCGCCGCACAGCATTGCGGGCGATGAATGGTCTTGATGCAGAAGGTGACTTGATCACGCACGAACGATTTGACCTCCGGGGTAACGAATCGAATGGAAACCGTGTTTGCGGAGTCCCATCGCTCGGAACTTGGATCGCTTCCGCAGGTCGCGGTATTGTTTGGTCTCGACGTGGGCGTGTTTGATGAAGCAATCGCCGGACACCGCGACCTTCAGGCCAGCCAGTCTGGCCCGATAAAAGAACTCCCAGTGCTCGTAAGTCTTCAGTTCTTCATCCCACCGCAAATCTCGGACAGTTTCGGTTCGGGCTAGAAACGCATTCGAGGACATGTCACACCAGGCGACGTATCCGTTCCTTTCGGTCTCGCCGCGGTGCATCCAAATTCGTTTGCTGTTCATCAGCGGTGACAACATCGTCGGTCGTCCGCCTGCACCTTGGCGGACGCCGAGAATGTCAACTTCGTGCTTTGCGAATCGTTCGCAGACTCGATCGAGATTCAGGTTCGGCGTGACAACGTGATCGTCGTCGAGCAGGAACATGAACTTGGTTTTCACCGCATCTACGGCCGCATTGCGTCCGACTCCGACGCCCACATCATGCTGATCGAGATTGATGATCTCGCAGTGTTCAGCCGACTCAGGATATTTCACGCTGAACCGTTTATCCGGTTGACCATCGTCAACGACGATGATGGTCGGGTCGTTGAGGTGTTGACGAAGCGACTCAACCAGTCGATGGCATGACCATGGTCGATGAATCGTCTTGATGCAGAACGTGATGTCGGTAAGTGAAACGCTCATTGGACGACGACTCCTGTCGATTCCGCTTCGCCGGTTTCAAACCAGCGTTTGAGTAGCTTTTCAGGGACGCTGCCATCGGGCTGAACGAGACGGAGAACATGTCGATGATGCGTGATCCGCAACGCGGAGTGATGGCGGATCTGGCTTCGGTCGCGGCAATTCCACTCGGCCGGCAGGATGAAAGACGGTACAGCGTGAAGCAGCAGTGACCTCGTTAAGAGGATTTCGTCGTTGCCGCCTTGGTAGACGCGTCGCCAGTGTGCCAGTGTGCCAGTGCCCGCAGGACGCGGTCGCATTTCTTCAGCATCACGACGCCTGAGTTCATTGACGAGACTCCACAGATGCGGACCTTGTTGCATCGGCGGGAAATTCCGTGGACGTAGGCCGCTTCGTAGCCGTATTGCTCGGTCAGCAATCCGAGTGGCTCAACCGCCGATGGGTGTAGAACGACCGTGTCGGCGTCGAGATACAAGGTGCGGTTGAAGGGCATCCACGGGATGAAGCGTGGTTTGACGTGATAGCCGCCGGTCGCAGAGACCTCAAAGCGGTACTCAACGTCTGGGCACGCGTCGGCGGGTTGGTTCGTGAACAATGCAACCGGCAGATCACAGTGGTGACGCAGAGACGCGATCGACCGACGGAGTTGCCAAAGCGACTTGCCGCCAATCGCGATGTACATCACTCCGACGTCATCGGTCGGTTTTGGATAGCGTTCAGCCATGCTTGCGAAGAACCGGGTTCACATGGTCGATGGCGGACGCGATCTCTTCTTCGGTGGGTTCGATCCCGAGAAACTCGATCAGGTCTTTGATGACTTCTTCGGGGTACGTCACCAGTTCAGCGAACTCGATGCGGAAGACAGGAACGTCGGGGTGTGACTTGATGAAGTCGTCGCGATGTTCGAGCAGACTTCGCTGCAGCGTTTCGCATTGCTCGTCGGTTGCCGCGAACCACTGGCCGCGATGCTTTTCGCTTCGTGATTGCAAGCTGCGGATCGAGGCTTCGATGTCGCGTTCGACGCTGACGATTCGCAGCGAGTTGCCGAGGCCGGCGTGGAGGTGTTCGACGAAGCGGCACAGGTGTGGGTACTTGCCGCCGGCGACCGTCTTGTCTCGGTTCGCTTCGGCTTTGCGGGTGACGATCCAGGACTTGAGTTGCTGAGTCAGTTGGGCGTCGGACATCGTGGGATCGACGGCGGGGAAACGCATTGCTTTCTCGCAGAGTTGAGCGAGGCCGACAGCTTCGCCTCCGCCGGTCGTTTCGTATCCACCGAGTTGGTTGCCCATGTGGACGCCGAGGTGGTGCATGACCATTGCGACGCAGGAAGTACCGGCGCGGTGGGGGCCAAGCACGGCGAAGAACGGGGCGTCGGAATGATCCGCGTTCTTCGCGTCATTGAAGAACCGCGTTTGACTCCACTTGCGACCGCAGATGTTCGACTTCGTTGGTAGTTGGCCCACGAGCCAACGATCCGGCGTGTAAACGGCGATGGATTCTTTGTCGACGTCCTTGCCTTGCACCAACGCTTGGTAACGACGTTGGGCCAGACGACCAAGGTGGTGGTCGATATGGTGTTTGGTGTGCCAATCGTTCCAATGAAGGTGACGATAGAGCGCCTTCATGTTGTCTCGCCCGCGAACCATGAATGCGTGCGTGCGATTGACGTTGTACGGGCGATAGACTCGTTCGCTGACTTTGTGCGGCGGATGCTTGCCGGCGTAGAGGTGTTGGCCGCCGAGATATGCGAGTCCCCAATCGGCCGGCAATTCATTGACGTATTCTTGCAGTCGCTTTTTGAAATCTTCGCCGAAGCCAGCGTCGTCCTCGAACACGACGTACGAGTCGATGCCTTCGAGTAAACACTTTTCAAGAATCAAGCAATGCGATCGGTAGCAGCCCCACGCTCCGTTCCCGGCTCGCCATTGTGGCGGCGTCGCGATGTGACGACCGTCAACGGCGGCGAAGCGTTCAGGTTGGGGAAACGGCCACGGTTGTGGCAATTGTTTCATCCAATCGCGCAAGCGATCGCCGCGACGATCCAGATTCATCAAGAAGCAGCGTTCGACGATTTTGTTATCGGTGGCGATCATCGTCGTCATCCGGCTCGGGTGCTCCGTCAGGGAATTTGCGTTGGAACTTTCGGATCGCTGTGTGGACGAGTGACTTGGCGATGACGCGGGTGAACCTTCCATGGGGCATGCCTCTTAGCTGGGCTTCTTCGAGTAACCATTCCGTGATTGTGTCGACGTTGCGAAGACACCCTTCGACGCCCCAATCGTTCATCGTGTCGACGCGAGTTTCGCAGTTGCACGTTTCGCTCGGCTTGGCAAACCACGCGAGCATCTTCTTGAGTTCGTTGCCGGGGCCAGGCCGGTAGTCCGCAATCTTGAGCGTCGTGGGCAACTCGTCGCGGTCGGGCATGTAGTTGGCGAGCATCGCGGACAGTTCGCCCACGTCGCGTTTGCGCCGTCGTTTGTTGACCAACGCCATGCCGATCGTGACGACGTTGATCGCTCGCGGATTGGTTTCATTTTGGCAGGCGTTGCATGCGGCCGGCGATGTGCGGACTTTGCATCCCGCCATGCCGGCGGCGACTTCGCATTGGTTGTCGGGCGTGAGGTGCGGGCAGTGAATCATGCGGAGACCGTCACCACTTCGCCGTCATAGGAACCGCTGCTGGACGGAGGATCGCCGGCGTCCTCGCAGTCACTGCCTTGTAGTTCCCATCCGCATGACCAGATCCAAGTGGTCTCGCAAGCGTCGCTGGATCCGCCGCTGCTTTCGTCGCCATTGGATTCGTCGTCTTCTGACTCTTCGCCTTCAGAATCACCCCCGCCTGAGTCGTCGCCGCTTTGGTCGGTTGATTCGTTGTTGCTGCCCGAACCACTTCCGTCTCCACCGGAATCACCTCCAGATGTGTCGCCCGAGTCATCACCGGATTCGTTGTCAGATTCGTCGCTCGCTTCGGACGTGGAGTCTTCGGATTCGTCGCTTACGCTGTCGCCAGACGAATCGCTTCCTCCACCGTCGGAATCTTCGTTCGAGCCTTCACTGGTCTCGGAGGCGGAATCGTCAGACGCGGCGCTGTCAGATGCGTCGCTACCGGATGCGTCAGATGCCGAACCATCTGAACCCGATCCATCGCTGCCGGAGCCGGACCCATCAGAAACGCTCGTGGATGTCGAACCGCTGTCCTGCGAACCGGAGCCACTTTCGGATCCGCTCACCCATGGTGGGGAACCGCTGTGGTGGCTTCGTGAATCGGAACTGTCATCAACTGATGAAACGGTATCTGAAGCGCTAGCCGATTCGCTAATGGATTCCGATGTCGACGTTGATTTGGAATTCGACTCTGATCCTGATTGAGACGCTGATGAAATGGAGTTGGTGGATCCGGAGTTGCTGCTGTCACTTGTTGACAGTGATTTGTCAGACGTGTTGGAGTACGACTCGCTCTCACTCTCCGATTTACTTTGTGAACCGTTTTCCGATGGGCTTGAGCCTGAGACGGAATCAGATGAGTCGCTGCCGGACGTGCTCGATGCCGAGTCCGACACTGAATTCGACGAATCTGAACTGCCGTCGGACGAGCCGCTCGCGGACGATGAACTACTGGAGTCCGTGACGACCGAGTACGACATGTCCGACGAAGCTGGACTATCGCTGGTTGATCCGGAATCGCTGGATGCGGATTCCGACGCTGATGAAGATTTTGAGTCGCTGCCGCTGGATGATGGCGTGCTGGATGATTCCGAACTGGTGCTTGAGGATTCGCTATCGCTGGATGAACCGCTGTCGCTTGATAAGTCACTGCTCGACGACTCAACGTGAGCAGATGACGAATTGGACGATTGAGAACTATCGCTCGAAGGCGACGTTGATGACGAATCCGATGCAGAGGATGAATCGCTGCTGGAACTGTCCGATGAGGTACTCGAACTGCCCGACGAGGAATCGGACGAAGACGATTCGCTACTGGACGATGATTTCGACGAAGAACTCGATGAGCCACTACTCGACGAAGGGCTGCTCGATAAAGAACTCTTGCTGGATACGCTACTGGATGATTCGCTGCTTGACGAATCCGATAAACTGGAACTCGGCGAACTGCTGCTGGCAGATGACGTAGAGGACGAGGAAGAAGATGGCGAGCTACTTGAACTCGATGACATGCTGCTCGAGCTGGAGCTACTCATGCTCGCACTACTCGACGAGCTACTGCTGATCGAGGAACTGCTACTTGACGATGGGCTGCTGCTGGACGACTTGGAAGACGAGCTTGACGACGACGAGACGCTTGATGATGAACTGCTCGATGAGGACGATGAGCTTGACGAACTACTCCCGTCGCAGCATCGGCATCCGATCGTGACGTAGCTGCCGGTGTCCTCGTGGAAGTGCCCGATGATTTGTTGGCTGGGCAGCAACGCGTAGTCGCACACGTTGTAGACCGATACTTTCACGCCAATCGATTTCCAAGCGTTGCCATCAAACCGCAGCTCGCGGGCCATTCCCCATGACTTCGCTTTCAATCGCTTGGTTGGCTTGCAAAGCAACGTTTGCTTCGGCGGGTCAACGATCCATGATCGGTGGCCGTCGAAATTGACGATCAAGTATTGGTTTTCGTCGCTGCCTTCGATTGGGCCGCGGATGCGTTGGGCCGAGTGATTGCGAGCGGTGATGCGGACGGTTTCGCCGGCGGGATCTCCGACGGGTTGGATTTCGCCATCTTTGTCCAACTCGAACAGATCGCAGTCCGCCGCGCCGGTTCGCATTCCCCTTCGTGGTGCGATGCCGCCTTTGGGAACCTTGGCGAGATAGACCGGATCGGCAGGCCGGCCGACTCGGACGACTGCCCATTGGCGGCCAGCCTTCGTTGGATCTCTCCGCCAAAGAATCTGGGCCGATCCATCGGGCTTCGATTGGAACGTGTCGCCGCCGGATTCCCCCACGTCGGCGAAGCGATGCCATGTTTTGGTGACGTCGACTTGCGCCGCGACGACACCATCGAACACGACTCGGCCGACCTGGTCCGCCGCGATCGGTTCGATGGCGACGCCAACGCGACCGCTGTGCTCGTCTTCGGTTGGTGTGGCCGTTTCGATTGTCGCGTCGCGAACGAAGCGGGCCAGTCCAACAGGACCGGCCGTTGGATCGGTCAGCGGCGTTTTAAAACCGACGATGCCGCCGATCGGAACGACCACGCCGGACTTGTTGTGAACGCGAACGGTCGATGCGTTTCGCAGGTGCGTTCGCGGGCCGGCACCACCGGGGAGCCGGTTGCGGTGCGACGCATCGGCCGCGGCGAGCAGTCGGTTGTACTCGGTCGCCGAGATGCGAAGCTGATCACCTGGGCGAACGCGTCTTGCCAACTAAGAGATTCCCAAAGCGTTGAAGTTGCCTTCTGGATAAACCTGTTCGACGTAAGCCGCCGCTGGAGTTTGCAACACGCGGTCGCCGACGACTTCCTCGTCATGCTTCACCCAGAGGTAGTCCCAACCTCGTTTACTGACCGAGCCGATGTCGCCGAGTTGCAAGGTCGCTTGATTGGGACGAGCAGCGAAGTGGTAGGTGATGTCGACCCAGTTGTTGTCGTCCTCGCCACCTTCGCCGCCCAGGAACAAGGCTTCGCCAGGTCCAAAGATCGACCAGTTGGTTGAATTGGTTCGCCCCGTCATCGCGACGACGGCCAGTAAGTAGGACGTCGAGACGAACTCGAACTTTTTGCGGACAGAGAACTCGAACGCGGGAACGGTGATGTCGACGCCGGACACGCCAGAGTCACTCACACCGATCGCGCCGCGGTAGTTCGGTGCGGTCTTACCAGGGGCAGCGTAGATGCCACGTGTTCCGAGCGATTGATTGACGTGGGTTGTCGCGCCCGTGGTGTTGAACGACACCGGATCGAGTTTGGTTTCGTTGCGATTGGCAGTAACCAGAGCATATTTCTGGTTGATGTGTTCCGCGTCGATCCTCAGGAACGGAATCGAGTCGGGATCGGTGTTTCGGAAATGCTGAAGCAACGCGTCTGCTGCTTGAGCCGGATTGACGCCGCCACCGCCCGAGCTTGCCACGTAGGAAACCGTGTCAGTCGTTTGCGTCCCGCGAGTCGCCTTGGGGGACAACGCGGCAATTTCAAAGTTGTATCCGCCGGCGGAAATACTCATCAGCTAAACACCAACCCACCACCGCTCGATCGTTCGGCGAGCTTGCGGGTGTTGTGAGCGGTTTCGACGATCGCTCTTTGGACCTCTTCGCTCAAGCCAAGGCCGGAACGTTCGCCGGTTTGATCGAGGCTTCCACTTCCGCCGGCCAATAGTTCGTTGGACTTCATGAGGTATTGCCCGGTGGAGACGAGTCGGTCGTTGAGTTGTTGTAAGCCGGATTCAATGTTGTCGGCGGGGAGTGGTTCGGCGATCGGTTTCGCAACAAGGGATGGTTCTTCGATGGCCAGATTTGGATCCGCCTCGGGTTCTGGTTCCTCGATCACTAATTGCGGCGCGGCAATGACCTCTGGTTCGTTGTCAAGCTTGACCGGTTCGAGCTTCTCAGCTGGTTGTTGATTGCCGAGCGGCTCGATGCGTCGGGCACCGCTGCCGAAGTCCAGCCCGCGTGAATCGAACTTGCCTGTGACCGATTCGCCGGATGATTCCTCAACATCGGTTCCAGCAAAGTTGTCGATCGAAGCTTGAGCGTCTCGGTTTAGTTCCAAGGCAACGGCATCGTCTTCCAGCGTTGCTGGCGGGAGGTCGACCTCGTTGTCTGCACCCGTTTGGTCAGCGATCGCGGCGGCTTTGGCTTCGATTGCGGCGATACCGGCTTTCAGTTTCTCGATTCGTTCGTCATCGGGAGCATTGTCTCCCGGTAGTCCCACTTCGGCTTGAGCGGCTTCGAGGGACACTTTGGCTTCGGCGATCGCGGCGGCTAGATCGTCGAAGATTTGTGGTGACTCATTCGTCTCGCCGGCGGGTTGGGTTTCGTCCGATGGTTTGAGCGAGTTGGCTTTGTCGAGAGCGGCTTGGAAGTCGGCTTCGGCTTGGGCGACCTTCGATTTACGGTCGGCCTCGGCGAGGGATCGTTCGACTCGTTTGGCTGCGGCGTCGGCTTTCGCCTGACTTCGCATTTGATCGAGTGAATCGCGAACGCCGGCGGTGAATTCTTCGGTGTCCGCGACGCGTTGATCGTTCGCTGCGGCGTTGTCGGCGAACTGACGGTCACGCTCGGCATCGACGCCGGCGTTTTGTTGTTCGGTCTCGGCGTCGATGGCTGCGTAATCGGCGTCGAGGTCTTGGCCTTCGCGCGACTTTTTGCGCTGGTCAAGTTGGCGTTGCAAGTCTTCTTGCATCGCTTTGCGGTTCGCTTCAATTTCTGATTTGCGTTTGCGACGCTTTTCCGCTCGGCCGGCGATCGCGGTTTGGCGTTTGCTTTCCTCGGCTTGGTTGTTGGCGTTGGTTTCGTTGTCGATTTTGCGGACTTCGGCTTCGACGTTGTTGTCGTCGTCGAACAGGGATTTCAGCTTGACCCATGCCTTGCGCAGGAACCCGACTGTGCTGTTCCACATTTTGCGGACTTCGCCAACGAACACGGCCCATGAATCGGCGAGGTAGTCGATCGTTTCCACCCAGGCTCCTTCGACACCCGCCAAGGCATTGACGAGTACGCCGCCAATTTGGATTGCGACGTCCCCGGCGATGTCGACCAATTCGTGAAGTTTGAGGAACCCCTTTTTCAGAAACCCGACTGTTTTGTTCCAGCCTTTCTGGACGGCGGATGTCAGGATCGTCCAACCGTCGGCGAGGTAACTGACCGTGGAGTTCCAGATCGCTCGTAGTCCACCGAATCCTTGGATCAGTTGATCGGCCAGTTTGTAGACCGCGTCGCCCCAAGCGTCGGAAAGGTAAGCGGTGAAGCGTGACCACATGCCCGATAACCAGGTCGTGCCCTTGGTCCATTGCAGTTTGATGTAGGACCACAGCACATCGACGGCGGCGTTGATGTCACCGGCTCGCAGGGCGTTGGCGATGGCACCGAACGCGGCCATCGTATCGGCCTTCAACTTTTGGAAGGATCCTTTGAGGAATTCGATCGAGCTACCGATCGCACCGGAGGTGTGGAGGAAGTACGCACCCAAGGCGACGACGCCAGCGATGACGAGGCCCAGCGGTGAGAAGAGCAACGCCATGGCACCGGCCGCGGCACTGATGGCTCCGGTGAGCAGACCAAACGCGGCCGATAGTCCGCCGGTGACAGCGGCGTAGACTCCGGCGAGTGCGATGTTGATCTTCTTGACGGCGGCCAAGCCGATGAAGACGGCTTTGATGCCGACACCGATGGTTTTCAACACCGCCCATGTCGCGGCGAGTGTTTTGGATGCAACCGACAGTCCGAGCGTGATGCCCTTGAGAGCGATCATTGCGGCTCCGACGCCCGTGGCGGCGATCTTCATTGCGGCGAAACCGGCGACAGCGGTCAGGATCGCGGTGCGGTTTTCGCTTGCCCAAGCGAGCGTGCTGCGAAGCAAACTGCCGACTGCCGACAACAAGCCGCCAGCGAATCCATCGAGGCTTGCTGACAGTTGGTCCCATGCGTCTGACAATGCGGCGACGCCTTGTTTCCAAAGACCTTTCAAGTACGCCCACATGACTTTGGCCGCGCCGGTGATGTCACCCGAAGCGAGCGATGCGGCGATGGCTTTGAAGGCGGCCTGGGAATCGACTGCGATTTGAGCGAATGCGGTTTTGAAAAACGCGGACACGCGGGCGAGCAAGCCAGAGGTCTTGGCGAGATAGATGCCAAGTCCCGCGACGCCCGCGACGACTAAGCCGATGGGTGACAGCAGTGCTGCGACGACTGCACCCACCATGCCGATCACGCTACCGATCGCGGAGAAGCTGCCAAGCAACCCGCCAACGGCAACGGATGCTGCGGCGGCGGCTGATCCGATCGCGAGTAACGCGGCACCAGCGGCGACGACGCCCGCTGCGACCAACGCGGCGATTTGAACGGCACGTTTGTTTTCGCCGATCCAATCGGTGATGGCGGACGCGGCGAACGAGAGGTTCTCGGTTAGTCGTTGGATCGGCTTTTCGAGAGCTTCACCGATCGCGATGCGGACCGCCTCGAACGAACTGGCCAGAACGCGGAAGGCTCCGCCGAGTCCTGATTCCATGTTGTCGGCGGTTCGTTTCGCGATGCCTCCGGCACCTTCGAGTTCACCGAGCAACTCACGTGTGTCCGTGACCGTTTTTCCGATTGCGGACGCGGCGGTGATGCCCAGCATCCCGAAGACTTCGTTGAACTTGGCGGCACGGTCGGACGATCCGAGGTCTTTGGTGGCTTCGGCGACTTCGCCCAACACATCCACGAGCGGTCGAGCGTTGCCGGCGGCGTCTTTTGTGGCGACACCGAAAACCTTCTGGAACTTCTCGGACTCCGCAGCGGATAGCGTTAACAATCGCTTCAGTGCGTTGCCGGCGGATGAACCTTGGATGCCGACGTTGCCAAGTGTTCCCAGGATCGCGAGCGTTTCTTCGAGGCTCATGTTCGCGTCTGCCGCGACGGGGCCGGCGTATTTCAATGCTTCGCCGAGTGACTCGACGCTGTTGAAACTTTTGTTGGCGGCGGCTGTCAGTGCGTCGGCAACTCGTGGGGCTTGACCGGCTTCCATGTTGAATTGGCGAATCGCCGCGGGGAAAATGCCTGATGCGAGCGTGGCGTCGGTGCCGGTCGCTCGGGCAAGGTTCATGACGCTGCCGGTCATGTCCTCAATTTGTCGCGGGTCGAAACCGGCACGACCAAGTTCCGTCATCAGGTTGGCGACTTCGACAGCGGAGAAGCTTGTTGTCGCTCCAAGTTGTTTGGCCTTGGCGTTCAAACGATCGAACGCCTTACCGGTCGCACCGGTGATCGCACCGACTTGCCGGATCGCGTCATCATATTCAGCGAACTTGCGGATGCCGTCGCCGAGCGGTGCCGCCATCGCAACGCCGAGGCCCGTCATCTTTGCACCAAGCATCGACGTGGATGATGCGAACGAGGACAATTGTTTCTGTGCCGAACGCAGTCCCTTCACCAACGCTGAGTTCTTCAGCGTTAGTTCGACGAAGGCGGCTCCGGCACGGACCTGACTCATGGGGAAGCGATTAGCCTTTAGCTGTTAGCAAATAGCTTTGGTGAAGTGAGCACCGAGAAGCGATGCGACTTGTTCGACCGACGCTTTGGCGGGAGCGGGACGTGTGGTGACGCACGGGTTGAAATCGTCAGGCTTGAACGGTTTGCGACGTCGCTTGCGATCGCGATTGACTTCGGCGGTGATCCACACCAGCGTGCTGGCGAGTTGCCAATCGTGCTGGCGGCGGGCGTCGGCCATCCAGCACATTTGCCGCAGCGTTAGCGGTCCGGGGTCGACGCCGAGGATGCCGGCGAGCCGGAAGATTCCGCGTTCAAGCCGGGCACCTCCAGATTCGTTTCCAGTTCCGCGACCATTCGGTCCGCCAGCTTCGGATCGTCCAGCTTCCGATGCAGCATCTCCATCCCGCGTGCCGTCACCTCGCGTTGATGCGACACCGCTTTGGTCAGCAGACGGCGTTGGTCCTCCGGGAGGAAATCCAACAAAGCTTCAACGAGGGCGTTGCGTGCTTCGGTCAAGCAGTCGCCGGAGAGACCAGACTCGAACGATTCTTGGTCGACGGTGTCTTTGTCGGCTTGCGGTTTGCAAACCGCGAACAAGACCTCACCGAGCAACAGGAAGTCTTGCGTCATCTGTGGGATCAAGTCGCCATCGACCGCATCGAGCAATCGAACGCCGGCCAGTGTTTTGACGCGGCGAAGAGTGGTGTTGTCGATGTCAACGATCCAAACGCGACCTTGGCGGTCAACGAACTTTTGCATGGGAAATAGTCTTGAGAGGTGAGGTGCAAAGCTTGATTACGTGAACCGAGCAAACGGTAAGATCACGGGCTTCCGCCACCGACATTCATCCCACCGCCGGACGATGACTGCGTTGGCTTTAGCGTCACGTCGGCCGAGACCACTTCTTCCAGGTTTTGATTGACGTTGAAATTCATCACTTCGCAAGTCAGTGTCAGCGATCCGCCGGCGTCGGAGATTCCTACGTCGGTTGGCGTTCCGGATGACCACAAGCCCTGCAGCATTCCGAAGGCGGTGTCGCCGTTCTTGTTGAGCACCGTGAACTCGATCGACGCGTCTTTGAGCGTGCCGACGGTGGCTCGCCAGCCGTTGTTGTCGCGGGTGCTTGCATCGGCTTCGGCTTTTTCGAGCGAGACCGTCAAGTCTTTGACGTTTTTGATCTCGGCACCGTCGATGGTCAGGACGGCGTCGAGACCGAGTTTTACTTCAGCGGACATAGGGTTTCGTTTCCATCCGTGGACTGGGATTTACTTGACGGAGTCCCGCCAGAATTTGGGGAGTTGGGCTCGATGCGTGTCGAGGGCCGGTTTCATGAATGGGCGTTTGGGATATCGCCTTGGTTTGCTCGCGCCCCGTCGTTGGTTCTCTTCGTCGATCAATCGGCGTGCTCGGTTGGCTTGGGCGGCTGTTCGCAATTCGATGCGAGCGAACTTGCCGGGCCGGATGGCTCGGATGGGTCCGTGTTGGCCGACTCGGAACCGATGCCGTTTGAGTTTGCGCCGTTTCTTGGCGACGCCGCCGAACTCGTGGAGGTTCCAAAGTTGGCCAGCGATCTCGTTGACCGGGCCGATGACGACGCCGGGAGTGCTTCGATCGACTTCGTAGCGGAACGAACGTCGCAGGCGTCCGGTTGGTGAACTGGGGGCGGTGCCGGGTCGCGACGGGTTCTTGCGTTTGCGGATCGAGCGGTACGCGGTCTTGCGAATCGCTCCGCCGGCGTGACCGAGTGAGTTGAACGACGCTTGGTCAGCCTTCTTCTTGACGCGGTTGGCGTTGAAGCGAACCGTTGTGCTGATGTGAATCATCGTTAGCTGATAAGCTTGTTTGTCCCAACACTTTCAAATTCACCGGAGCACCTGCAAGTGAAGCGAGCTGTCGTTATCGTCCTGCTTCTATGGCAATTTCTGCTGACGACGTTTCTAACGCTCGCCGGTTTGGAAAACGAGAAGCTTGGCGTGATGGCGAAGATGATCTGGGGCGTCAACCTTCTGTGGATCGCTCTGTTCGGTGCCGTTTCGCTTTTGATGCGAAATCGGGTGAGCAAGTTTGGTGAAAAACTCCAGAGCTATCGCCCCTTGATCTTCTTCTTTGGTGCGACGTTGATGGCGTTGCTGAGTGAGGCGGTCACCACGGCGATGACCAACTGTGCCCCGCTTTTCGGAGCGGAAATCGGCGAAGTTTACATCACCGCTTCGGCAAACTATCTCGACGTGGTGATGTTCCACAGTGTCGTCGTTTTCTTGCCGCAATATGCGATGATCGGATGGTTGCTCAGCCGTTATGCGATATCGCCGTTCGCCATCTTCATTTGCTACGGCATCACTGGGTTTATCGGCGAAGTCATGTTGTCTGGTCCGAATCCATTGATGCTCGCTCAATGGATCTTGATCTACGGACTGTTCGTATTCTTACCGGCTCATCTTTTCGTTTCGGTAGAGAATCGCAAGCCAATGAAATGGTGGATGTATCCGTTGTTGGTCATTCTTCCGGTGATCGTGTCGATTCCGATGGTCGCATTGCTGTTGCTGGTAATCGCTCCTGGCCATCCGAGCATTCACTTCCCGCCGATGTGAGTTGCTACTTGGCGAGTTCAAATGTGAGAGTCAGAAGACTCGTGAACTGATTGAACTGCGTCCAGTGTTCTGTGGAGTACAGGACTGCGTTTTCAACCATGATGCAGCGGGCGGCGACGTAGGAATTTAGTCTTTTGAGACGGAAGTAGTCGGCCAGTTCTTCGACGAAGAAGATCAGAGGGTCGATTTCTTTGGCGTCGCCTTTGGAAAACTTCTTCTGGATGGCGACGTCGATCGTGGCGTGGAACTTGTTTGTGGCTCGGTCGAGTGGAAGGTATTCGACCTCGCGAGGCACCACGGTGACTCGCAGTTCCTTCATGTCTTCGAGATCGAAGTCGGGAACGTAGAGTCGTTGGGCCGACAGGTTCTTCTTTGAAAAGTTGCCGGCGTTGATTTCGGCGACGACGCTTTCGGCGATTTGAATGACGGTGGCGGGCGTGGTAGCTGTCATGTGATGGTGTCGACCAGTTTGGTGTGGATGCGGAGTTTGACGCGGAACGGGTCGCTGTATCGCCAGGGCGGTTCGTTACCGATCGACATCAGTTCGTAGACGAACGTGGTGTCGCCGTCGGTTTCGAGAATGCGATCGCCGCGTTTGGGCCAAGTTCCGATGACGCTGCCGAGCAGGTCT